>DATDBH010000144.1:0-69343 GCA_036524985.1 Microlunatus sp. | reverse complement strand
CGCCACCGCCGCCACCGCCGCCACCGCCGCCACCGCCGCCACCGCCGCCACCGCCGCCACCGCCGCCACCGCCACCGACCGCGGCGTCGGCGAGCGGCGGGCCGTGCTCGCCGTCGAGCGCGTCGGCAGGACCAGCCGCTGGCTCCAGGTCAGTGGACGGCGCGAGCCGCGAAGGCAGAGGCGGTCCGGCCCCGCTGCGCCCGGTGAGCATCGACGCGACGGCGGCGTTTCCAGCCGTACGCTGCAGGGCAAGAAGAGGGTGAGGTGCCACCGTGGGCCGCCGCGACGCGCCGACCGTGCCGACCACGGCCGGCACGAGCTGCGGTTCTCGCCCGCGTGGGGCTCGTTCCGCACTCTCCGGCGCCGCGTCGGGCGCGCGACGCTCGGCCATGGCACCAGTCAGTCAGCCGACCGACGTAAAACCAACGGACGGCGGTGGCCTCGCCGGGGCAGAAAGATCTGCCCGATCGGGCACGCCGGCTCCGACCGCGAGCAGGATTGTCACAGATTCTGGTCGGCCCTCCTGGTTGGTTGTCGCCACCATCGCCGCCGAAGAGCAGACGCACGATCATCACCATGAGCAAGATCACGATCATCGAGCCCGGCGTCATCGACTGGTACCGCATCAGGTATCGCATCGCTGACCTGCTGGCCGTGGAGTCCGGCTGGCGACCGTGCCGATCGACGCCGGGTCCGGGTCCGTGCAGCTCTGCGAGATCCTGGTGGGCCACACCGTCGAGCGCACCCTGATGCTTCGACCGGCGGGGTTTCTCTATGGATCCGGAGCAGCGTCCGTGGGTGCGATCGGACGGCCAACACCTGGCCATCGACGGCGGGGGCAGCACGATGCTCACGCTGGACGCTCAGTTCCCTCGCGCCGAGGGGACGCGTGCCTGCTGAGTCCTCGCGACGACCTGCCCGACGGGTTGGCGGTTGTGCGCCCCACACCGTTGTTCGTGGACGACGATGGTCGCGACCGTGTGCTGGGCTGCAGAGAGGTCTGCAGGGCCGGGAAGAAGAAGGTCAAACCGATGCTCGCGACGAAGAGGCCGACGGCCGCGCCGGTGTTCTCGCCGATCATGGAGGTGAAGCGCCAGACCGCCACCCCGGCAACCAGGACGAGCGCACTCATCACGACGGCGCCAAGGCGTCGCCGACGGGTGATCTCGATGTGCAGCTCTGCGAGGGATTCGGTTGCGGTCGCGGGCATGGTGACTTCCAGGAGGATCCAGTTCGGACCATTCCGACGCTACGGCGAGGGACGAACACAACTCTTTCGCCGCCGCTGCTGGACGACCGGCCCTGGTCCACGGACGGCGTCGTTCGCAGCGGGCGCTGGGAGATCCGCTGGCAGCTGATCACGACGGACATTCCCTGCGACTCCGAGAGGCCGGCGGCCACCAGAAGGTCTGGCGCCGCCGGCCTGCGCCTCGTCAGGTGATCTTGTAGCTCAGCGTGTACTCGACGCGCCCGTTGTTCGCGGTGAAGTTGTGCGCGTACGTCGTGTTGTGCTTCTCGTCCTGGTAGACGGTCTTGCTGCCGAGATCCAGGTCGTTGTTGCCGCCCTTCTCGCCGTCGCGCTCCTTGAGCCTGATCCGGATCTTCTCGGTGAAGGCCTTGGTGGCGCTGGGCGTCACCTCGTCGTCGTTCTTCGACTTGTCGAGGAAGTACGGCCCCGACAGGAACGCCTCGCTGCCGTCGTCGACGGAGACGTAGATGTCGATCTCGTCCTTGCCGATCGGGTCTCGCTTCTTCTTGCACTCCAGCTTCGTGAGGTTGAGAGTGGGCATGTCGTGCTCCTTCTGGTGGGCGGTCATCGGTGGACCGCTGGGCTGCGCCGACCACGGACGTGGCCGGCTCCTACCAACGATGCGAGGAGGTCATCAGCACGGCGTCAGAACGCCTGCTGCTGAGCGTCGATCCATCGATCCCCCCGACCGGTTGGCGCGATCGGGTCGGCGAGCACCGCCGTCGGTTCGTGGCAGGGTGTGACGACTGGCCTCGTTGCAGGGTTACCCACGGTTGTGGTGATCGCGACAATCTCGGCTGGGTGGTCAGTCGGCGACACGACGTCCTGTGTCACTCGAGGCGAACCACTGTCCTGCCTCGACCTGTTGCGCGTCGCCGCCTCTCGATGTCTGCCCGGTGGGGCAGTTCGGACCAGGGCTGCCTGATCGGGAATTTTTTCGGGCAGCGTGCGTGGCTGACGAGACCGCAGATGACAATGACTCTTGCCACGATGAGCACTCAACAGCCACTGTGATTGTGAGCGGTCGCTCCAGGATCGAAAGCAGCCAGGTGATTCTTCGTCATATGTCACGCTGCCACTGCGACGATCCTGGGAACTGGCCGAACAGCGCATTCCCTTTCAACCGATCTGTCCTGTCGTGCAGACCGATTCCTCCGAATTGGTCAGCTGCAACAGACCGCAGACATCGAAGCGATGCCGGTGCCGGTAAAGGCCATTCGCCTCTGCCTCTGTGTGCGCGCCCGGTGTTCGATACCTGGTGGAATCGCTTGCGCGCCGTTGTCGCTGTTGAGTCGGTCGTCGGAGTGCACGGTCGCGCACCGCAGGCTCTCGGCCAACTGTCACAGCTCGGTTGATCAGTGGCCGGGCCGGGCCAAGACCTGGAGGTCGACGGTGGGTCGGGGCGAGCCCTTGAGCGCTCCCATCCGCTGCAGACCTCGGCACCGGCGAAGCCGACGCCGGTCGATGCGGACGCGGGGTCGCTGGCGGTCCGGATGACTGGGTCTGTCAGGGCACCACACATCACGCGACTCCAGCAGGCCGTCGGAAACGCGACGGTCGCCGTGCTCGTGGAGGGGCGGGCCGCAGCTCCGGAACGAGGGAGCAAGAACGGTCGGGAACCGGTGGTCCGTTCGGCCGAACGGATGCAGGACGCGCCATCTGTCGGGTCGGCCGCCCGGTCGGTCCTTCGTGCCGCGACCCGGGCACTGCCGGGGCGTCCGTCGGCCGGTGCCACACCGTCGGGGGCGACCCCGTCGGCTGCTGCGCCAGGTGCCGCGACGGCAACGGGAACAAGCCCGGTCGCTGTGGTTGCGATCCCCGAGGCACCCGTGGTTCCAGCAGTGGCTGAGCCCGCCCCGGCGGCAGCAAGTGGTGTCTCTCCGCCCGCCGAGTCTGCGGCTGATTCCGGTGAGGAGGCGCCCGATCCACCAGCGCCTGGTCTGGGCGACCGCGAGCTCGAGGCCCTGGATCAGCACGTCGAATCCGGCGCTCCGCCTGGAGAACCAGCTGGGAGCGAGCCTTCTCCCCCGGAACCGACGGCGCAGGAGACGGCGGCGCAGGAGGCCGGGGCTGACGTCACTCCTCCAACCGATGCCGCCGCCAAAGACGGTCCGGCGGCGGAGGGCGGCGCACCGTGGGCGACGTCGACCGAGTCCGACGGGGCGACCGAGCCCGCAACGGATACCGCGGACGCAACGGGTGCCGGAGGAGCGGACCCGGCCCAGCAGTCAGTCCAGGCCGAGGTCGCGGCTGGAGCTCAGGCCGAAGTGGAGGAGCCGGCAGCGGAGGGCGGCGCCGAACCGGCGGGAAGTGGTGGAGGTGGCGGTGCCGCGATCGAGGATCCACCTCGTCCGACCGTGCCCGATGTCGCCGCTACGCCGCCCGAGCAGGCGATGGCCTCGCTGGCGGGACTGCGACCCACGCAGATGGCGGCGACCGTGTCAGGGGTGGAGGCGGCGGCTACCCGGGCCGTCTTGAGAGAGCAGTCGCGGCTGGTGACTGCCCCACCGGCACACACGCCGCTCATCGGGCAGTCGGCGGCCACGGCGGCGTCGGACTCGGTGCCCGATGCGAATCGGACGCCGACGCCGGTGGCGCAGGTGCCTGGGGGTTCATCCCGTCCGGTGCCGGCACCGCCGCCGTTACCCCCGCCGTCGCCGCCGGCTGCGGCCCGGATTCTCCTGCCAGCCCTGCCTACCGGACCGGACAGCGTCCTCAGCGGCGACGCTGCCCATGACCTGGCCTCCTCCATCGGAAGGCTTCCCGCCTCCGACCCGGGCACCCGAGTCACGGCTGGACCGGCTCCTCGTGTACCGCTGGTCGGAGACGCCAACCCGGGACAGGTCGGCGCCCAGCACAGCCGGGTGGAGGACGGGGTGGGTCGGGCGGCGGCGGAGGGCGCACAGGATGCAGTCGAGCCGCTCGGAGAGAACGCGGTCCGTCCGACTGTGGCAGTCGAGACGCTTCAGGCCGAATCACCACCGGCCGCGGCTGCCGGTCCCGGCACCGCTGGACCTGCCGCGGGACCGGAGGATGCGGACGGGATGAACCCGGCGGTCGACGCGGTGGTGGAGCAGCAGCAGGCAGGTGCGCTGCCTGCGGCGGCGGTCGCAGCATCCGGGGCGATGACCGCAGCGCGCCAGCAGCACGCCGAACAGGAGAACGCTCAACGCGCGCAGTCGGCGGGTGAGATCGGGGCGTTGGAGCAACAGCATGCGCAGGCGCAAGGGTCCGAGTACACGGAAGTGCGGTCGGAGGCGACCCGCCAGCGCGAGCAGTGGCGGTCCGAACAGCTGCGGTTGGTTGCCGATGCCCGTACCGAGGCGCGGTCCGCGACTGCGCAAGCCTCGAGCACCATCGCCGGGGAGTCGGCGCGGGCCGACGCCGAGGCGACCCAGGCTCACGCCCAGGGTGAGCAGGAGGCGGCGCAAGCCAGAGCCGAAGGTGAGCGGGAGGCAGCACGCGAGCGGTCGGAGGCGCAGTCGCAGAGCAGCGGTGGTTTCCTGGGTTGGGTGGCGTCGAAGGCCACGGCGCTCTTCGACAAGATCAAGCAGGGCATCGCCGCCGCGTTCGAACGCGCCCGCCAAGCGGTCCGTACCGCGATCGAACGGGCGCAGCAGTTGGCCACGGCTGTGATCGAACGGGCCCGTCAGGCGGTCGTGGCTGCCATCCAGCTGGCCGGTTCGGTCTTGACCGCGATCGGCGACCGGGTCCTGGCCGCATTTCCCTCCCTGCGCGAGCGGTTCCGCAATGCCATCCGGGCCGCCGTGCGCCGCGCTGAGGCTGCAGTCAACCGGCTGGCCGAGGGCCTCAAGGCTGGCGTCCGTGCGGCGATCGGGCTGCTGGGGCGGGCGCTGACGGCCATGCTGTCGGGACTGGAGGCGGGGCTGAACGCCGCCGTCAGTGCCGTCGCCACGGCTGTCCGTGGCGCGATCTCTGCCGCCCGGTCAGCACTCCAGGCGCTGGGGGCGTTCATGGCGGTGGCTCGTGATGTCGCGGCGAACCCTGGGGGCTGGCTGCGAAACCTCGGTGCGGCGGTGATGGACGGTATCCGCAACCACCTCTGGGTGGCGCTGAAGGGGGCGATCCAGCGGTGGTTCAACGACAAGGTCGAGCAGGTGCTCGGCCTGGGCCGCGCGGTCTGGAATCTGCTCAGCCGAGGCGGAGTCACCCTCGCAGCGATCGGTCGGATGGCGTGGGAAGGGATCAAGCAGGCGATCCCGCCGGCCCTGGTTGCCATTCTGATCGAGAAGCTTGCGTCGATGATCGTGCCGGCGGCCGGGGCGGTGCTGGCCATCATCCAGGGTTTACAGGCCGCCTGGGGTGCCGTGAGTCGGATCCTGCAGGCGATCGAACGGTTCATCGCGTTCCTGAAGGCGGTGAAGTCTGGGTCCGGTGGGCCGCCGTTCGCCGAAGCGGTCGCGGCGGCTGCGGTCGCGGTGATCGATTTCGTCTCCAACTTCTTGCTGGCCCGCCTCGCCCGCGGAGCCAGTCGGATCGGCGGCCGGATCCGGTCGATCGCCCAGCGGATCGGTGCCTCGCTTCGCCGGGTCGGCCGTCGGATCAGCGGTGCCGCGCGCAGGTTGGGCCGCCGCATCGGCGATCGGTTGAGGGGTGTGCGCGACCGTTTCCGGCGCCGGCGTGACCGTCGACGCGGGCGTGAACGGCCCGGGGATCGGCAGCACCGGCTCGAGGAACGGCTCAACCGCGCGGTCGCAGCGATCCAACCGCAGGTCGACCAGTTGCTGACGCGTGGCGTGACCGGTCTGGGGCTCCGGGCCCGCTTGTTGTTCTGGAAGTTGCGTTACCGTCTGACGTCACTCGTGCTGAACCGTAGCGGCGCCAACGCCGAGATCTGGGCCACCGTCAACCCACGCCGCAAAGTGCGCAATGCGCAGGTGCTGACGCCAGAGCGAATACGGCAGGTGGTGAACCAGGCCGTCCGCGACACCCTCCGGGACCCGGAGGTGAGGCAGCGGCTCCGCTCGCTGCGCGGCCAGGTGCGTGACGACCCGAACCGGATGAACGTGGCCGGCGGCGAGGGCTGGGGCGCTGCCACCCAGCAGCTACGCAACGAAGGACCGGGCCGGGCGTGGCCACGTCGGCAGCAGACCGGCGTTCACGGCAGCGACACCGGACCCGACCTACAGACCGGCGAGCGGCGCTCGCCAGCCTGGTTCAGTCCTGGTCCGACGAGCGCCTTCGTCACCGGCGTGGGCACCTATCCTGAGATTGCTGGTGACCTCCGGGCCACCGGCATCTCAGACGTCGCCATGGCCGGCCATGTCCGGACCTTCCTGCAGACCGGTGTGGCACCGCGATCGTTCAATTCGCAGCAGGCCCAGCTGCTGAGCGACATGTCCTGGTTGATGTTCGGTCGTGAGTCGCATCGCAACCGGCGCAACGTTGCGCACGCCGCGATGACCATCGATCTCGTCGAGAGTGGCCACATGTCGTTCACCGACGCCTTTGCTGGGCATGAACCCGGAGGCGCTGACCCCCGGACCGGAGGCCGCGGAATGTTCCCTATGTCGATGAAGGGCGCGGAGCGCGCAGCCATGGAGCTCAACCCGCAGGATTCGCGGATCGCCCGACCTCCGGCGGCGAACGATCCGTCGGAGGACACCCTGGAGACGCGTCGGCGCAACCGGCAGGAGCTCGAGAGGCGCGAGACCGAGCTGGCCACGATGTGGGTTACGGTGCGTCTGCAGCGCCAGCAAGGACTGGTGGGGCTCAGCGCCCAGGCGCTCGGCGACGCCGTTCGGCGGATGGTTCGTGAATTCTTCGGCCGGGCGTGAGGACGGAAAGCAATGGAAACACCAGACACCGGTCCGATCCGGCTCGTCCTCGCCGCCGGTGTCGACGCCGAGATGGTGGAGGACGCGGCGCTCGATCTCGAGTGGTTGCTCGCCGCACACTGGCCGGCGAGCAAGAAGCGGCCCTACGAAGACCAGTACGTGGGCATCGACGAGGAGACCACCATCTCGTACCTGGACGACGATCTCGTCGATCTTCGGTATCTGGTGATCCGGGGCCCGCTGGCCTCAGCTCTGGCCGACGCGGCGTCCACGATGCTGCCCATCCGATCCGCTTCGGATGCCCTGGCCGACCTGGAGCGGTCGTTCGCCGCGGGTGCTCCCGCCTCTGCTCTGCCGGCTGCCCTGCTCAGCGCGCGGGCTGACGATCGGGGCGCGGCAGCTGCCCTGGCGATTCGCGCCGCCGCCGAAGATGCCGACGCGCAGAGTGTGCTGGTGCTGCTCGCCACCTACCTGGACTGGCCCGAGCTCTGGGCTGAGGTGCGTGAGCTTGCCGAGAAGGCGACCGATGCCGACGTACGACGGGAGGCAGCCGTCGCGGCAGGTGTGTTCCGTGGCCTGAACGAGCCAGCATCGACAACCGCGGAAACGGCAGCGGAATCTCGCGAAGGCACGCCGTAAGCGGCCGGTGCGCCGTTGGGGTCGCCGAGGCTGCGGGCCCATTCATGAGATCTTCATCGCGGCCACCCCCTCATCACCATCACGCGACCGACCGACCGACCGACCGACCCGGGGCGTGGCGCGGTCACTGTCGCGTCTGGCTCTGACAACCCCCTGTGCAGCCGATCGCTTAGACAGTGCACCGGTCGGCCGCACAAGCCGCCTGCGGGTGACAGTCGCCTCACCCCGTCTCTTGCCTGGTCGTCCGTGATTCGCCAAGATCAGGAGCGTGAGTCAGCTCCTCGAGTTGTTTCCAGCGGGCAGCGGCTGTGACGCCGATGGCATGCTCACGATCGGCGGGTGTCGAGTCGATCACGTGGCCGACGAGTTCGGGACCCCCGTCCTGGTGGTCGGCGAGGATGCCCTGCGCGCCCGGGCCAGCGAGTATCGGACGGAGCTCACCCGGCGGTGGTCGAACTCACGCGTCGTCTTCGCCTCGAAGTCGTTCCCGTGCACCGCCGTCCAGCGGGTGATGGTCGAGGAAGGTCTCGGCCTCGATGTCGCCGGTGGGGGTGAGATCCTCAGCGCCCTCCGTGCGGGGGTGGACCCCTCCCTGATCGTCCTTCACGGCAACGCGAAGAGCGACGAGGAACTCACCATGGCGGTGCGAAACGGTGTCGGGCTGGTGGTGGTGGACGGCCCGGACGACATCGACCGACTGGAGGAGCTCGTCCCGGCGGGGTCGGTGCAGGATGTGCTGATCCGCGTGATCCCGGGCATCACGGCCGACACCCACCAGCACGTGCTCACCGGACACCTGGGGTCCAAGTTCGGCGTCACGCCCGAGCAGGCCCACGAGCTGATCGGGCGCATCCGGGGCAGCAGCCGGGTGCGGATGCGAGGTGTCCATGCCCATGTCGGCTCTCAGATCCTGGATCCGGAGCCGTTGGCGGCCGCCGTCGCGCCCCTGGCTGCCCTCGGTCAGTTTCCGATCTACGACCTGGGTGGTGGCCTCGGAGCCCGCTACACCTGGGCCGACGACCCGCCATCGGTGGGCACCTACCTCGACGCCCTGGTCGCGGCCGCGCGACAGCACCTGCCGTCGGAGGCTCAGATCATCGTGGAACCCGGCCGGAGCATGGTGGCCAGCGCCGCCGCGACGATCTACCGGGTGGTCACCGTCAAGCGCAACGCGAAGACCTTCGTCGCGGTGGATGGCGGCATGGGGGACAACCTCGAAGTCGCCTTGTTCGCGCAGCGGTTCGAGGCGGGCGTCGCCGACCGGCTCCAGCCCACCGACCCCGAGACGGTGTCATTGGTGGGGCGACACTGCGAGAGCGGCGACGTCCTCATCGACCCCGTCACCCTCGACCGTCCCCGACGCGGGGATCTGATCGCGGTCCCGGTCACGGGGGCGTACTGCTTCACGATGGCCAACAACTACAACGGCAACCGTCGGCTGCCGGTGGTGTTCGTGGCGGGCGGTGACGCACATCTTGTCGTGCGACGGGAAACCTGGGAGGATCTGGCCGCACGCGAAGTGGGTTGAGCGCGAATTCTTGTGTTCATCGTCTCTAGCGGCTGGGCATCGGAGCCCGGAGTGGGAGGAACGGCATGTCCACACTCAGATCGACCCTCCTGCGTCGCAAACCCATCGTCGAGATGGAAGCCGAGTCCGGCAGTGAGACGGGCGCGAGTGAGCTGGCGCGCTCCATCGGCTTGTTCCAGCTCTCGATGTTCGGTGTCGGAGCCACCATCGGCACCGGTATCTTCTTCGTGCTGGCCGAGGCCGTGCCGGTCGCCGGCCCGGCGGTCGTCTGGTCCTTCGTCATCGCCGGGATCGTGGCCGGGCTCACCGCGGTCTGCTACGCAGAGCTCGCTGGAGCCGTGCCCGTCTCCGGCTCCTCCTACTCCTATTCGTACGCGACGCTCGGTGAGCTGCCGGCCATCATCGTCGGAGCCTGTCTTCTCTTGGAGTACGGGGTTTCCGGGGCCGCCGTGGCGGTGGGCTGGTCGCAGTATCTGAACCAGCTGCTGGACAATCTCTTCGGCTTCCAGATCCCCGAGGTGTTGTCCCAGGCACCGGAGCAGGGCGGGTTGATCAACCTGCCGGCGATCTTGTTGATCACGATGTGCTGCCTGCTGCTGGTCCGTGGCGCCAGCGAGTCGGCGAAAGTCAACACCGTCATGGTGCTGATCAAGATCGGCGTCTTGATCATGTTCATCCTGATCGGGATCACCGGTTGGAACACGAACAACCTGGCTGACTTCGCCCCCTTCGGGCTCAGCGGCATCACCGCCGCCTCCGGCATCATCTTCTTCTCCTACATCGGCCTTGACGCGGTGTCCACGGCGGGAGAGGAGGTGAAGAACCCGCACCGGACGATGCCGATCGCGATCATGATCGCCCTGGTGGTCGTGACAGGCTTGTACGTCATGGTCTCGCTGGTCGCCGTCGCGGCCCAGCCGTTCGCCGACTTCGAGGGCCAGGAGGCAGGTCTGGCCCAGATGCTCGAGAACATCACGGGGTCGTCGTGGCCGGGCACCGTTCTCGCCGCCGGAGCGGTGGTGTCGATCTTCAGCGTGACCCTGGTCGTCATCTACGGACAGAGCAGGATCTTGTTCGCGATGGCGCGCGACGGGATGATCCCCGAGCTGTTCCACAAGGTCAGCGCACGGACCAGGACCCCCATCGCCAACACGATCATCGTCTCGGCCGTCATCGCGGCCCTGGCGGGATTCATCCCGATCAACTTCCTGGCCGAGATGACCAGCGTCGGCACGCTCGTGGCGTTCTTCGTCGTCTCCCTGGCCGTGATCATCCTGCGTCAGCGGCAACCCGAACTGCCGCGCAGCTTCAAGGTTCCCGGCTATCCCGTCGTGCCGATCCTGTCGGCGCTCGGCTGCCTGTGGATCATCAAGGACCTGCGCCCGGTCACCCTGCTCGTCTTCGTGCTCTGGGTGACCGTCGCCTTGATCTGGTACTTCACCTACAGCATCAGGCACTCCCACCTGGGTCGACACGAGCACGTGGGCCTGATCGCGGACACCAAGGAGGACTGAGTGCACACGGTCGATCAAGCCACGGAGCAGATGGTCCGCAGCGTCCTCGCCTATGCGGAGAACCGGCTGCGGATGGAGCCGGTTCCGCTGGACAAGGGCACCCGCACGGCGCCTGAGCTCTATGCGGTGCTGGACGGCGTGATCCGCGACCGGGGGCGCCCGCCGGACGAGGTGCTCGGCATCTACTCCTCGGTCATCGCCCCGACCATCATCTCCGCCGACAGTCCCCGCTTCCTCGGCTTCATCCCGGCCGCCCCGACCAAGGCGAGCCTGCTGTTCGACATGCTGGTGTCCTGTGCGTCCATCCAGGGCATCTCCTGGCTCGAAGCGTCCGGGGCGATCGCCGCCGAGAACACCGTGCTGCGTCTGATCGCCGACGAGGCCGGACTGCCGGACGGCGCCGGCGGGTGCTTCGTGTCCGGTGGGTCGGCGGGCAACCTGTCAGCACTCGCGACCGCGCGCGAGACCGCCAAGAGCCGGGCGGGGTCCTCTGGTCCCACGCGCTGGCGCGTGGTGGTCGGCAGCGATGCCCATTCCTCGATCTCCAACACCCTGCGGTTGCTGGAGATGGATGCGCTCATGGTCGAGACGCCGGATCATCGCATGACTGCGACAGCTGTCCGAGCGGCGCTCGACGCCCAGGAGGACGTCAGCGATGTCGCCGCGATCGTGTGCACCTCGGGGACCACCAACGCCGGCATCATCGACGATCTCGCCGGGGTCGGCGCGATCGCGAAGGAGAACGGTTGGTGGTTCCACGTTGACGGCGCCTACGGCGGCTCGGCCATCTTCGCGCGTTCGGTGCGAGACAAGTACGTGGGGCTCGAGCAGGCCGACTCGTTCATCCTCGACCCGCACAAGTGGTTCTTCACGCCGTTCGACTGCTGCGCACTGATCTATCGAGAACCGGCGTTGGCGCGGGCGACCCACACCCAGGATGCGTCCTACCTCGACGTCATCCACACCTCCGAGGGGGAGTGGAACCCGACGGACTACGCCTACCACCTGACCCGGCGAGCGCGTGGGCTGCCCCTGTGGTTCTCCTTGTCCGTACACGGTGTCGACGCCTACCGCCAGGCGATCGAGATCGCCCTGGACCTGGCCCGGAAGACGGCGGCACTCATCAAGACCGCACCTCAGCTCGAGCTGATCCGAGAGCCCGACCTGGGAGTGGTGCTGTTCCGTCGAGTCGGCTGGGAGCCGGCCGACTACGACGCGTGGGCGGCGAGCCTGCACGAAGACCAGGTGGCGTTCATCCCGCCCACCAAGTGGGAAGGCGAGACGGTCGGACGGTTCGCCTTCCTGCACCCGCAGACCACCATCGATCTGGTCCACCAGATCCTCGACCGCACCACCTGACCGAGGCGGGATGGGTCTGGCTGGTCGGCAGTGCCGACCGGTGCCGATCAGGTGGGGCGGCTCCAGAAGTGGTAGGCCAGCACGGTGGGCATGTCGGGTGACCGGTCTTGCCCGGCCGGGCAGTCGGTCCGGCTGGGCGTCTGGCTCAATGGTGCACCGTGATCAAGGGCGAGTCGATCGGCGGCTCTGGGAGCCAGTCCGGCGCATCGCGCTGGGTGATCAACTTCTGCACGATGAACGCGGCGCCCGACATCGCGAGTCCGCCGACCGCGACGTCCACGACTCGGGCACGTCGTCCCTGGACCACGAGACTGGTGACTGCGCCGACCCAGATCGACGTGCATCCGAAGCAGTCCAGCATGCCGACCAAGGGCGTGGACTCGGCGACCCGGCGGAGCCGGGTCAGCACGTGACCCGGCCCGTCCTCCTCGACCAGCAGATGCGATACCCGCCAGGTGACAAGCATCCCGATCACCAGGCCTGCAGGATCATCCTGGACGCGGGTGACCATCGAGTCAGCCATGTCGTTCGAAGAAGCCGGTCGCCACCAAACCGCCCGCATCCCGGATGTCCACGTCCAGAACCGGTCGCTCCGCCGAGACGTGATAGGTCCGGTTCGTGCCGGGTCCGGTCACCGACGCTGTCACCCGGCGACGCCAGCGCAGCCTCACGGTTGCTGGCGATGAGCTTCCCCAGTCACGATGTGCACCGGTCGTCCAGGATGTCCGGCTGCTGCCGCAGCAACCCATCTCACACCCCGATTCCCAGGGTCATCTCACTGACGTTGCGGACATCCTGCGTGCAGCTCTCCAGCGTCCGCTTGTAGGCCTCGAGGCGGAGCAGGTAGCAGCACGGAACGGGGAATGCCTCGTGCGCAGGCACCGTCAGCCGGAACTTCCCACCATTCCACACCGGACGCGTGGCACCGAGCGCGAGGGCCTCGGCATAGGTCCGTGCGTCCGGACCACCGCTGAGGCAGACCACCGTCCCGATCGCGGTGAGGTCGACGAACCCTGAGTTCCCGTAGTGACTGGACAGACCGTAGGAGAGCAGGTGACCGTCCGGATCGGTGACCAGGAAGTCGATCTCGACCTTGCCATCGCTCTGCTTGATCGTGTCGCACGGCCCGACCTCGACGCCGTCCACGCGAACCGACAGGATGTGTGTGTCCGGCTCGGTGGTGCACGTGTGCACACCTGCCCCGCAGTTGTGCGACGGGTCGTGCCCGATCGGCGAGATCACCCGGTTGTCGATGACCAGCTCGAACGATGCCGGAGTCTCCCTGTCACAACCCAGCACCGGCTCTGGACCCGTGAACTCTCCGGGCGCGGTCTCGGTGAACTGCACCACTCGGAACTGATGCAGGCCGTCGCTCAGCGTCGTCGAGTCGATGGCGGACAGCAGGTTGTAGTTGGTGGACAGCCAGAACCGGTCGCCCACCGGGTCCCAGTCGCCGTAGTGCGTGTCCTGGAAGTGCCGGCGGGTCTCGTACACGTGGTAGGCACCGACGACGGTTGGTGTGAACGATTCCAGTCCGGTGCCCAACGTGGGTGTGAAGACCATCCAGCTCCGGACGAAGGCAGGCGAGGCTCCGGCGGGCAACGGCAGCCAGGTCACCCCACCATCGGTGGAGTGCTCCAAGGCGTAGTAGTCGACGCCGACCAGGTCGCTCGGGTTCTGATACACCGGCACCGAGCCGCCGAAGGGGATGTCGAGCTCTTGGTCGGCCCCGTCGGTGTTCGTGATCAGGTAGCCGTCCACTGCGGCGGGCGCCGCCGGTGCCCCCAGGTTGCCGGCGACGTGGTGCATGGCATGGGAGCAGACCTCGTCCACGATCAGACAGTCATCGTCGCCACCGTCGGGACGGCAACAGGCGTTCTCGTTGGCGACGAGCGTGACGCTGAGCTGATCGGGCACGTCCCAACGGGTCTGCGCCGGGCCCTCACTGAGCACGACGGACTGTCCGTCACCGCAGTCCTGGGTGGCGCTGAACACCAGATCGGGCGAGCAGTCGCGCCACGGCGCCCACGGTGCCCACGGCCAGATCTGGAGCTTCGCCAGCTCGTCCGCTGCGGGCAGCTTCTTGACCAGGACCTGCCTCGCTGACTCGACCTTCTCCGGATCCAGGTCCGACAACAGCATCGGCCGGGAACCGAGCAGGCCGCGCCGTTGATCCAGCAGGGTCTGGAACACCGACAACGACGGCAGCGCTGTCGGAGGGTCCAGCCGATAGCGGAGGTCGGACGCGAGATGCCGCTGGACAAGCCGTGCGAGGTCGTCGTCCAGGATCCACGGGCGGGTCTGGAACCACCACCACCACGGGTAGAGACCGCAACACCAGGTGAAGGTGAGGGTGAAGCTGCCGTCGGCGGCGGTCGTCGTGCAGCCGGCCAGCTGCTTGCTGGACCAGATGAACCACCAGTCGATGTCGTACGCGCACACTGTGGCTCCGGGCACCGGCCGACCGTCCGGGCAGATCAGTCTCCCGGTGACGGTGATCGTGCGACACCAACGCCTCCACCAACCCCAGTACCAGGGGCCGATCTTGATCGGCGCGAGATGGATCCTGGTGACGTCGTCCCACATCCGAGAGGGCACGAGCTTGTGCACGGTGTCACCATCGAGCAGCTGGCGGTCCTCCGCCTCGGCCGGACCGACAGCGACCCGGACCGTGCCCGGATGAGCCGTGAACGTCAGGCGCACGGGTTTCGCCACGAGTTCCGCGACCGTGGAAACGGTGCTGACGATGGTCTCGTCGGCTGCCTGAGCGACGACCTTGACCCGATCGTCATCACGCTTGTCCTGGATGTCGCTCAGATCGAGTGGCACCGTCAAGTGATACAGATTGCCGGCCATCGCCGCCTCCTGCTTCCACACCCCAGCCCCCATGGCGGAGTACTGAGACGATGAGCGACGCGCGAGGGTGACTGATACCTGCCGATGGGCCGCGCCCGCTGGGCCGAACCGGCGTCTGCCCAGTGCACCTTCGGGCAGACCGTGTGGACCGTTCGGGGGGCCTGGAGACCGGTGCGCTCGCTGCGTCCGCGACGTAGTGTCGGTCGATGGCACGAGATCGGCTGATCCGCAGACCGACGCCTCCGACTCCTGCGCGATCCACGGCCGGCGAGCCCTCGGCCGAGGTGAGCCTCCGTCCTGTCCGGCGGTGGGACAGCACCGGGCTCCTGCAGCTGCAGACAGCCGCTGGCAACGTCGCCGCCAGCCAGGTCGTGCAGCGCACCGTCCCGAGTGATCACAGTCTGACCCGCACCTGCCTCGACCGTCCGGTGTTCGAGGTGCTGACCGACACCGAGCTCACCGACACCCTCGCCGCCATCGACCGGCTGCTGCCCGGGCTCACCGACGACGCCGACCGCCAGACGGCCGAGATGAACCGGCGAGAAGTGCGCCGTCAGCAGGCCGTACGCCGACACACCGGTTTCGGCGCTCTGGAAGCCGGCGTCCGGACGGCCACGAACGCGGCGACTCGACGGACGGCGGTCGAGGCGCTGATCACCTGGTCGCGTGCGCAGCTGGCGACGTACCCGGCGTTGATCCGCCGCTTCCGGCAGCAGACCCAGCCCGACACAGCGGAGAAGGTCCGCCTGCTCGGCCGGGCCGCTGCCGGCGCTGCCCGGATGGAGTACCTGTTGGGCACCACCCTGCACCGCGGCGGCTCGTGGGAGTCCAGCGAGAACCACGGCCCGATGGTCGACGACTACGGCGGCGGCAGCGCCTGGTGCAGTCGGTTCGCCACCACGGCGCTCGAGACGATCCTCGGGCCGGGAGTGCGCGCCGGTTCCGGCTACAAGGTGGCCAACCCCAGCGAGTTCACCGACATCCTGCTCAACTACGACACCGCGCAGGGCGGGGCGTTCGTGGGCACGAACCGGAGCCAGCACGCGACCGCCGCCGACAACCCGTTCGTCGGTCTGCGGGAATCACTGAGCGCGGTCGCGTCCGGGGCCGACACCACGCACACCGCCGAGCAGCTGGCCACCCAGTTCATGACCGATCGCGTCCGGCCCCAGCCGGGTGATCTCCTGATCGTCCGCCGAGGGGTGGCCGACCCCAACAGCTTCGCCGCCGGGTCGCTCAGTCACACCCTGATGGTCGAGTCGGTCTCGGGCACCAAGATCAGCCTGATCGAGGGCAACGCCGGTGCGCACACCGACCGGGTCACCGGTCGGGTGCTCGATCTCAGCGTCGCCGGAGACGTGGAGGAGATCGTCTTCATCAGCCGGCCGAGCCTCACCAGCGGGCTGTCGACCGCCGACGCCGGCACGGTCGGCACCGTCGACACGCCTGAGGTCGATCAGGTCACCGGTGATCAGATCCAGGCCCCGATCGACGACCTCAACCTGCTGTTGGAAGATCTCGCCCGAGCGCAGGGTGACGTGTCCCACGGAGCGGTGGGTGACTCGGTGGCCGAACTCGCCGGGAACCCATGAAGTGCCTCGACCCCGGTGGGTCGTCGGCTGCCGTCACCGTGCCACCTCATCGGAGAGGACCGGGGAGAGCGCCGGCACGGTCTGCGACTGATCCACCGTCGAGGCCGTGCCCGCCGCACTCATCGTGATCACCCAGATCGGCAGCAGCACGACACCGAGCGCCAGCCCGCTCACCGTCGTGTCCAGATCGGGAACCAGGATCGTCGTGCCGAACCCGACGGCGGCCGCCGCCACCAGTCCGGTCAGGATCGCCTGGCGTCGCCGGTCCTCGTGGGCGAGGCCGACCGCCATCGCGGTTGCCCCAGCTCCGAGGGTGATGGCCGCGCCGGCCTCCACCCAGCTGGTCGCCACGTCGACCGTGAAGGCGATCGAGCCGACCGCGTCGATGGGGTTGTCGTGAACCGCCATGAGCTCGATGGCGCGCATCGCGCCGGCCTGGGCCACGTCGGCAGCCGACCACAGGGCGACAGCGCCCGCCATGGCGACCGCCCCGCCGCGCGACGCCCACGACGGCCCGGCGGTCCGCAGCGCTGTCAGCGCGACACCGACCAGTCCGAGCAGCAGCACGGCCAGGGCCACCCGGCTCTGCGGCAGGGTCGTCGCCCACCAGGCGTACCAAGCCTCCCACTCGCTCGCGACCAGGCCGTCCGAGACCGGTGGTGACGGGCTGACCGTCACCTCATTCTCGACCAGTGTGCGCCAGATCGCGCCCACCGCCAGGGCCATGGCCGACCCGACGGTCAGCGGCAGCTGCCACCGCGTCCGCCCCGTCGTCGTGGTGTTCGCCGTTGTGACCATCGTGACTCCCTTCTCGGTCTTCTCACTGTGGGACCGAGGGCGTCGACACCGCATCCGCGTGGTCACCGGATTCCGATTCGGTGGCTGCACCGATGACACCGGGCCGCACACGGTGCCACCATGGGCGAATGTGGCGTCTGGTCATCGTCGATGACCACCAGGGCTTCCGATCCTGGGCGCAGGAGCTTCTCGCCGAGGAGGGCTTCGACGTGGTCGGGGTCGCCTCTGACGGCACCTCGGCCCTGGTGGCGATCGGTGAGCTGGACCCAGATGTGGTGCTGCTCGACATCCAGCTCCCGGACATGAGCGGCTTCGACGTCGCGGAGCGGGTTGGGACGCGCACCGCCATCGTGCTCACCTCGAGCCGGCCTGCCGACGACTACGGCGCCCGGTTGCACGCCAGCCGGGCGGGCTTCGTGGCCAAGTCCGACTTGAGCGGGGTGCTGGTGGCTGCCGCCGCATTCGGGGCAGGGCCGTGACTCCGCGTCGCTGGGGTCTCCTGGCTCTGGCCTGCTCCCTGCTCGGACTCGCTCTGGGACAGGAGTGGCTCTCGATCCACTTCCAGATCAGGGAGAACCACCTGCTCGACTTCTTCGTCGGGATCTCGGCCGCCACCGCGGGGATCGTGGCGCTGGATCGACGCCCGGGCAACCGGGTGGGGTGGCTCCTGGTCGCCGTCTCCGTGACCTGGTTCGCCCAGCCGTACCTGCTGCTCCAGTCGGCGTACCTCACGATCGAGCGGATCGGCGGGATCCTCACCGTCGTGGAGGTGCTGGCCTTCGCCGTCGCCATCCTGCTGCTCTGGCAGATCAGGTCGGTGCTGTTGATCCTGGTTCCGTTGGTGTTCCTGTACGGCCTGCTCACCGACCGTACGGCGAAGACGGCCATCGGGGATCTGGTGCTGCGCCTCGAGGGCGACATCCCCACCGGACAGCTGGGCCCGATCCTGGCCGGCACGCTCGGCGATCCCGGTCTGCGGATCGCCTACGCGGCGGCGAGCGGCGACGGCTGGGTCGACGCGACGGGCCAACCCGTCACCGATCCGGCCGCCGCGGCAGATCGCCATCATGAGGTGACGTTGATCGAGCGGGACCGCCGTCCGTACGCGGCCCTGGTCCATGATCGTTCGCTCAGCCAGACGTTGGTGACCGGGGTGGCGTCGGCGGCCGCACTGGCCATCGAGAACGAGTGGCTGCACGCCGAGCTCCGCATGCAGCTGGACGAGGTGCGGGCCTCTCGGGCCCGGATCGTGGCGGCCGGCGACGCTGAGCGACGCCGGGTCGAACGGGATCTGCACGATGGCGCCCAGCAGCGGTTGTTGGCGTTGGCCCTGGCACTGCGGATCGCCCGGCGCCAGATCGAGGCCCGAGGTCCCGCCGCCGGCGAGGCCCTGGACCGGGCCGAGGGCGAGCTCAAGCTGGCCATCGGCGAGCTGCGCGAGCTGGCCCGTGGGATCCACCCGGCGATCCTGACCGACGACGGGCTGGCCGCGGCGGTTCGGGCGCTGGCGCTCCGGGCGACCCTGCCGGTGCCCGTGACCCTCGACGTACCGGACCGTCTCCCGGCGACCATCGAGGCCACCGCCTACTTCGCGATCAGCGAGGCCTTGGCCAACGTCAGCAAGCACGCCGACGCCACCCGGGCGACCGTCGACGCCCGCGTCTCGGGCGACACGCTCCGGGTGGTCGTGGCCGACGACGGTGGTGGCGGTGCCGATCCCGGACGAGGGAGCGGTCTGCGGGGCCTGCGCGACCGCGTGGCCGCGGTCGCGGGGGAGCTGGATGTGGTGAGTCCGGCCGGTGCAGGCACGACGGTGACGATCACGCTGCCGGTTCGGGTCAGGTCGCTGTCATGAGCGGGAACGGGCCATGAGGGTCGTGATCGCCGACGATGCGCTGTTGCTGCGGCGCGGCGTGACCGCGCTGCTGAGTGAGCTCGGCCACGAGGTCGTCGGTGAGGCGGGGGACGTCGACGAGCTGATGGGCCTCCTCGACCTGGACCCGGACGCCATCATCGTCGACATCAAGATGCCGCCGACGCACACGACCGAAGGACTGGACGCCACCGTTGCCTTGCGGCGCGACCGGCCGCGGCAGGCCGTCCTGGTGCTGTCGCAGTATCTGGAGCCGGCGTACGCGATCCGGTTGCTGGCCGCCGGGGCCGCCGGCTTGGGCTACCTCCTCAAGGACAAGGTGACCGATCCCGATCAGCTGGTCGACGCGCTGCGCCGGCTGACCGCGGGGGAGTCGGTGATCGACCCCGAGCTCGTCACCTCGATGTTGCGGACGCAACGGCTGGACAACCCAGTCGATCAGCTGAGCCCGCGCGAGCGCGAGGTGCTCGCTCTGATGGCGGAGGGCCAGTCCAACGCCGCGATCGCCGACCGGCTGTCTCTGACGCAGCGGACCGTGGAGTCCCATGTCCGCAGCATCTTCACCCGCCTGGATCTCGCCCCGGGCGCGACCGACCATCGCCGAGTCCGGGCCGTGCTGGCCTACCTCGGTCGGTGATGCCGTGGTAGGCCTCGTCGTCGTGCGGATGTCGCTAGGCGGAAGCCCGGCTGGCGAAGAACGGCGCGTGCAGGTCGACGTAGCTCACATCGTGCATCGCCGCGGCCAGGCGGTCGCGCACCTCGTCCGGCATCTCCATCGCCTCACCCTTGCGGGCAGACGCCTCGTCGGCGAACGCCACCGTCTCGGTGAAGGTCCCGTCGGACATGATCGCGAGCGTGGCACCGAGGATGTCCGGCCGCATCTCGTGCAGCAGCTCGGTGTCGCTCATCATGGCGCGGAGCGCATCAGGATCATCGGCCTTGCCCTGGATGATCTGCACGAATCCGGCCTGGTCCGAGCCCCCGTCGAACATCAGCGTGACATCGGCGCAGTCGTGAAACTCCACCGGACCCTCGAAGAGGGCCTCGGTTCGCGACCACCACTCGCTCTGCTCCCGGGAGTCGGAGTTGGCCATCGCCGACTCCCTGGACTCGAAGCGGACAACGGCGACGAACATGTCGTCATCGGTGAAACCGTAGGTTCCGCCGAGCCAACCCTCCACCTGAGGGCTGCGATCGGTGAGCCATCTGTCCAGCTGCTCGCGCATCTCGCCCTGTCGAGTGCACCTGCCCTGGATGATCTGGATGAACACCTCTGGACCTCCCGTCCCCTGGCCCTGTCCCTGCTGGCAGGGCTGTGTCCAACTCTTCACGTTACGCCGGGTCCAGCACGTCGTCCAGACCGTCAGCAGCGCGAGATTTCGCTTGTTCACCAGAGAAAAGCCGGCTGGTGCAGCGCCCGAGAAGGGGCCCGAGCGTGAGGGTGCCGGAGATCCCACCAGAGGTGGCGATGGCCCGCCACGAGCTCAGGGCAGCGATCGAGGCCGCCGTCCCCCCGAAGGTCCTCGACCGGAACCTTCTGATCGCCACCTGGCGCTGGCCGATCCTGTCGCGCGTCAGCGAGGACTGGATAGCGCCCCAGCCGCAGCCCGGTCTTCGCGACCGTCGCGCGGTGATCCTGCTCGCCGAAGTCGTACGCCACTTCGACGTCGTGGCCCTGCAGGGGATCATGGGAAGCGCGCCGACCCTGCAAGCGGTGCTGCGGGTGCTCGGGCCCGAGTGGGCCTACATGATGACCGGGCTCTCCCGCGAGACCACCTACCGTGAACGCACGGCCGTCGTCTTCGACACGCGCAGGGTGCTCCCGCAGGGCCTCGCCGGCCAGGTCGTCGTTCCTGAGGGCGGAAAGAGGAGATCGGAGAACGACGACTTCCTCTCGAGCCAGTTCTTCCGTCCGCCGTTCTTCGCGGGCTTCCGCTGTCTCGGTGCGTCCTTCACCGTGGTGAACCAGCACATCGTGTTCGGGACCGAGCCCGAGCGGGTCGCCGAGATGCGGGCACTCTGCGCCTGGGTGGCCGAGATCACGTCCGGCGACTACTGGGAGCGCAACTTGATCATCCTGGGCCAGCTGCAGCTGTTCCGCAGCGGGTCGAGCGTCCACCGCGTCTTTGACGCTGCGGGGCTGCGGCTGCCTCCCGAGCTCGTCGACGCACCGAGTTTCGTCAACTCTGCAGGGAATCTCGCGACGATGGCGAGCTCGATCGCGTGGGTTCAGCCCCAGGGCCGCGGGCCCGAGCTGACCATCCCGTACGCACGCAGCGGCGTCTTCAACTACCACGACCGCGCGCTCCTCCCGAACGAAATCAGCACCGATCTCGACTACCTGTCCAAGCACCTTCCCGTCTGGGCCGAGTTCACCGTCGCACCGGGGCGGGAGTACTGAGATGAGCACTCCTCTCGACGAGACCATGCCGGAGGCAGTCCGCGACGAGCTCGACGGGCTGTCGTCCGCCCTGGATGTCGCCATCCCGGCGAAGGTCCTCGACCGCAACCTGCTGATCGCCACCTGGAACATCCGGAGCTTCGGCGCCTACAACCCAGTGTGGGTGGGAGACCTGCGAGCCACCCCGAAGCGCGATCGACAGTCGCTGCACGTCATCGCCGAGATCATCCGCCGGTTCGACGTGATCGCCATCCAGGAGGTCAAGAGCGACACGTCCAGCCTGCGGGCGGTCTACGAGATCCTGGGCAGCCACTGGAGCCTCATCCTCAGCGACGTCACCGAAGGCGGCCTCGGCAACAACGAGCGGCTCGCCTTCCTGTTCGACACGCGCCGGGTCAAGCTCTCCGGCCTGGCGTGCGAGGTCGTCATCCCGCCCGAGCACCTCGGCCGCCCCGAGGCTGCCCACCTGGAACGCCAGTTCGCCCGCAGCCCGTACGCGGTCGGCTTCAGTGCCTCCGGGCACACCGTCACGCTCGTGTCCCTGCACGTCGTCTGGGGAAAGTCGACGAGGGAGCGTGTCAGCGAGCTCGCCGCCGTCGCCGAATGGCTCGCCCGCTGGAGCCGGGACAAGAACGCGTGGGACCACAACCTGATCACCCTCGGGGACTTCAACATCGAACGCCGCGGCGACGTCTTCCACGCCGCCTTCACCTCGACGGGCCTCACGATCGCACCGGACCTGCTCGACGCCCGCCGGTCGGTGTTCGCCCAGGACAGGGCCCAGGCGGCCTACGACCAGATCGCCTGGTTCGACGACGCCAAGACCAGCCGACCCCTCACTCTGCCCTTCCTCCGAGGTGGGAGCTTCGACTTCACCGCCGCCGGCCTCCCGTCCCGGGACCTCAGCGCCAGCCAGCTCTCCTGGCGCCTCTCCGACCATCTGCCGCTCTGGGCCGAGTTCAGCGTCCGCGACGACTGAGGTGGTCGCTGTGGGATGTGCAGCCGTGCTTCCCTCAGCGAAGTCGGAGTCGGATTGCTCGACTGCGTCGGACGGTCTTCGAGACCTGTCCGGGGATTCCTTCACCCGCCTGGCGCACGCGGTCACGAGTCTGCGGTCTGCTCACGATCGGCCGGTCCGCTGAGGTGCAGGAACTGGTCCACGACGTGGCCGTGCCGGAGCAGCCTGACGTCCTCGGCGTACCCGGTCGACGACCGCCACGGCCCTGCCTCCCCCTGCTTGGGCAGCTCGTCCACCGAGCGCCGGACGTAGCCGCCGGCAAGATCGATCAGCGGGTGCGTCGCCATCTCCAGGTCGGCGATCGGACGGGCGGTGTCGAAGCCGTTCGCGTCGAGGTGGGCCAGCAGCCGGCAGAAGTAGCCGGCCAGCTCGCCGATCTTGAGCGTCCACGAGGCGTTGGTGTAGCCGAAGGCCAGGGCGAGGTTGGGCACCCCACTGAGCATCAGGCCCCGGTAGACGACGGTGTCGCCGGGCGAGACCTTCCGACCATCGACCCGGAGGCTGATGCCGCCGAGCATCCGCAGGTTCAGACCGGTGGCGGTGACGATGAGATCGGCCTCGAGCTCGCGGCCCGAGGCCAGCTGCACCCCCGTCTCGGTGAAGGTCGTGATCCGATCGGTGACCACGGTCAGGTCCCCGTAGCGGATGGCGGCGAACAGATCCCCGTCCGGCACGATGCAGAGTCGCTGGTCCCACGGGTCGTACGGTGGGTTGAAGTGCTCGTCGACCGGGTAGCCGTCGGGAAGCTGACGCTGGACGATGCGACGGATCCGTCGGCGGGCGGTTGTCGGGAACCGTCGGCAGAAGAGCCACAGGGCTCGTTGGATGGCGATGTTCTTGTGTCGGGTCAACGCGTACCCCCGCTTCTCGCCGAACCAGCGGCGCATCCGCAGCGCACCGCGGTCCACCGCAGCCACCGGCAGCACGTAGCCGGGAGTCCGCTGCAGCATCGTCACGTGGCCGGCCGTCTCCGCCAAGGCCGGGGCCAGGGTCACCGCCGTCGCCCCGCTGCCGATCACCACCACCCGTCGGCCGGCGTGATCGAGATCCTCGGGCCACTGCTGCGGGTGCACGATCCGGCCGCGGAACCGGTCCCGGCCCGCGAACGCGGGCGTGTGGCCCGCGTCGTAGCGGTAGTAGCCGGTGGCGCAGTAGAGCCAGCCCGCGGTGACGAGGCGTCGCTCACCGCTGGCGACGTCCTCCACCTCGACGCTCCAGCGCGCTCGAGACGAGGACCAGTCCGCACCCACCACACGCTGGCCGTAGCGGATGTGCTCGTCGAGACCGTTCTCGGTGACGGTCTCGCGCAGGTACGCGAGGATGCGCGCTCCGCTCGCGATCGACTCCCTCTCCCGCCAGGGCTTGAACGCGTAGCCGAAGGTGTGCAGGTCGGAGTCCGATCTGACCCCGGGGTAGCGGAACAGGTCCCAGGTTCCGCCCGAGGCCGCGCGCGCCTCGAGCATCAGGAACGACGTCGACGGACGCTCGGTCGACAGGGTCACCGCGATGCCGATACCGGAGATGCCGGCGCCCACGATCAAGACGTCGACATCATCGACGCGCGGGTACGGGTTCATGCGAGCTCCTCCCAACCGCACGGGTGACCCACCGTACCGAGGGGGCGATCCCGTCCGGGCTCACGCATCGTGGAGCATGGTCGACGGGCGACCGTCGCGCCGCCATGGTCCGCCAGGAGGCGTCATGATCACCAGCACGACCGGCAAGGTCGCCGTCGTCACCGGGGCGGCTGCGGGGATCGGGCGTGAGCTCGCGTACGGTCTGGGTCGGCGGGGGTGCCGGCTGGCGATCAGCGACGTCGATGAGACGGGCCTGGCGGAGACCGCCCGGATCGTGCGGTCATCCGGCGCCGAGGTGCACACGGCCCGCCTCGACGTCGCCGACCGCGAGGCGGTGGCCGCCTACGCGAACGAGGTCGCCGCGCACTACGGGGTCGTCCACCAGCTGTACAACAACGCGGGGGTGGGGATAGGCCGGCACGTCACCGAGATGTCGTACGCCGACTTCGACCGGGTGCTGCAGATCAACCTGGGGGGCGTCGTGCACGGGACCAAGGAGTTCCTGCCCCACCTGATCGCGTCGGGCGACGGGCACCTGATCACCATCTCCAGCATCAACGGGTTGCTGGCCCAACCGGGACTCTCCGCCTACTGTGCGTCGAAGTTCGCGGTCCGTGGGTTCACCGAGACCGTCCGGGCCGAGATGATCGCCGAGGGGCATCCGGTGCGGGTGACGGTCGTCCACCCGGGCGGTGTCAGCACCAACATCGCCACGGCGGCCCTCGACCACGCCCGGGCGACGGGGCACGCGGTGACGGGCGACGACGAGCGGAACACCGCGTACTACAACGAGAAGCTGCTGTTGGCTGATCCGACGACGGTGGCCGAGAGCATTCTCGCCGGCGTGGCCCGCGGCCGTCCCCGGATCCTCGTCGGGACCCATGCCCGCAAGATCGACGTCCTCACCCGGCTGGCGCCGGCCTGGGCGCCGCGCTGGGGCGCGCAGGTCTACCGCGCGGTGTCTCGCCGCTGAGCGGCTGCCTCGCCCACGGTGCGACCCGGCAGGTCATCAAGGGTCAGATCGACAGCCCGATGACCAGACCGAGTCCGGCCACCGCGGTCGTCACCAGCAGGGTGCCGAGCCCGTACAGCAGGGCGGCCACCACCCGACGTTCCTGCATCAGTCGGACGGTCTGGACGCTGGCCGTGCTGAAGGTGGTGTAGCCGCCGAGGAACCCTGTGCCGGCGATCAGCCGTACGGAGTCGGGCAGCAGGTGCGCCATGGTCAGCCCCGTCAGCAGGCCCAGGATCAGCGAGCCGGTGATGTTGATCACCAGCGTGCCGAGCGGGAACGCGAGCGCGGACCTGGCCCAGAGGGCGCCGTCGACGACGGAGCGTGCGACGGCCCCGAGGCCGCCGGCCACGACGACCAGCAGGACGACGAGCAGACTCATCCTGCCTCCCTGGGCTCGCTCGGGGTCACCGGGACGGGGTCGCCGTCGCCGCCCCGGGCCGCGATCCAGATGCCGAACGCGCAGGCCAGGAAGCCGACGACCACCGTCGTGAGCCCGTACGCGACCGCCGTGGCCGGCTGAGCGGTGCGCAGCAGCAGATCGACCTCGACCGCCAACGCGCTGTAGGTGGTGAAGGCGCCGCAGAAGCCGGTACCGGCAACGAGACGGATGCGCCGGCGGGCCCCCTGGTCCGGTCCGCGGCGAGCGAGCGCCTCGAGCAGCAGCCCGAGCACGAACGCACCGACGAGGTTCACCGCCAGGGTGCCGATCGGCCAGCCGTGGCGGGCCGGGGCCACCAGCGTCACCGCATATCGGGCCGCTGTCCCGGCCATCCCGCCGATCGCCACCAGACCCAGGGCGGACGGGGTCAGGTGCAGCGGAAGCGCCCGCTGCTCCGGACCGGGCTCGGTCGGCAGGTCGGGGTCGTCCGGCAGCTCGGGGTGTCGGTCGCTCATCGGCGCCTGTCTCGATCGCTCCTCACGGCTCACCGCCAGCGCGACCAGGCTGCTTGCTTGGTGGTGCCGGAGATCTGGGCGACCTGACTCCAGGAGCCGCGCTCGGCGACCAGCCGGGCGGACTCACCGAGGCTGGTCCCGACCTGACCGCTCAACGCGACCAGCAGGGCGAACGCCTCCGTGGTGCCTCGGTTGGTCAGCTCGGCCAGCGCGGCCCGGATCAGAGCGTCGAGCTCGTCGTCGCCGAGCTGGTCGAGGGAGTCCTGCGAGGGGGCCATGGTGACCCATTCTCAGGCGTCCTGCAGGACCACGTCCACGCTGTCCGAGGGCGAGTCGAAGGTGCGCGGCCAGGATCGTCCCGGCCAGCGGTAGACCACGGTGCGCTCTTCCGGCCGGTAGTCGGCGGTGTAGAGGGTGCCGAAGCCGCCGGCGTAGTCGCCGACGAGCAGGGGCGGGGTGAGGAGCTGGTGGGCGAGCTCGTCGGCGGTGGCGCGCTCGGCGACCAGGTCCTTCAGCTGCTCGACCCGCTCGACACTGCGGTAGTAGGTCGCATGCGCGACGTCGACCGGCTGCTCCCAGCGGTGGTTGGTCGCCGCCGGCTGGCCGGCGAACTCGGCGTCGTGACCGGGCCGCAGATGGGCCGTACGCACCGTGCCGTGCGCGTCGATCATGGTGACGTTGTAGGCCATCGCGATCGGCAGCCTCTTCAGGGCCGCCTCGGCCTGTTCGGTCGTCTCGCACGTCTCCAGCAGATAGCGCAGCACGATCGGGATGGCGAAGCCCTCGCCGCTGGTGCGATCGCCGCCGTACGCCAGCGAGACGGCCAGACCGGAGGCGTTCATGCCGTCCAGCAGACCCCACAGGCAGTCGCTCATGCCGATCACCGGCTGCAGGTAGTCGCTGGACAGGCTCACCTGCTCGAACAGGTCCGGGGCGTAGTCGTAGTTGCGGAGCAGGGACGGTGACGGGTGCACCGTGGTCACCTGACTGCAGCCGGCCGGGGCGAAGGTCGGCAGGTTCCAGCCGGTCAGCAGCGCGGCGGCGACATCGTCGTGCCCGGTCTGCTCGGAGAGCCTGGCCCAGGTCGGGAGCAGCTCGGGCATGTGTCGGGCGAGGGCCGCACCGGCACCCACCAACGACGGACGGGCCTGCAGGCCGTCGCGGAGATAGAAGGCGCGGTAGGCCGGCCAGGTGCTGTCGAAGAGGGCCTTCCAGCGAGGACCGGGGCTCGGCTCGTGGATGCCGTACAGGGTGAAGGGGTAGCGGGACATGCGTCAAGGTTTACTTGACGATTGTCGTCAAGTCAAACTTGACGACTGCTCAAGGCGGGCTCGCAGGCCCTGGGTCGAGGCTCATCAGGCGGGTCGCAGCCCGAGACAGTCCACGAAGGGTCGGAAGTCGCGGTCAGTGAAGAGCAAGGCGAGATCGTGGTCGAGGCAGTAGGTCGCGATCAGGGTGTCGATCGTCTTGCGGACGGTGTACCCGCGGCGACGCAATGTGCGATGGTTCTCCGCCGCACGAAGAGCTCGTCCGGTGCCGAGCATCGACCTCTGGGTGAAGGCAAGCAGGGCATCCCGAGCCCTGGTGAAGTCCTCGTTGCGGCGGAAGCCCTGGAGGACCTCGGTCAAGATGACGTCGCCGACCACGATCAGGTCGGTGGAGAGGAGGGCGTCGAGGCGGTCGGTCTGCGGGTGGTCGGTGCCGTTGAAGTAGTCGATCCAGACACTGCTGTCGACGACGATCACGCGTCGGTCCGTTGCTCCTCGAGGTCACCATCCCACCGCAATCGGCCGCGGAGCTCGCGAACGCCCGTCTGTCGACGTAACTGCACCAGGAGCTCCAGGGCCCGGTGGACCGTCTCCTTCTTGGTGGATGAGCCGCTCAGCGCCTGGGCTTCGGCCAGCAGATCGTCGTCGATGTCGATGTTGGTGCGCACGGGGCCTCCTGTGTGTATGGATATCGACAACGATACACATCGGTGGAGGATCTCGCGGTCTCGAGGTCCGGGTGCGCGGGATGTATCGGTCCGCAGGTCGGCCGACTCCTCCCTGCAACGAACTGCTGGATCTTCGGAGGTCGACATGCCCCTGAACGCGTACGGCGTCCTGGTCGGAGCCGTGGTGGACAAGAAAGCCGAGGGCGGTGACCAGACGCCGCACTATCAGATCCAGCTCCGGGCCTCGGGGACGGACTACCGGATCGCGGTCAACGTCCGGTCGGCTCAGGACCCGCCCGATCTGCTCTACCTGGCGGACGCGGCGTTCACCCATCCCGTCGTGGCGTCGGTCGTCGGACTCGCCGACGGGTTCCATCCGCTGCCGAGCGCCCCGGGTGGGGCTGCCCTGGACTTCATCCGCGGGAACCTGTTCGACCGGACGCTGATGAGTCCGCTGCCGTCGGACCTGCCGGGTCCGGACAACGACCTGTCGGACCGGCTCGACCACTTCATCTCGCGGGCACTGGCCGACCCGCAGGCTCGGGTGTACGCGTTCGGAGAGCGCTGGGGGCCGGAATCGAATCTGCCGGACAAGGTGTTCGGATTCCAACCAGGCAACGGGATCCACGACATCCACATGAACCAGGGCAACAGTGGTCGGTTCGCCGGCGACAACGGGGTGTGGCAGGACGGTGCGCTGCTGATCCACTATCCGGCGCAGTCCCAGTGGGTGGGGTTCTTCCTCGCGTTCCAGTCGCAGAGCTGGCACACCGATGACCGGACCGGCCACATCATCCCGGTGGCGGGTGGAGCTGTTGATCGCCGGATCCGGATCGTCGCGGCCCTGGTCAACCCCGTCGGTCCGGCGCCGGAGCCGGAGACCGTCACGCTGTTGAACAGCACGCCGGCCGACATCGACCTCACCGGGTGGTCGATCGCCGACCGGGTGAAGCAGCGGTTCGCCCTCCCGGCGCAGACCCTGGTCGCCGGTGCCACCCTCCAGGTGCGGGTGCAGCCCCCGTTCGCCCTCGGCAACAAGGGTGGTCTGATCACGCTGCTCGATGCCCAGGGTCTGAAGGTGGACGGCGTCGCCTACACCGCCGCGGATGCCCCGGAGGGTTGGACGGTCGTCTTCTGATCCTGAGCAGACGGCTCGCCTTCGGCGAGGGAGCTCCCGCCGATCGGCTCTGTTTTGTCCGGGACGGGTACTGCCCTCTGGACGGCGGCGCCCGGAGCGATTAGCGTGCACTCCGAGTTAACCAGCGGATCCGGGGGGCTGGTTCTCGCTCTTGGGGGAGCACACATGATCGACCAGGTCATCGGCGCGGGCAGATATCGGGTGGGCCGACTGCTGGCCCGCGGGGGCATGGCGCACGTCAGGCTGGGCCTGGACGTCCGGACCGGTCGAGCGGTGGCCGTGAAGTACCTCAACGGAGAGTTCCTGCGCGAGGAGAGTGCCCGTCGCCTGTTCGAGGCCGAGGCGACGACCGCAGCCCTCGATCACCCGGGCGTGGTGCGCGTGCTCGACTCCGGAAGCGCGGAGGACCTCGGCACCGGGATCTCCGTTCCGTATCTGGTGATGGAGTTCGTCCCCGGGGAGTCGTTGAGCACCCTGCTCCGCCGGGATGGCGCCGTCGGTGTTGATGCGGCTCTCGATCTCACCGTCCAGCTGCTGGAGGCGTTGGCGTACTGCCATGCGGCAGGCCTCGTTCACCGCGACATCAAACCCAGCAACGTGATGGTCACCCCGTCCGGTCGCATCAGGCTGGTGGACTTCGGTGTCGCTCGACACCTCGGCGACACGCGGGAGCAGCTGGACGGCGTCTCGCGGTTCGTCACCACCGCGTACGCGTCGCCGGAGCAGGCCCAGCGGTCGCCGACCGACAGCCGCAGCGACCTCTACTCGGTCGGCTGCGTGCTGTACGAGCTGCTGACCGGCCGGCCACCGTTCGTCGGTGATGCTCAGAACGTGCTCTTCGAGCGTCTCGTCGACGAGCCGACGGCACCCAGCGCGCACAATCCGGAGGTCAGCCCCGACCTCGATGCCGTCGTGCTGCGGAGTCTCCGCCGTGACCCGGGTGAGCGCCATCCGTCGGCGGAGGCCATGAAGGACGACCTCGAAGGGGTTGTCCGGTCCCGCCGAGCACCGGTCAACCCGCAGCCGGTGGCGGCCCCAGAGGCTCCGGCAGCGGACACCTCGACCTGGGCAGCGGTGACGGTTCTCCGTCCCGCCCGTCCGAAACGACGGCGCAGGGCGGTTCGACTGACGAGCGGTGTTGCCGCGGCGCTGCTGCCCATCGTCGGCTTCGGCATGGTCCACCTCCGGGGAGCAGCCCAGCTGGACGACGCGGCCATGGCGTTGAGCCTGGGCGTTGCCACCGGGAGCACGTCGGCCGCCGGCGGTAGGGACGCCACCCTCGGGTGGCGGCCAGCAGCGTCGTCGGCGGAGGTCGACCGAAGCTGCGAGGTCACCGCCGAGGCGGTCCTCGTGCCGGCACGGGTCACCCTCGATACGGTCGCCGTCGTCAACGCCGTGACGATGCTTCGGCCACCCGGCAGCAACCGCATCGGCGCCCCGGCTGCATCGACCGGATCGACCACGCGCCCGACGGGAGAGACAGCACAGCGGAGATCACCGGGACAGTCGGCGGAAGAGGGCACGGCGAAGCCGGTGACGCGCGCTGAGCCGGTGAAGACCACCGAGCCGGTCACGCCGAAGCCACCCAAGACTGCCGATCCGGTCACCCCGAAGCCACCCAAGACTGCCGATCCGGTCACGCCGAAGCCGGCCAAGCCCGTCGAGACGAAGCCGAGCAAGCCGGCCAAGCCCGTCAAGATCAAGCCGAACAAGCCGGCCAAGCCCGTCAAGATCAAGCCGAACAAGCCCGCCAAGGTGAAGCCGAGCAAGCCGGCCAAGATCAAGCCGAGCAAGCCGGCCAAGGTGAAGCCGAGCAAGCCGGCCAAGCCCGTCAAGATCAAGCCGAGCAAGCCCGCGAAGGCGAAGCCGAGCAAGCCCGCCAAGGTGAAGCCGAACACCCCGGCATCCACGACCGACAAGCCCGAACCTGAGGATCGACGGTCGGATCGCGCCCGTCGGTGAGCCGTGGCTGTAGGTCGTCCAAGGGCCTGCTCAGCCGATCCCCAACCCCTTCTCCAGCGCCGCGATGATCTTGGGCCGCAGATCCTTCGCGGCGATCACCTCGTCCACCGAGCCGACGTCGACGGCCCGGTGGATGTTGTGCACCCGGTCGAACTCGGTCGCCACCTCACCGAGCTTCTCGCTGCGCACGTCGCGTCGGACCTCGGCCAGCTCCGTGGCGACGGCGGCCCGAGCGGCGCCGGAGGTCGCGGCCAACTGCTGATCCAGGGCCACCACCCGCGGGTCCTTGGCGGTCCGCGCGTCCACGTCCCGGCTGAACACCACGGCCGCGGCCGGGGCGCCGCCGAGCACGGAGGCGTACGAGCCCTCGACGGCCAGCGTGGTCATCTGCGGGTTGAGCGCCTTGGAGAACACGACGAAGGCACCACCGTGGTAGCGGGAGATCACGCAGAACACGATCGGTCCGTCGAAGTTGACGATGGCGCGACCGATCTCGGCGCCGTACTCGAGCTGCAGCGTGCGCATCGACTCCGGGGAGCCGTCGAAGCCGGACAGGTTGGCCAGCACCACCACCGGCCGGTTGCCGCTCGCGGTGTTGATCGCCCGCGCGGTCTTCTTCGACGACCGCGGGAACAGCGTGCCAGCGGTGTAGACGTCCGGGCCGTCGGTGGGCGGGAAACCCCGCCGGGGAACGGACTTCGACTCGATCCCGATCATGGCCACCGGCAGCCCACCGAGATGGGCGTCCCACACCACCGACGTCTCCGCGTCGGCCATCCCGGCCCAGCGCTCCTGCGTCTGATGATCTTGGTCGGCCACCGCGGCCATCACCGTCCGGATGTCGAACGCCTTCTTGCGATCGGGATTGGTCTGGGCCGAGAAGATGTCGCCGACGGTGCTGAAGCCCGAGCCGGCCGGGTCGTGCGGGAAGACCGTCACATCGCGATCGTGCGGGTCGGTCGTGCTCGCCCGCCGCGGGCGGTCCTCGCCGGGAGCCACGTAGGTGTGGTCGTAGTGCGCCATCAAGATCTCGCGGGCCCCGGCCAGGTCGGGCGCCCAGTACTGCGCCTGTCCGTTCGGGCCCATCACCCGGTCGTAGCCGCCGATGCCGAAGTTGTCCTCGGCCGAGACGCCGCCGGAGAAGTCCAGAGACTGCTTGCCGGTGAGCACCATGGCGCTGTCCGGGGTCATGATCAACACACCCTTGGTGTGCATCAGCATGGTCGCCTCGGCGTTCCAGTACGGCTGCGCACCGACGTTGATGCCGGCCACCACGACGTTGATCTCGCCGCCGTTCTGGGTGAACTCGACGATCCGCTTCAGAGCCCGGGCGACCCAGTCCATGTTCTCCGTACCGGACTCCATCGAGATCCGGGCCCCGGCCGAGACCGCGAACCACTCCACCGGTACGCGCATCTCCTCGGCCAGGTCGAGAGCGGCGATGATCCGAGTGCACTCCGCCTCCGCGACCGCGCCGAGCGCACGCAGCGGATCCCCACAGAGCAGCACCCGGGTGACGCCCTCGGGGTAGCGCTCGGTCGGTGAGGAGATGACGCCGGCGATGATGCCCGCCTTGTTCTGGCCGTACGCGCGGTCGACGGGAGCGAGAGCTCCCGTGTCGTCGAGGTCGTACTCTCCTGCCGTGCCGCCCGGTCCGGCGATCATCGCCTGCAGCTCGTACGGGTAGACGACCCCGCGGCGCTTGGCCCGGACGACCTTCTGGTCGTAGTCGTCCAGCGGCTTGAGCCGATACAGCGGGGGCGCGCCGAGGGTGGTGACGACCCCGGAGCCCGGCTGGTAGTGGAAGCCCGCGACCATCATCTGGTCGGTGCCGCCGGGCAGCGCGACGGTGCCGCCGACCAGCAGCTCCTCGATCCCGGCGCCGGTGGTCATCGGGGCGATCTGACCCTGCAACGCGGTCAGCTGCTCGGGATCGGCGTCGATGGTGGGCCAGATGTAGACCCAGACGTAGTTCATGTCGAGCCGCTGCCCGGCGGCGCCGGCCGCCGCCCGGACCCGCCGGATCGCCTCCCGGCAGTTGGAGATCGCCCGCTCCGCGTGAGGCAGACCGATCACCTGCCCCTGGTCGTCGCGGACCACCGCGAGCTGGCGCACCTGGGCCATCGCCACCAGCCGCTGGTCGGACGGGTTGTCGGGGGCGACGCAGCGATAGAGCAGGACGTCGTCGGGGGCGTCGAGCCTGGTCACGTCGAACTCCCGCAGCCGACCGAGGGTCAGCCGTCGGGCGACCATCGGGTGCACGCCGCGGACCAGGGTGTCCTCGGTCAGCGCCAGGTCCGGATCGGCGGCGCCGCTGCGGGGTCGGAAGATGAAGTAGCCGACCGGGCGGCCACCACCAGGGCAGGTGGCGACGGTGAGGCGGCTGCCCTCCCGGGCCAGGCCCAGACCCGCCAGCCGTTCCGCGATCAGGGCGGACGCCTGATCGGCACTCTCGGGCACCTCGGGCCAGGAGAGATACAGGTCGACCACGCTGCGGTGGCCGATCGGAGCGGTCGCGATCTGAGCGGCCACGGCCGTGACCAGGCTGGTGCCGGGGGCCAGCTCCTCGAACCGGCCGACGGTGGAGACCAGATGGGTCGGGCGGCGATCGGTGGTGTAGTCGGCGCTGGCGAACGGCCGGCCGTCGACAGTCACCTCGTGCAGGTCGCGGAGCTCGTACTCGCGGTAGTGCCGCTTGATCAGCACGGCGAGCATCGGCTCGTCGGCCGGGATCGTCCCGCCGTCGATCCGCTCGGCCAGAAAGGTCACGATCGGCTCGGGGATGGCGGCCAGCGCGTCGAGCTTGGCGTCCCGCTCGGGTCCGGTGGGCATCCCGGTGAGGGTCACCAGCTCGGCGGCGACGCTGTCCAGGACGCTCTGGCGCTCGGTGTCGACCAGCGGCTGGTCGTACCAGCGGAACCGGACGCTGCGGGCCAGCTCACCGACCACCGGGAACCGCAGCTGGGTGGCGGTGACGAGCCGGTCGAGGACGTCGCGATAGGTCTGCTCCAGCTGCGGAGCGGGTGGTTGCTCGCCGCTCCAGCGCTGCAGGATCGACGTCGCCAGCTGCACGTCGGGGTTCCAGCGCTGCTGCGCCAGGAACACCCGGAACACCGCCCGCTCCAGCTCGGGCGTGTGGTCCAGGTCGGTCACCCCGTAGTGCCGCAGCACCCGGCGGAGCTTGTCGCGGAAGTCGTCGGGCAGCGCACCGCGGTCGGGATCGAGGCTGCGCAGGTAGGTGTGGAAGTGCTCCCTCGGGCTGTGCACCTGGTTCTCCAGGTGCCGGTCCTCGCCCGCCGGCCGGTTGCGCGAGATGTCGGCGAAGTCGGCGAACGCCTCCAGCAGCGCCAGCTCCCCGGCGAGCGGCGACCGACCGCTGGCCACGAGCTGGTCGCGGTCGGCCAGGTAGGCCGTCAGGGTGTTCCCGTTGTCGCTCGGATCGACGTCATAGCCGCGCAGCACCGCGTACAGGTCTCGCCGGCGGGTCTCTGCCCGCGGCTCCGGATCGGAGGACGGTGCGCCGTCACCCGGCAGCTCCAGGTCGATCCCCTCGGTCTCGGTCACGACCTCCTCGACGTCGCCGACCGGCTCGAGACGGACCAGGGGGGCACCGGTCTCGACCTGGCTGCCGGCCGACACCAGCAGCTCCTTGATCCGCCCCGCGAACGGCGCATTCAGCACCGTCTCCATCTTCATCGACTCCAGCACCAGGACCGGGGCCCCGGCCGTCACCTCGTCTCCGACAGCGGCCGGGGTGGCCACCACCAGCGCCGGGGCGGGGGAACGCAGCACGCCACCCTCGTCGAGGCTCACCCGGTGCGTCACGCCGTCGACCTCGACCAGCTGCACCGGGCCGTAGGCGGCGGTGACCAGCCGGTGTGTGCTGCCGCCGACGGTGAGCCGGCTCTTGTAGGCGTCCAGGCGGTCGATCTCGGCGTCGACCGCCTGCTCGTCGGCCCCGTTGGCGACCACCACGCGGAAGCGCTGCGGACCGGTGCGGAACACCGTGACCTTGTACGCGTTGCCGCGCAGCTTCAGATCGATCGCGGCCCCCGTGCGGTGCTGGACCTGCGGTCGACCGCCCCGGGCGGTCTCGATCAGCCGGGTGCGCTCGAGCGCCTCCTCGGTCTCGTACGCCTCGATGCCGGCCGCCACCAGCGCCACCCCGGAGTGCCGGTGGGCGACGAGGCCACCCTCGGCCCGGACCCGGTCGATCCAGCCGGTGTCTGCGCTGCCGTCGATCACCTCGGGGGCCGAGAGCAGGTCGAGCACGAAGCTCTTGTTGGTCGAGCCGCCCTCGATGACGACGGTGGTCTCCTGCATGGCGCGTCGCAGCCGGGCCAGCGCTTCGTCGCGGTCCCGTCCGAACGCGATGATCTTGGCGATCATCGAGTCGAAGTCGGCGGGGATCGAGTCACCCTCACCGACCCCGGTGTCCACGCGGATCCCTGGCCCAGAAGGAAGTTCGAGGAGCGCGATCCGACCGGGAGACGGTGCGAAGTCCCGATCGGGGTCCTCGGCGTTCAGGCGGGCCTCGACGGCGTGACCGACCTCGACCGGGCGATCGCCGGTGAGCCGACCGCCACCGGCGATGTGGATCTGCAGCTTCACCAGGTCGGTGTCGGTGGTGATCTCGGTGATCGGGTGCTCCACCTGGAGCCGGGTGTTGACCTCCAGGAAGGCGAAGAACTGCTCGCCCGGGTGGTAGAGGAACTCCACCGTGCCGGCACCGGCGTAGTCGACGGCGATCGCGAGCCGCTCCGCCGACTCCTTCAGCTCCTGGACCTGGGCGGACGACAGGACGGGGGAAGCGGACTCCTCGACGACCTTCTGGTTGCGCCGCTGCACGGAGCAGTCCCGGACCCCGAGCGCCCAGGCCGTGCCCTGACCGTCGGCGATGACCTGGACCTCGACGTGCCGGGCGCCGGTGACCAGTCGCTCCAGGAAGACCACCCCGGAGCCGAAGGCCCGCTGGGCCTCGTCCCGGGTCCGCTCGTAGGCGTCGGTCAAGTCGGCGTCGGAGGCGACCATCCGGATACCGCGGCCGCCGCCGCCCGCAGTCGCCTTGAGCATCAGCGGGTAGCCGATCGTCGCGGCCGCCTTCGTGGCCTGCTCGAGGGTGTCGACCCCGCCGCCGCTCCACGGCGCGACCGGGACCCCGACCTCCTCGGCGATCAGCTTGGAGCCGATCTTGTCCCCGAGCTTGCGCATCGCCTCGGGACTGGGGCCGATGAAGGTCACCCCGATTCGGGCGCACAACTCGGCGAACTTCGGGTCCTCGGCCACGAACCCCCAGCCCACCCAGGCGGCGTCGGCGCCGGTCTCCACCAGCGCCTTCTCCAGCACGGCGTAGTCCAGGTACGGCCGGTTCGCGGCCGGGCCGAGGTCGTACGCCAGGTCGGCCTCCCGGACGAACATGGCCCGGCGCTCGCCCTCGGTGTGCAACGCGACCGTGGCGATCCGGCCCCCGTCGGGTCCGGCCTGCGCGTTCAGGTCACGCACCGCGTGGATCAGCCGCATGGCGGCTTCGCCACGGTTCACGATGGCAATGCGCGAGAACATCGAGTGTCTACCTCCGGGGCATTCGGCGTTGAGACCCGAGGCGCGGGCGTCTCAACAGGGCAGCCTGCCACCTTTTGCCCCGCCGGTCTTCCCGGGGCCCATCCGGCGCGTACGTTTTCCGACCGGGCCGGGTTTCGGGCGTGGTGACTCGGAGGTGGTCAGGGCACCCGCAGACCGGTGCTGACCGGCGGGCGGACGGCGGGGCGGGCGCCCGCCGTGCGGGCCAGTGCGATCGTCGACCACGCCATCGCCAGCACGGCGGCGACCACGACGACCCAGCCGCCCGGGGTGGTCTGCAGCCGCTCGCCGAAGATCGCGACCCCGCACAAGGCCCCCGAGATCGGCGTCAGCACGGTGATCGCCGGTTGCGAGGCCGACAGGTCGGAGGCCTGGAACGCCAGCTGCTGCAGGGCGACACTGGCGACCGACATCACCGCCCACGCGTACAGCTCCCAGCTGGTGATGGCTGCCATGAGGTCCACGCTGCCGCCGGTGCCGATGGTGAGCACCGACTTCGACAGGGCCGCCTGGATGCCGAACATGATGCCGGTGGCCACGGCCAGCAGCAGCGCGCGTCGGTGCCCGTGCTGGCGGCGGCCGAGCAGGCAGACCACGGCCACGATCGCGACGGCGGGGATGAGCACGCGGAGCCAGGCGGTCAGGGGCTGGACGGAGACGCCCTCGGTCGGGCGTCCGACCGCGACGAAAGCGGCCAGTCCGATGGTCAGGATGGCGGCGTTCACCCACTGGGTGCGTGTCATCCGCTGCCCCGCGTACCGGGCCGCGAGGGGGAGGGCGAACAGCAGGCTCGTGACCCCGACGGGCTGGACGACGAGCAGCGCCCCGACCGCGAGGGCCCAGGCGCCCAGGCCGACGGCCAGCACGCCGAGGCCGTAGCCGAGCAGCCAGCGTGGCCGGGTGATCATCGCCCGCAGCAGCCGCAGACCACGCTGACTGGCCGCGGCCGCCTCGGTCTGCTGCAGGACCGTGCCGATGGCGCCGACCAGGGCCGAGGCCAGCGCCAGCAGCACCGCGAACCAGGTGCTGTCCATGGCGGTCCTCACGTCACTCGGGTCTCACATCGATCCGGCCTCAGGGCGATCAGGTCGAAGCCCGTCGGCGGGTGGCATCATCGCAGGCATGGACACCGACCGCGACCGCGACGCCGCGGGTCGGGCCCGACAGGCGCGGCCCCGGGATCGGCTCGGCCGGCCGCTGGCGTACGGGAGCGTGGGGGTCGAGCCGGTGTCGGAGGATCCGCTGCCGCCCGGGCCGACGATCACGGCGGCGCGAGCCCTGCTGGCCGAGGGGCGACCGTTCTCCGCGCACGAGGTGTTCGAGGCCCGGTGGAAGGCGGCACCGACCGCCGAACGGGACCTCTGGCAGGGGTTGGCCCAGCTGTGCGTGGGCAGCACCCACCGAGAGCGGGGCAACGCACGGGGAGCGCGGACCTTGTGGCAGCGGGCGCTGGGCCGGCTGACCGCGTACGCGACCACCGACCAACCCACGTACGGGTTGGACCTGGACGTGATCACGCAGTGGTTGACCCGACAACTCGATGAGCTCGACCCTCTCGCTTCTCCGGCTCACCCGGGGGCCCCACCGATCTGAGTCTGCGGATCGCTCGCAGTCGCGGTGGAGGGACTGCCTTCTGGACTTCGCGGGAGTTGCAACCCGCGCGAAGTCGGGTTGGGGCTGACCTATGCTGGCCAAGAGAGTGCTGAGAGCATAGGTTCGAGAATAATGCTGTCGAGGCGATGGAGACGATGATGGGCAGACCGTCGGAGCGACCGGACGGCAAGACCGGCAGCGAGGACCTGGCGCGGGTGGTCCGGGACCGGCGAGAGACCCTGGGCTGGACGCGGCAGCAGCTCGCCGACGCGACCGGCATCCCCTACCCGACGATCGCTCAGATCGAGACCGCCTACCGCGGGGTCTCCCCGTCCCGCTTGGGCGTGATCGCCCGGGTCCTGGGACTGGATCCCAAGGAGCTGTACGACCTGTTGGCGTCGGAGGGGGAGGCCGCCGTGGCGGCCGCCCCGATGTCAGCGCCGCCGGCGCGGGGCCGGAGCGCTCAGCGCTTCCGCGTCGCGGGCTCCTGGCACGAGAATCCGGGCTTCGCGGCAGGCGCCCCCGTGTCCTCCGCACCTCCCGTGTCCTCCGCACCTCCCGCGTCCTCCGCACCTCCCGTGTCCTCCGCACCTCCCGTGTCCTCCGCACCACCCGCGTCCTCCGCACCTCTGGCTGCCACCGCCGCTGCCGGCCGGGTGCCCGCGCGTGCCGCGCGTCCCGCGCCACCCAGGCACGACCCCCCGTCGCGGCCGGATGTCATCGGTGAGGTGGTCAGGCTGCTGGCGGGTCTGCCCGTCGAGGAACGCCTCGAGGCGCTCGGCCGGGTGCAGGCCCTTCTCCTGGACGGGATCGTGCGGGAGCGAGTCGAGGGTGCCGGCCCGCCGACGTGACAGACGCGCGGTTCACGAGTGCAGCTGACGTGCACCACGGCGTGTCGCGCCGTTGAACCCCGCGGTTGTCACGTTCTGGCCCGGCGCTGGTCGACGCGGACGGCATAGACGTCGCCGGATCGTCCGTCGGGCAGGGCCTGCAGGACGCTGATCATGGTCGCCGGGTCCAGCCACTGCTGGTCCCACCAGCGATGCGTCTCCACCCGCGAACGGCGGAACCGGTAGGCACCGAGGTCCGCCAGGCGCCGCACGCAGGCGATCGCGCGTTCGGCGGCGACCGGGATGTACTCGAACGACAAGGCCGGGAGCGGTCGGCTGAGCCCCGTCAGGACGTCGAGCTCGAAGCCCTCGACGTCGATCTTGCAGAACCGAGGCTCGCCGTGCCGGGCGATCAGCTCGTCCAGGGTGAGCATCGGCACCGGCAGCGCGGTGTCCCACCGCACCCGCCGAAAGCTGGGGTCGGTCGACACCTCGTCGATCCAGCCCTCGGCGAAGCTGGAGACGGTGGGGGTGCGGGTGCTCAGGTGCAGGGTGCCCGTCCCGCTCGACGCCGCGACGCCGCACGCCTCGATCCGGATGCCCGGATCCCGACCGTAGAGCAGCCGGAGAACGGTCAGCAGATCCGGCTGCGGTTCGACCGCGACGACGCGGGCACCGAGCCGCCGGAAGACCCGGACCCGGTTGCCGACGTGCGCCCCCAGGTCGAAGGCCAGGTCGCCGGGCCGCAGGAACTGCCCGTAGAAGCGGGTCAGACGACGCCGCCGCCACACCGGTCCGTAGTAGACCGCCAGCGAGCGACCCAGTCCGACCGCTCGGCCGGCGACCGACGGCACCGTCACGGGCTGGGCCGCCGCTCGCTCCGCCAGCGGCGCAGCGGATCGGACTCCCAGGCGTCGGGATCAAACGGCTTCAGGCCGAACGCGACGGCGATCCGATCGCCGCGTCGGTGCAGCACCAGACCACGCTCGGGCCACAGCTCCTGACGCCACCCGGCGCCGAGCTCCGAGCTGATCACCGCCGCCGGCTCCCCGAGATCATCGAGCGCGCCGGGCGGCAGAGCGGGCTGCCGGATCTCCAACCCCACCACGACATCCCCGAGGACCCAGCACGTGATGTCGTCCGGCGCGACGACTCCGGGGTAGAGGGCGAACTGGGTCGGCTCACCACCGAAGACGCCGCCATGCAGCTGCTCGGACCGCCTCGGGCCGAGCGCGGCGTCGGCCTCGGTGAGGGTGCACGCCTGCAGACCACCGAAGGAGGCCCACCGGCCGTCGGCGTACGCCCGCAGCTCGTTCATGATCACGATCCTGTTCAGTGGACGGGAATCACCACCCACTCGCCCGGCTTGGGCTCGCGGTGGTTGAGATCGGGGTTGGCCCGCTGGATGGAGTGCTCGCTGACCCCGTGCTGCTCGGCGATCTGGGCCTTGGTCTCCACCACCTTGTTGCCGGCCCGGTCGCCGACCTCCAGGGTGCGATGGTGGGTGGTGCCCGGCACGAACAGCCCGGTGGTGTGGGCGGACGACGGCAGCGGTCCGGCGGGAGGCAGACCGGGGTTGGCACTCACGATGTCGGTCTCGGGAGCGCCGGTGAGGATGCTGACGGCACCCACCGAGCGTACGGTCGTGGGGATCTTGACCCGCTCGGGGGCGAGGAACCTCTTCGCGTCGGGTGCGGCCGGGTCGATCATGTCGCCGTTCGGTTTGAGGCCGATGTGCTCGACGTGGCCGAGGAAGAAGGCGGCCCGGACCGCGTCGGTGCCGACGGTCGACTCGATCGTCTCGGCGTGGCCGAGATACTGCTGGTACTCCCCGGCGGAGTAGTCGGGGACGAACCGATCCTCGAAGCCGGCCACGTCACCACCCTCCACCTCCTTGCGTCGGCCGACGTCGGTGTCGGCCTTGGCGGAGGCGATGCCCCCGCCGTGCAGCAGCACGTCCTTGGTGAACAGCTCACAGAAGCCCTCGGTCAGGATCCGGTTGTTGGCCGCGGCGTTGAAGTTCGGGTGGGCGAGAGTGTGGATGTACTCGTGCACCAGCACCTGCCAGTTGCGCCACCGGCGCAGCCGCTCGGCGTCCGACATGCCGCCCGGTGCCTTCGGCGTGGCGGAGAAGCCGGGACTGTCGACGATCGAGGTCTGGGCCATCACGATGGGTCCCGGCAGGGCGATGGCGAAGCCGAAGCGGTCGAGCCGATCGAGGTCGTCGGAGTTGGTGCCCTTGGCCACGAACCGCTTCTTCAGGGCCTCGGCGAAGGCGGTCTCGTCGGTGGAGCGGTTCTCGTTGAACCCGTGGTCGCTCTGCGCCTTCGAGGATCCCGCGTCGGTCTCGAAGATCCAGTCGGCCGTGTCGTCGGCGTCGGGCGTACGGTCGCTGGCGTCCTTGAGGTTGACGTCGGCCTGGAACACGAACGCCGCGCGCGCCGCCTCCTGGGGGGCGGTCAGCACCGCGGCGGCGGCCAGTCCTGAGAAGATCGCGTCGACGTCGCTCTTGGCGGCGCGGCCGGCGCCTTCCATGTCCTTGGTGGAGACCACCTGGCCGGCCGCCTTGGCCGCCTCCTTCTTCTTCATCTTGGGGGTCTCGTCGTCCAGGAACTTCTGCATGGCCGCGGTGATCTTGGTGTCCAGCTCGGTCCGCTTGGTCGCGTCGGTCCGGCCGTCCCACTCCTTGGCCGCGCCACCGGAGCCGGTGGAGGTGGGATTGAGCTCGCCCTTGATGATGTCGATCTCGGCCTTGGTGGGCGCGTCGGCGGTGCCCGTGTGATCGACCCCGACCGCGACGGCCTCGTCGGTGCCGGCGCTGTCCTCGCGGTCCATCGCCTCGTACGTCAGCGGACCGATGATGCCGTCCGGATCGAGTCCGTGCGCGGTCTGGAAGCGGCCGACCGTCGAGCGCATGGGGCCGTCGTAGACGCCGCTCTCGGTGAGCGGGGTGCCGGGCGCGCCGATCGCGTTCAGGCGCTGCTGGGCCTTGGTGACATCCGGCCCGGTGTCTCCCGGCCGGACCCAGGTCTGGGCTCCCTCACCCTTGGCGACCGACGCCCGCTGGAGCGCCGACGGCGGTGCCGGAGTGGGCGGTCGGACCAACGTCGTCACGGCCGCGTTGCCCGCGGTCCGCTGCAGCTCGGCGACGTCGGTGGAGGTCAACGCCGTCGGCCGGGTGCGGGCGGACCGGGACGTGTGGCCGGTCGGCGAGAGGGTGGTCCGACGCACCGGACGGACCGATGGTTGCTCGTTCAGCCGCCGGTGGAGTGCCTTTTCCGGATCACTCACCCCACCCAGTGTGATCCGTCCGCACCCGACGGGCTCAGGGCGGAAAGGGCAGACTCGTTGCCCGATCGGGACGAGATCATGCCGGTGGTGCCCGATCGGCGAGACACTACCGTCGACTGGGGGTGTCTCGGAGCGGGTCGGAGGGTGCACTGTGACGACGTCGGCGCCACGTGATCATGGTCAGGGGTCCGCTCGCGGGTCCCAGGTGATCGCCACACCGGCGGACCCGGAGGAGGCGTCGGGTGCGTTGTGGCAGGAGGTCCGGTCGCGCTTCGCCTGGTACGACCGGGCGGCCAACCGGAACCGCTGGGCCTACTACGCGGTGAAGCTGATGTTCCTGATCGGTGGGGCCGGGGTGACCGTCCTGGCGGCGATCTCGGCTCCCGCCATGATCACCGCGATCCTGGCCGGGTCGATCGTGGTCATCGAGGGCATCCAGCAGCTGTTCCGGTTCCACTCCAACTGGATCGCCTACCGGGCCACGGCCGAGACGATCAGGGTGCACGCGTTCGCGTACGTGGCGGGGGTGGAACCCTACGACGACGGGCGGAACCGGCGAACCCGGCTGGCGGAGTTCCTGCGCGACCTGGCGCTGCGGGAGAACTCCACCTGGAGCAGGATCATGAAGACCAGCAACCCCCGCAGCTCGGGCACCAGCTGAGCCGAGGCGCAGGCGAGCGATGGATCCCTACCGCGGCCAGGATCCCTGGACCGTCCTCCAGGCTCTCGTCCTCCTCTCCGCGATCTTCGCCTGCCTGGGCACCTGGCCGATCTGTCATCTGCTGCTGCGACGCTATCGACGGCGCATCGCCGAGGGCATGCGGAGTCGCCGGGTGTCGACGGCACCCGATCTCCCGTCGGCCGCGACCACCGATGATCATGGACACGCGCCTTCGAACGGTCGGGGACCGGTGCCCACCATCGCCGTCCGCGAGATCGCCGTGCCGGGCCGGCCGCCGCTGCTGGCGCGGGCCCGCGGTCAGGCGCACCGGGCGCAGCTGATCTTCGCTCTCGCCGGTGCCGCGTACGGGCTGGCGGGTGCGGTGGTGTTCACCGTCGTCGGCAACGAGGCCTGGAGACCGCTGTGGCTGCTCGCGTACGCCTGCGTGTTCGCCTGGCCGCTGGTGCCCACGCTGCTGTCGCTGTCGATGAGCAGTCGGCGGGTCCGGTTGATCGCCTGGCCCGGCTATCTCCTGGTGGCGGCCGGGATGCTCGCCCTGGCTCGCCCCGCGAACCTGTTCGACGTCGCCCTGCTGATCGTCCCGGTCGTGTTCGTGGCCGCCACGAGTGCCAGGTCGCTGCGCGGAGCGGCCTGGCTCGTCGCCCCCGTCCTGCTGATGATCGGCGTCACCGTGAACGCGTGGCGGCTGGTGCTGCGCTTCCTCGGCTACGGAGCGCCGTTCGACGGGTTCGCCTGGGGCGCGATCGCGGTCGGGCTGATCGTCCCGTTCGTCGCCCTCGGCTATGTCCGGCTGGCGGCGCATCTCTACCGGAGCAAGCGAACCAGCGATCAGACCCTGCTCATCGTGCAGTGGTGGTTCGTGTCGTCGCTGTGGTGGATGATGCTGCTCGGTGTGCAGGGTGGCGTCGCCTGGCTTCTGTCGGCGGTGCCGTACGTGATCTTCGTCGGGCTGCTCGTGGTCGGTCTGCGGATCCGGCCGTCCGGACGCGGCGTGCGCCTGCTGCTGCTGCGCACCTTCGGCGCCCGGGAACGCAGCACCCGGTTGGTGTCGGTGCTCACCCGGCAGTGGCGGTGGATCGGCAGCGTGGAGCTGATCACGGCCCCGGACGTGGCCAGCGAGACCCTGGAACCCGACGAGTTCCTGGATTTCCTGCTCCGCCGGCTGTCCCGGCGCTTCGTGGCCGACGAGGCCGTGGTGCCGGACCGGCTGGCCGCGCTGGATCTGCGGCCGGACCGGGACGGGCGGTTCCGGGTCAACGAGCTGATGTGCACCGACGACACCTGGCAGCTGGTGTTCGAGGGTCTGGTCACCCACGTCGACGCCGTGCTGATCGATCTCCGGGACCTCGGGGCCGCTCGGCTGGGGGTGCGGCACGAGCTCGAGCGGGTCGTCGCGGTGGTGCCGCTGGCCACAGTGATCGCGATCGTCGACCCGACCACCGATCGCGCCACACTCGCGGCGGCCCTGCAGCGTGCAATGACCCTGTCGCCGGCGTCGTCGCCCGTGCACCGCGCGCGGGAACCGATCCTGTGGACGGTGGACTGGTCCCGGGGCGGTGACGTGCCGGCGCGCCTGCTGGCCGCCATCACTCAGGCGGCCGAACCCGCGCGACGGTGACCGTCGGCCGGCGTCACCGGTGGGTCCTGGCCCTCCGGGGTTGTCGGCTGGCGTCGCTCAGCTGCCGCGCCAGCGCGGGGTCGCGCTCGAGCTGGGTCTGCAACCGCACCAGTCCCCGTCGCTGCAGCCGGGCAACCTCGATGGGGGCGAGACCGAGCTGGGTGCCGACGCGGTCCAGTGACCCGGAGCTGCTCAAGGCGAGCACCACCCGGCACTCCGGACCACCGATCAGCTCGCTGACCCGACGCAGCAGCAGCTTGCGCTGCTTGGTCAGTGCGGGCGAGCGGACCGGGGTGCAGAGCCCCGCCAGCATCCGGCCGAGAGCAACGGTGGAAGGTCCGCCGGGCTGCGGTCGGGAGGTTTCGGCGGCGATCTCGCGCATGGCCCGCCGGATCCAACCGTCCAGATCGAGGGGACAGGACGCCGTGCCGAACGTCTCGTCGAACCTCTGCAGCGTGCGCTGGACCAGCTCGTCGGCACCGAGGTCGCTGTTCAGCGCGCCCACTCGCCGGCGGGCGATGGCGGCGATCTCGTCGAGCGGGGCACCGATCGAGGTGACGACGGTGGTCGACCGCGCTGCGGTGGTGGGGGTCGCCGTCCTGGACGACATGGAGGGGTCCTTTCGGGGTGGGTCGGGCTGGCAGTCGCAGCATGACCCAGGGGGCGAACAGAAATGGCCTCCAGTGCCGGGTGAGTGGCGGCGGTGAGCGGGCTGGGCTTGCTCTGGGCGGCACCCGACCGCGAATGTGTGTGGCGAGATCTGATCGCACCGGGTTCAGTTCAGGCAGAGATCTCCCTGGGTGACGTAGGGACTGCCGCCGCGTCGCCGTCAGCGCTGCTGGAGATGGTGCTCGACGATGTAGGCGCCCACTGTGCGGCCGAGTGCCTTGCCTTGCTCGGTCGCGAACCGGAAGTGGATGCCGGCTCGCACTCGCGAATCGGCGTTCTCGTTGGCCGCCTGGGTAAAGGTGTTGAACGAGCGGACGGGGTTCGCCGGCAGCGCCGTCGATGAATCCATCGAGAACGGCACCCGATCGGTCCTGAAGGACCGTTTGAGGACTTCGGCCGCTCCCGCACCAAGAGTGCTGTGGGTGGAGGGGTAGTCCTGGACCGGCGGGGTCTCGAGATAGCTCTGCCAGGTGCCGTCCTTGACGGTGCGGCGGTTGCCGTCGGTGTCGCCGGCCCGGATCGCGGTGTAGGGCCGCCAGAAGTCCCAGTGGTACTTGGAGTCCCAGCCTGCGACGTAGCTGTCGTAGAGGGTCATGTGGACGAGCGCGAACATGCGGGCAGCGCGCCACAGCTCCAGCTCTTCGCTGGTCGTGGTGACGCGGGCGACGCGGGCCCAGCCGATCTCGGAGCCCTCGTACCACCAGTTGGCGTAGTTGCTCTGATCCGTGGTGCGGGTCGCGCTGTTGATGGCTCCGACCGACGCGACCTCGTTGTAGGCCGTCGCGTACGTGCGGCTCGTCAGCGCCGGGGGAGCGGGCACCCGGAACTGCTCGGGAGATCGGAGTCCGAACGGCGTCGCGTACCGGAGGTCCTCCGCGAAGGTGAAGTCGTACGGGGGGACGAACTGGTAGTCACCCGGCTGTGTGCCCGGCGCGTAGGTGGGGCTGAAGAGATCAACGTCCGTGCCATCGCCCTGACGGAGGGCGACGATGGCCGCTGCCGCCTTGGCTCCCAGGGTGAGAGCCTTGGTCTTGCCCGGGCCGTTGGGCACCCTCGCGAGCCAGGTGGCCAGCTCGGCGTCCAGCGTGGCCTGCTGGGCGGGATAGACCGCCACGAGCACGTCGTGCGCCGCCTTCGCCGCGGCCGCGATCGGGTGCGCGCCCTTTGACCGGCCGAAGTAGGCGTACTGGTCGAATCTGGGATCGATGGCGTTGAGGGCGTCGTGCATCGCGATGTGCATCATCACCTGGTGTCGTGTGCCCATGAACGAGACGAAGCCGTCGTCGCTCATCGCTGCTTCGACGACGATCCGGCTCCAGTCGACGACGACCTGACTGCTCGTCGCAGGGGAGTCCTTCGACGCGACATCATCCTCCGGGATCTTCTCGCCCTTCGCGTCGGCGACGATCCCGAGCACCAAGAGTGCCGTGACGACAGCGAGTGCTGTCAGCCGCCGACTCGCACCGAGTAGCCGCGCCACACAGCTTCTGACCGTACGTGCCTTCATGGGGATCCCCCTGGTCGAGTTCGGCCGGCCAGACCTGCACCGCAGGGACGTGCGGTCGGCCAGCAAGGTCCATGTGGCCCTTCCTGTCCTAGGACGTCTGGCCAGTCACATCGGTTGACACCTACGGCACGACGGTGAAGGTGATGTCGCGCACCCCGCTGACTTCGCCGTGCCCACTCACAGTGGCCCGGTAGCGTCCTGGTTCGAGGGTGAGGACGGGTTCGAAGTCGACCGGAGCGTCTCGATCGGCGGGCGCCTGCAGCTCTTGCTCGTACGCGGTCGCGCCGGTGTCGAGGTCGACGATCTGCACCCGGGCCGGCTTACCCGGACCTGCCGTCGCGGAGCCGAGCAGCACGAAGGTGCTCGGCACCACGTTCCCGGTCTGTGGGCTGTCGAAGCCGTCCGGCCGGACCACCGGCACCGACTCGTCCCTGGTCAGCGGCTGTGTCGTGTCGATGGCGAAATACAGCCAGAAGGGCTGGCCCCGCAGCGTGACCAAGACGTCGTCGCGAACGCCGAGGGTGTCTTGCAGCGTCCGCACCCAGGTCTGCGCCATCACGTGCGCCTCCGGCTCTGCGAACACCTGGCTGCTGAAGCTGTTCAGCTCGACCCGGATCAGGCCACCGGTCACCGTGACCGAGGTGACGTCGATGCTCTGCACGCTCTTCTGCTCGAGCCAGTTGATGTTTCCGGGTTGGACCGGTGCGGTGTCGAACAGTGCCTCCAAGGCGGCCCGGCCGACGTCGGGAGAGTCGGTCCGCATCCGCTCCGGTGTGATGGTGAACGTGTCCGGCGCCGCACCCTGAGGTGGATGCTCACCGGCCGTGGTCCGGTACACCACCAGCGTCGGGATCGCTGCGTCGTAGCGTGGCACGCTCGTCGTCGCCGGGGTGACCGGTGCCGGAGTCACAGCTGCCGGGCGCCAGCCGAGGACCACGGCCATCGCGATCGCTGCTGCGACAGCGATGCCGGCCGCTAGTCCGCCCAGCATCCGGCGGCGCCGCCGGGTCGCGCTGACCGGGCTCAGGCGTGCGCCGGGGCGGTCGGAGACGAGGAGGCGACGGGCGATGGCGTCCCAGGCGTCGTCCACCTCGACCGTATTCGCCTCGGTCTCCAGGATCTGGGTCAGCCGCTGACCGACCTGGTCGTCATCGAGGGGCTCGGCGGTCATCGGTTCACCTCCATCGCCGTCCGCAGTGAATGAAGTCCCCGGGAGCAGTGGGTCTTCACCGCACCCCGGCTGATGCCCAGCGTGTCGGCGATCTCTGCCTCGGACAGCTGACCGTAGTACCGCAGGATGAGTACCTCTCGTTGACGACCGGGGAGCTCGGACAACACCGACAGCACGCGTTCATGCTCGATGTGGACCAGCGCGTCGGTCTCCGCACTGTTCACCGGCGACGGCCGGCTCATCGGTTGTCGACGGACCACCGCCCGGTGCCGGAGGTGGGAGCGGGCTCCGTTCGCGACACAGGTGCGAAGGTAAGCAGCCGCCGCCCCAGGGTCGCGGATCGTCGTCCACCGCGCCACCAGATCCACGAATGCGTCCTGCACGATCTCCTCGGCACGACCGACATCGCCGACCAGCAGGACCGCCAACCGCACCAGCCGCATGTAGTGACGTTCGTACAGGTCGCGGACTGACGTGATCGCGGAAGGCTGGTCCACGAACTGCCCTCGCTGCCTGGCCGCCGGGCTCACAGAGTCCATCTGGACCTCCTCCCGCCCTTACAGACTCCCCAGGCACGTCACAGGTTGACCCGACCGCTGTCGATCTCGCCACCATCCCTCACGTCACCAGACCAGATCCGCGAGCGAGGAGCCTGCGGACCCGCAGACACGCAACCGTCAGCATCACACCTCGAGGTCAGGGGACGCACCAGGTGGAGCTCTGCTGCTGGCGGGGCAGGTCGACGACGGCCCGCCGTGTCCGGGTGCGCCCGGAAGCGTCACGGGACGTGCGCACAGGTGCGTATGGCGCACTCCCCCCAGCAGGAGGACGATGCGCACCATGGGGAGATGGGGAACGGTGGCGGCCGCCGTCGCCGCGATGTTGTGCCTGGCCGCTCCGCCCGCGGAGGCGGCACCTGCCTTGGCCAAGCCGTACGACTTCGACGGGAACGGCTACGTCGATCTCGCGATCGGCGCACCCGCGCTGCGAGTGGGGAACGTCCTCGAAGCCGGTGGCGTGATCGTGCTGGCGTCGTCGGAGAAGGGCCCGTCACGTCGAGAGCAGGTCATCACAGCGGCCGGCCTCGGAGTGCCCGGCGGATCGGAGGAGTACACCTGGTTCGGGTACGCCGTGGCCAGCGCCGACTTCAATCGGGACGGATATGCCGATCTGGTCGTGGGGCAGCCGAACGACACCGTGAACGGCGTCACGAGTGCCGGGTCTGTCACGGTGGTTTACGGGTCGCGCACAGGGCTTGATGTGAGCAGGAGTGCCACCATCACTCAGCCGGATGGCCGCTTCGGCGAGTTGGGGTGGGGCACCTCGCTGGCAACCCTCGACAGCAACGGCGACGGCTTTCCGGACCTGGCCGTGGGCGCCCCGGGCGACGACTACGGGTTCTCGGACGGCAAGGTCGGCATCCTCCCCGGCGGTCAGGGTGGGGTGAGCCGTACTCCGCTCGCTGTGCTCAGCGGTGGGCCTACCACCGACCCGGCCACCGGTGTGTCCGGCGACGACTCGCGGTTCGGCAGCGCACTGGCGACCGGTGACCTGGACCGGGACGGCGACACCGATCTGGTGGTCGTGTCCGGCGGCACCGACAACGCCCAGGACGAAGTCCCGGGATCGGTGTCCGCTTGCTTGACACAGTCCGGCCGGCAGCCGGTGTGCCGTCGGCTGCTCCACAAGGCCAGCCTCCGGGGACTGGAGGCGGTGGCCGTGGGAAACAGGTCCGGGGATGCTCTCCCCGAGATCGTGATCGGTGTGCCCGGGTCGGAAGACTCCGAGCCCATCGTGGGCTCGGTCCGGGTGCTGCACCTGACTACGCGCGGTGGGCTCCATCTCGCCAAGCTCACCAAGATCACCCAGAACAGCCGTGGCGTGCCCGGGAAGGATGAGCGCAAGGACTGGTTCGGGACCAGCCTCGCGCTAGGCGACATCGACCGGAACGGCTATGCAGACCTGATCGTCGGAGCACCGGGTGAGAACAAGGGCCGAGGCCAAGTGACGGTGATCCGGGGCGCTCGGTCGGGATGGAAGACTTCAGGCAACTACTCGTACAGCCAGAACACCAAGGGCATCCCCGGGAAGGCCGAACGGGGCGACTGGTTCGGCTGGAGCCTGACCCTGCTCGACCACAACCGCGACGGACGCCCCGACCTCAGCATCGGAGCGCCCCTCGAGGACAAGTGGTCGGGAATGATCACCACCCTGCCCGGGTCCGGCACGAAGTTCTCGACCGGCAGGTCGCACACGTTCGGGCTCGAGAAGCTGGGGTACCGCTATCCCGCCCAGGCGAGATTCGGGTTGAGTCTCGGTCGCTAGTGGCCACGACCGGAGGTTCGTCGGTGTGACGAGCTTCCGGTCGCAGAACGCCGCAGGGCCGCTACCGGCGGCGTCCCCGGGTCCGCGACTTGAACGTCGCGTCCGCGGAGCTGAGCTTGGCCGCGCGTGTCACGTCGCCGTACGTGACCTCGTCGGCCAACCGGTCGAGCAGCCCGATCTCGTCGTCCAGCTCGGCGACCAGCTGAGCGGGGGCGGCGACCACCGCCCGACCGAGCTCGCTGCGCGCCGTGCGGAGCGCGGCCGAGGCGGCCAACGAGTCGCCGGCGGACAACGCGGTCGAGGCGGCACGCTTGGCCTGCTGAGCCCGCTGGAACGCCGCCTCGGTGCGCACCACGGGATCGGGGATCCGTCCGGCGGCCTGATCGCCGGGGACGACGTTGACGTACAGCGGAAGGCTCACGGTCTGCTGCTCCAGAGCGGGCACGGTCAGGTAGCCCAGCTCCAGGGTGGCGACCTCGGCGAGCCCCAGGGCGGGGATGCCCGGGACGTCGAAGGTCATGATCAGCTTCCGGGTCTCGCCGGCGTAGAAGGCACCGAGCTCGATCATGATCCCGTCCGGCAGCGGACCGACGGAGAGGTCGTTGATCACGCGCACGGCGCGCACCGGCGGTGCCATCCGTACCCGCAGCGACCCGGCCTGGGCGACCAGGGCGAGCAGACCGTCGACCTCACCGGCGATCAGCTTCCCGGCCTCGTCGGCCGTCTCCGCGAAGTGCTCGTTGCCGCCACCGCCGGAGGCGATGGCCGATAGCAGCCGCTCGTCGTAGCCGAGCCCCATGCCCAGGGTCGAGGTGGTGATCCTGTCGGTCTCCCCGGCCCCACGGGCCAGCCCGCCGAGCTGGGCGGGATCGGTGAGTCCGGCGTTGGCGTGCCCGTCGCTGACCACCAGCACGGTGGCGCCCGCTCCGCCGGCGACCCGGCGCGCCTCCTGCAGACCGCGCAGGTAGCCACCCGACAGGTCGGTCGAGCCACCCGGATGCACCTGGGCGATCGCCCGTTTCACCGACGGCTTGTCCGTCAGCGCACCGGCCGGAACCGCGACGGTCGTGTGCTGGTCGAAGGTGACCAGACCGAAGCGGTCGCGGGGGTCGAGCTGGTCGATCACGGTGGTGAGCGCGGCCTTGGCCTGCTCCAGACGGGGGCCGGCCATCGATCCGCTGCGGTCGAGCACGACGACCAGCGTGCTCGGGGCACGGTCGGCTCCTCGCGACTGCTCGGGCGCGGTCAGCTCGACCAGCACGGAGAGCTGGTCGTCGGTCTCGTGGGCGAGGACGTCCAGATCGAGATGGGCGGAGAGATGCATGGTGGTCGTCCTGTCTGCCGTGCGGGTGAGCCGCGGCGGTGTCGTCGTTGGCGGAGCTGCGCTGCCAGCATAGCGCTCACAGAATAATGCTTCAAGAACAATGGGACGAAACACTTGGAGTGGCGAAAGGGCCCGACCCTGGACAAAGTGCGGATGCCGAGTCGGGGTGCTGTCGCTAGCGTCGAGTGGACGAGAACGCAGCCGGCGGGCGGGAGACGGGGGCCGGCTGCGTCTCGCCCACCCACGGCGCGCTGCGCTCCACGCCGGTGTGGTTGACGACGTCGAAGGAAGGCTCCGGATGCACGAGCTGGCGGTGGAGAAGCTGCGGTCCCGGATCGACGGCGCGGTGATCACCGCGATCGATGACGGTTTCGACCGGGCCCGGCGGTCCTGGAATGCCGACATCGACCGACGACCGGCCGCGGTGGTGCAGTGTGCGACCGGTCAGGACGTGGTCGCGGCGATCGGCCACGGCCGCGATCACGATCTGGAGATCGCCGTCCGCGGTGGAGGACACAGCTTCCCCGGCCACTCGAGCTGTGACGGCGGCCTGGTCATCGACCTGGGGCGGCTGAACGGGGTCCGCGTCGACCCCCTGACCAGGCGGGCTCGCGTGCAGGGCGGGGCGCTGCTGCGCGACCTCGACGCGGCCACGCAGGAGCACGGACTCGCCGTGCCGGCCGGGATCGTCGGCCACACCGGAGTGGGTGGTCTCACCCTCGGCGGCGGGATGGGGTGGCTGACGCGGCGCGGCGGACTCACCATCGATCATCTGGTCGGGGCCGAGGTGGTCACGGCGGACGGGCGAGTTCGGCACGCGAGTGCCATCGAGGAGCCGGACCTGTTCTGGGCTCTGCGCGGGGGCGGCGGCAACTTCGGTGTCGTCACCGAGTTCGAGTTCGATCTGATCGAGGTCGCCCCGATGGTGCAGTTCGGGCTGTTCTTCTGGGGCGCCGAGCAGGGTCGCGACGCGCACGCCGCGATGCGGGACCTGGTCCGGGACCTGCCGCTGTCGCTGAACGCGATCCGGCTGGCGGCGTACACCGCACCGCCGGCTCCGTTCGTGCCGGCGGGGTTCCAGGGCCTGACCGGGACCGGCCTGGTGCTGGTCGGCTTCGACGACCCCGACGCTCATCAGGAGGTGTGCGAGCGTCTCCGTACGACGACGCCACCGCTGTTCGACGTGGTCACCCCGATGCCGTACGTCGCTCTCCAGCAGCTGCTGGACGAGGCGAACGGCTGGGGCTTCTACGCCTACGACAAGGGCGGCTACTTCGCCGAGATCAGCGACAACGTGATCGAGGTGCTGACGACGGTCGGGCCGCGCAAGGGCTCGCCGATGTCCCTGGCCTCCATCTACCCGCTGGACGGGGCGTACTCCGAGGTTCCCGACGAGGCAACGGCCTTCAGCGGCGGCCGGTCACCACGCTGCTTCATGACCATGATCGCGATGACCCCGTCCCAGCAGCAGCTCCCCGCGGAACGGGCCTGGGTGCGGGACCTGTTCGATGCGCTGGAACCGCACATGCTCGACGACGGCGCGTACGTGAACGTGCTGCCCGACAACGACGAGCAGCACCTCAGTCGCAGCTACGGCGCGAAGTACCCGCGGCTGCAGGAGATCAAGAGTCGCTACGACCCGGACAACGTGTTCCACGGCAACGTCAACATCAGGCCACTGGCCACCACACCCTAGGAGGAACGATGGCGAAGGTTCTCGGCGTGCACGAGATAGAGCTCAGTGCCGATGGTGATCCGGCCGAGTTCGAGCGGCTGGCGGCGGCCGCCATGGCCGAGCCGCTGCCGGACGGGATGAGCACTCGGTTGTTCAAAGCCGATCGAGGCCGGCGCAACGGGAAGTACCTGATGGTCATCCAGCTGGACAGCGTCGAGGCCCGGGACACGATCTTCCCGGTCGAGGACGAGGACGGCGGTGAGGCTCTCGCCTTCTTCGAGACCCACCCGGCAACAGCCGAGGCCTGGAACAGGTTCCGCGACTACGAGCCGCACACCGACGTGGCGACCGACTACGTGGAGATCGGCACGTAGAGCGCGTCACGGATCGAACGGCCGTCGAGCCTGCAGCTGGGAGCGCGACCGGACGCCGAGCTTCGCGTAGACGTGACCGAGGTGGTACGCCACGGTCTTGGGACTGAGCACCAGCACGTCGGCGATCTCCTTGTTGCTCCGTCCGTCGGCGACCAGCCGGGTCACGGCCTCCTCCTGCGGGGTCAGGCAGGTCAGCGGGCTCGGTGCGTCGAGGTCGGGCTCGGGGACGAACCCGCCGGCAGCCAGCTCGGTGCGGACCGGTCCGAGGAAGGGGTCGGCACCGAGGGCGCCGAACCGACGCTCGGCCTCCCGCAGGTCGGTGAGGGCGGCACGTCGCTCACCGCGCCGCCGGAGCAGTCGTCCACGGCTCAGGTGCAGGACGGCGCGCTCGAGCACGTCCGCGTCGCCCACCGGGGTGTCGAACGCCGTCTGGTAGGCCCGGCGAGCAGCCGCGAGATCTCGGCGACGGACGGCCAGGTCGCCGCGCACACGAGCCAGGCCGGCGATCCGCGCGGAGCGGCCCCGCTGCTGCGCGATCGACTCCCAGCGCTCCAGCGCCTCGTCCGCCTCGTCGTTCCGGCCGAGCGTCACCAGCGCGTCCACGTAGTGCACCGGCCAGCAGTGCAGGCCCGGCTCCTGATGGAACGGCTGCCCCTGCTCCAGCAGCCAGCGAGCCGCGGACACCACCCGCTCGGCGTCGCCGCGGCACCAGGCGAGGTGCACCGCCGCGTTGGCGGCGTAGCCGCGGGTGAACTCGATGCCGAAACGGGCTGCGGACTCCTCGGCCAGGGACAGCTGGGTCTCGGCGGTCTCCCAGCGACCCCGGCTCGCCGGGACGAGCACGGCGACGGCGTGGCCCCAGGGCGCGATCCAGTGCTGCTCGGTGTCCTCGATCAAGCCGAGCGCCTGATCCGCGATCGCCGAGGCGACGTCCCAGCGGCCGCGACGGAACTCCGCCTCGGCCAGCAGCACGAGGATGACCAGCTTGTTCGGCTCGATGCCGTCCGGCCCGGTCGCGGTCAGCAGCTCGATCGGGGACTGCCCGTGCCGGTGGTCGACGAGATTGGGCCGGAGCCGGACTCTCAGGTGCTCGGTGGCCGCGGTGGGCTCGTCGCGCAGCAGCTGGGTGAACCCACGCATGCCCACGAGCTCGCGGTAGCCGGCGTCGTTGAGGTCGCCGTCGACGGGCAGCAGGGTGAGCGCCTCGTCGGCGCACCCGTCCATCAGCAGCGCCCCCACCAGCGTGGCCAGCGTGGAGGCCCGGGCCCCCGGGTCGAGCAGCGGGCTGCGCATCGCCGTACGACACCAGTCCCGCGCCAGCTGGCTCTTGCCCTGCAGCAGGTACATCTCCGCGAGCACCCCGGCAAGCCGGTCGCGTTCCAGCGGTTCGAGGTCCTCCGCGACCTGCCAGGCCTGCTCGGCGAACGTCTCGGCCGCCACGAAGTCCCCGGACATCCAGGCCATCAGCGCCTGCATCTGAAGACCGCGGGCCGTGGGCGGCATTGCGGCCACCTGGTCGCGGTAGCCGGCGGCCACGGCGAGATCGCCGGCGACCAGCAGCGCGTACACGCCGTGCACCAGCAGCGCGTCGCGCTCCCGGTGAGCGGGATGCAGCCGGGACGCCTCCATCAGCGCGTCGGCCGCCGTCCGCCAGCCACCCTGGGCGATGTCGGCGCGGGCCTGCGCGGCCAGCCGGTCGGCCAGATCGAGGTCGAAGCCGACGGTCGCCTTCGCCAGGTGGTGCAGGGCTTCGGCGCCGCGGGTCACCTCGGCAGCGGCGCGATGAGCGGCGGCCAGGTCGGCCGCACCGCAGTCCTGGAGGACGGCGGCCCGGATGACGCTGTGGTCGAACACCAGATCCAGACCCCGCCGCGTACGCTCCACGCCGGCGATCTGTGCGGTCCGGAGCTCGTCGGCCGCGGTCAGCGGGTCCTGCACCCGGGCCATCGCGGCGGCGGCGCACAGGTCGCTGCGCAGGCCGAGCACGGCCGCGGCCCCGGCCAGCTCACGCGCGGGCGGCGAGAGCTGATCGAGCTGAGTGGCGACCAGACGGGCGAAGAGAGGCGGTGCCGGGAGGGTCGCGGAGAGCCACCCGCCACCGGGACGTCGGCCGTCCTGGAGCAGGGCGCGCAGGTGCAGCGGACTGCCCCCCGTGTGCTCGCGCAGCCGCCGGGCGGCGCGCTCGCCGACGTCGGGGTGTCCGTAGTGACCGGCCAGCTCCCGTACCTCGTCCACGGTCAGCGGGTTCAGGACGAGGCGGAGGCCGTGGGTGTCGGCGAGGGTCAGCAGGCCTCGGGGCAGACCGACCGCACCCTCTGGCCGCGAGGCCAGCACGGTGACGATCGGCTCGTCGGGCAGCCGCCGCAGGGCGTAGCCCAGCGCGACCAGCGACGGGCGGTCAGCGAGGTGGGCGTCGTCGACCACGAGAACCAGGCAGCGGTGGCCCGAGCGTGCGCTGTGCAGGCGGTCGCGGAGGGCGTCGCCGCTGGCCTGCAGGTCGCCACGACCGGCGGAGGCCGCTCCGCGGGCACTCGGACCGACGCCGGCGAGGGCTTCGGCGTCAGCGGTTGGCGCCGGCAGGCGGCCGAGCAGCTGATCGTAGACACCGAACGCGATCGCCGACTCGGCCTCGTCGCCGGACACCCGGACGATCAGGGCGCTCGTCGTACGGGCTGCGAACTGGTCGAGCACCGCCGACTTGCCGGCGCCCGCGGGCGCCTCGATCAGGGCGACCGCCGGTGATCGGGTGGCGGTGCGGCCTACCAGCGCGTCCAGCGCCGCGAGCTCGTCTCCCCGGCCCACGAAGATCATGTCCATCCCGCCAGCACCCCACCGTCCCCCGATGGTGCCGATCCTGGCGTGCCGCCTCCGTCGTGTCCACCGATGCTGCCGCGGGTGGACCAGCAACCGACGATCAGTGGGTCGGACGCCGAGTGGGAACCTGCGGGGGTCTTCGCGACGACGAAGCCCCCCGAGAGTTCCCACTCGACCGTCCCACCGGACGCGACCGACTACAGCTGGGCGAGACCGGCCCCGAGGATGACCACACCGATCACGCCCATCAGCACGGCCGTGACCACGCGACCGTGCAGGTCCAGCCACTCCTGGGCTCTGATCAACCGCGGCTGCATCAGCTCGGGCATGGCGATGGTGGCGATGATCGGGACGGCCACGGTGCAGGCCGAGATCAGCACGTAGAAGGCGATCACGATCACCGCGTCGGAGACCGACAGGCCGGCCCCCCCGATGGCCAGACCGGCGGCCACCCCCAGCAGCAGACCCTTCGGTCGGAAGTTCAGGACGAGAGCCAGGGCGAGGGACGGGCCCGGTCCGAACGACTTGACGGCGCTCAGCCAGCTCGGGCCCCCGCTGCTGGGAACCGGGTTCCGCACCGCCCGGAGGCCCGAGACGATCCCGAAGATCACCAGCGCCAGCCCGATCACGATCTCGGTGATCCCGAACGCCGTCTGCTGGGTTCGCACCGAGGAGATCGGGAGAGCCTGGGCCGCGAAGGTGGCCACCGCCACCACGAGCGTCAGTCCGGCGAGCCAGCCGATGAGGAACGCGGTCCCGGAGATGTTCCGTCTGGGGGACAACAGGATCAAGATCGTGGCGGTGATCGGGACCGAGCTGAACGCGACAGCGATGGCGATCGGCAACACCTGCCCCAGGGCCGACAGCACAGTTCAGCTCCTAGCGAGGTGTCGCGGTTCGGTGGGCGACATCGTATCGACAGTCGGCGGCTCCCCTTCGACGTCGCGCTCGCGGGTGAGCAGGTCCCGCGCTCGGGTCGCGCCGACCGGCTGCCGGCGGATCGTAGGCTCGGACGTGGCGAAGAAGAACCGACGCAGTCGAGGCAAGGGGCCCAGCCTCTCCAGCGACGCCCGCTCCGGTCGGTGCCGCCCCCGCTGCCGCCGGCCGAGGAGGTGGGGGATCCGGAGCCGTGGACGAGTCTGCGGGCGATCGGTGTCGAACCGCAGCTCGGCTACGGGCCCCTGAGCCTGGGCGTCCCGGATCTGCTGGTCTCCCGTCGACGGGCGGCCATCATCGACCAGCGGGATCGCCTGCTGGCAGAGTGAGGGCGCAGGGCGGAGGTGGTCAGCGTCTCGGCAGGTAGCGACTGCCGCCGATGACCAACGTGACGCGGGCGTCGACGTCACTCAGCCCCGCAGCGTCCAGCTGGTCACGGAGGGTGGCCGCGTCGATCGAGGGCGGCGGACCCAGTGCGACGATCCGGAGCGTTTCCTGGCGGTAGCTGAGGTCGCCGATCTGCCAGCCCTGCGACGACGCCCAGGACTGGGCGACCGGGCGGGCGAGGGAGATCACGGTCTGCTGGTGCGCCACCTGCGCGCTGCCGATGGTGAGCGGTACGGCGACGAGCACCACGGTCAGCGCTATCACGGCCAGCGTCGTCCCGCGGAGTCGGCCGACGGGTCTGCCGGCCGCCGCCGCCGCGGCGCGGAGCTGGTAGAGGCTGAGCACCACGACCCCGGTGGCGATGATGGCGGTGACGTTGGTGCCGAACAGCAGCAGGGCGCCCACAGCCTCGCCGGGAGCGCCGGATTCCAGGGTCATGCCGACGACCGCGAGCGGGGGCACCAGGGAGATGGCGATGGCGACACCGGGCAGCGTGTCCGACAGATCGGAGCGCACGAGGACGAACGCGCCGACCACCCCGGTGGCCAGCGCGGCCACCAGGTCGATCAGTCGCGGACTGACACGGGCGGCGATCTGGCTGTTGGTCTCGGCCACCAGGGGGGTCGGATGGGTCAGCCCCAGCAGGTAGCCGATGGCGATCACGACGGCGGCGCCGCCGATCACCAGCCCCAGGTTGATCAGCATCCGCCGTCGATCGGCCAGCACGACGGCCAGCGCGGTGCCGAGGATCGGGGTCATCAAGGGCGCGACGATCATCGCGCCGATGACGGTGGCGGTCGAGTCGGCCACGATGCCCGCGCTCGCGATCACGGCCGCCAGCACCAGCAGCGCCCAGAAGGCCGACCACTTGTCGTGCCGGTCGGCCCCGATGGTGACGTACAGCTTGGACGTCATCCGGTCGAGGTCGTCGGCGCTCACCCGGGTCCGTGGGGATGCGTCCTGTGTCGACTCGGTCATGGACCGCATCCTGGCAGCCCGGGGCCGGTGACGTCACGGCTTCCTCGGGTGCCGTCGGACGGCGTCGGTCCGGCGCGCGGGTTGCTCACCATCCGACCGCCGGACGAATGGGTGGCCGCGGGGTGCGGAAGGTGCGAAACTCTCGTCGCCGACTACGGCGGGAGGTCGATCGATGGCGCGGACGGTTGGACGGGACCAGCTGAAGCCGATGGAGCGGCTGATCAGAATCCTGATCTGCCTGGCCGACGGTGAGCGAAGCGGGGTGCCGATCGGTCGGCTGCTGCGGATGGCCGACCTGACCGAGGACACCGACGCCACTCGCGCCCAGCTGCGCCGCGATCTGGCCATTCTGCGGCAGGGCGGCTGGGACATCCGCAACGTGGCGGCCGACGGCGAGGACGGCCGCTACGTGCTGCACGCACAGGACAACAGACTCGCCCTGTTGCTGACCCCCGGCGAGATCGCGGCGCTGCGCGAGGTGTGGTCCGCCGCCAGCGTGGACCACGCGAAGCCGCCGCCCTTCGTGGGCCGCCTGCACCACGCCGTCCGGGATCGCAGCCTGACGTCGTTCGGCTACGACGGGCGTCGCCGGCTGGTGCACCCCGATGCCCTCTACTCGACCGGATCGGGCTGGGTGCTGCTGGCCCGGGAGCAGGAGGCGGATCCGCCGAAGGAGTTCGTGACGGCGTGGATGCACGACCTGGCGGTCGACGAGCCGGGCACGGCGAGTCCGCTGCCGGAGCTGCCGGCCGTGCGGCTCGACGGGCTGCTGTGGCAGCTCGACCCGCCGATGCGGGTCCGGCTCGCGGTGCCGACCCCCTTCGTCGCGGACGTGCTGGGCCTGCTGCCGGGAGCGGCCGTCGTGCACGAGCGAGCCGCCGAGGGCGATCCGGACGAGACCCTGGTCGACCTGGTGGTGACGAACCAGGCGACCTTCCGGTCGCGGCTCTACGCCCTGGGGCTGCGGGCACGGGTGCTGGAGCCGGCGTCGCTGGTCACCGAGATCGTGACGAACCTGCGGGCCGTGGCCGCCCAGCACGAACACCAGCAGGGCGCCGTGAGGAGGGTCGATGGCGATCTACGGTGAGCGGGTCGCGCTGCTCCCGCAGCTGTTGCAGATCCTGCACTACCACCCGCAGGGCATGCGGTTCAGCGATCTGGCCCACGAGGTCGGGCGGAGCGAGGCGGACGTCCGGGAGACGTTGCGGGTCTATCACCTGACCGACCTGGCGCACTATCTGCCGAATCTGGTGGCGCGCCCGGACGTGCTCGAGTTCCTGGCCGACGACCCCGCGGACGACGGCGACCCGACGCTGGCGACCAGGGTGCGCCTCGGGGACTTCGCTCCCGGCGAAGAGCTCGGCGTGACCCACGTGAGGATGGCGGACCTGGCCCGGCTCTACCGGGTCGCGAGTGATGCGTTGTCCCTGTCCCCGGACGATCCGGTGCTGGCATCCGCGGTCGGCAAGCTGGCCGACGGCATCCTGCCCGGCTTCCGGATCATCGCACCCGAGCCGTGGTCGCGGCTGGCTGAGCTGCGGACGGCGATCCGTGACCACCGGACGATCATGATCACGTACGCCCGGGTCTGGTCCCCGGTGATCGAGGAGCTGGTGATCGAACCGCACTTGTTGATCAGGACCCGTCGCGGTTGGGAGCTGGACGCCACGCCCGGGGATGCGCGCAGCTCGCTGCGGACCTACCTGCTGGCCAACATCCGTTCCCTGGTGGTGTTGTCGGAGACGTTCGCGGTGCCGGACGACCTGGCCACCATGATCAGCACGCACCGGAGCGACCTGGTCGTGATCATGGACGTGCCGCACCGGGCCCGCTGGGCGGTCGACCGGTATGCGGAGCGGGTCGAGTTCCTCGAGGAGGGCCCTGACTGGACCCGCCTGAAGGTGCGCGTGCTGCAGCCGTACCGGCTCCGGATCGGGCTGATGCTGGTGGCCGCGGGTCCGACGGCCAGGGTGGTCGAACCGGAGGACCTGCGGGATGCCGGGGCCGAGGTGGCGCGGATGATCATGCGGTCGTACGAGCCGGCAGAGGACGGCGGGTGATCCGGTCGGATGCCGCCGTCACGGCGAGCTCCCGGTTCAGGCCCGCCGCTCGGGCGGGGCGGTGTCGGTCGTCGACCGGTTGCTGGACGCCTGGCTGCTCGGTGCCTGGTTGGTCGGCGACGGCGCGCGTGGGTCGGACGCGTGCTGCTCGTCCAACCCGTCGGTGGAGAGTGCGCCGAGATCGGGCAGTCCCATGTGCGGCTTCTGCTGGTTCTTCGACCTGCGGACGAGGGCGATGACGACGACGATGGCGATCACCACGATCGCGATGATCAGCACGCTCACTCCTGTGCTCATGGACGTTCCTTCTGTCGCTGGAGGTTTTTGCTTAGTTCAACTATGCATCGCGTCGGGCAGGGAACCAATGGGTACGTCGGCTCGCGGGCCGTCGCGGTGCGCTCCGAGATCGAGGGGGAACTGCGGGCGGCTTCACGCGTGCTGGAAGCCACCGTCTCTGCGCACGCGAGGGGGCTCTTTCCACGCCGTGTCAGGGCATATGCGTGGGAGTGCCCTCAGGTAAGCATCGCGTAAGCACCGCGCAAGTGTGTCCGCCGAGAGTGTTCCCTGACCTCCCAACTTCGAGCGAAGGAACCGTCAATGTCCACCTCAGGCTCCGCCGTCCCGTCCGCCGACATCGACTGCAGCTCCAGGAGAAGCACTCGGTGGGCGTCCGCCCCGGCCCGCATCATGACCGCGATTCGCCGCGTCCTTCTGATGGCGGTCCTCGCCGGCCTCCTCACCACCGTGAACGTGAGCCCCGGCTCTGCCGAAATCTATGCAGGCGGTGGCACCTTCGGCGCCTACGTGGTCCCCGTTCCGTCATGCCGCGCCAAGCTCTGGGCCAACACGCTGTCCAGTATGACCACGGCGTTCCCGCCGGCCGTCTGGGCCAGGGACCTCCGTGCGGGCGCCAACAACGACGCCGTGTGGATCCGCTACCGGGTGTACTACATCAACCAGAGCACGGGTGTGACCGAGTCGTCCAGCTCATGGAGCGGATGGAGCCTCGCCACGGATCGCACTACTGCCGTCTGGACGGGCGCTCCGGCCGTCTTCTCCCACACCTCCAGGCAGCCCCACATCATCAACTACCGGATCGAGTACTGGGACTCGACGAAGATGACGGCCTGGGTCGCTGATCGTCCCACCCGGTACAGCTATGTGGACCAGTACAACGTCGGCCCCACGTCGGTCACCTCCTGCTGACGCGGAGGGCTCACTCCTGCAGGGACACGGCCACCGAGAGGGTGACCGACCCCAGCCGCAGGCGGTCCTGGTCGGCGAGCTCGGCCTCGCCCACGACACGGTGGCCGTTGAGATAGGTGCCGTTGCGGGAGCCGAGATCGATGACCGCCGGGCGATCGCCTTCGATCCTCACGAGCGCGTGGTGGCGGCTGACCCGGTCTTCGGCGAGGACGAGATCGTTGTCGGGTGCGCGGCCGAGAGACAGCCCACCCCGTGGGACCGTGTGCACGGCACCCCATGGAGTGATGAGGGCCATCAGCAATCCGGTGGAGACTTCGGTGATGGTGCCGGCGAGAGTGTCGAAGCGGTGCTCAGTGGACTGCGGCTGCAGGTCCTGGCGCAGGATGTGCAGCTCGAGTTCTTGCAGCGGCGGGCTGGGTTGGATGCCGAGCTCGGTGTCGAGCAGGTCGCGGAGCGTGCGGAGGCACGCCAGTGCCTCGGCCTGCTGTTGACGCCGATACAAGGCGGTTGCCCGTTGGGCCCAGAAGTGCTCCCGCAAGGGGTACTGGCTGGTGAGCTCCAGCAGCTCGGGCAGCACCTGATCGTCCCGCCCCGCCAGAAGATCCTGGTCGATACGCAGCTGAAGGGCAGTGAGGCGCTCTTCGTCGACACCGGCCGCGAAGGTCGTGGCGAAGCGGTAGTCCTGGAGGTCGGCCAATGCGGCGCCCCTCCAGCGGTCGAGTCCCCGGCGGAGGAGGCCTGCAGCCGTGTCGTGTTGTCCGCGGCGATGAGCCGCCACTGCCGCGTCCCGGTCGGCGCGGAACTGCGACAGATCCAGCGCGCCCGCGGGAACCGGGCACAGGTATCCGGGCGGTCGGGTCTGGACCAGGTCGACACCGAGCGCCTTGGAGGCGGCGTGCAGGTGACGTCGCAGGCCGGAGACCGCGACGTGGATGCTGGACACCACCGCCGGCGGCGGGTCCTCGTTCCAGACCGCGTCGGCGAGGTGGTCGATGGAAACCGTACGGTTCGGTTCGATGAGCAACGCTGCGAACAGGGCTCGGTGCTTGCTGGGACCCAGGGGAATCGGCTCGCGGTTGACGGTGACCTCGAGCGGCCCCAGGACACGCAGCTCGACTGGGTTCGGGTCGACCGTCACATCCGACTCCAGATCAGGTAGAGGACGAGGCCGAGTAGGGCTCCGAGGACTCCCGCCGTGGCCAGCCACAGGACGCGGTGACCGCGAGGAACAGTGAACACCGGTACGTCGACGGTTGCCGTCGTCTCGCTCGGGTGGTCGTCGCGATCCCGTGCCTGCGGTTCGGGCGACGGCTCGGCTCGGCCGATCGGCGTGCCCGGATCGGTGGTTTCAGCCGCCGTCGAGGCGACCAGGGCCGCCGCTGCCGGAGCACGGCCGGCGCTCGGTGCGCCGGTGAGCGGGATCAGGCGGTCCCACTCCGCCAGGGGGATCGCCACGATCTCGCGGCAGAGCCGATCCGGGTCTGCCCGCCGATCGGGATCCTTGTCCAGCAGAGCGCTCAACAGCGGATCGAGACCGACAGGCAGTCGCGGATTGAGGGTGCTCACCGGCAGCGGCGCGGACTCCAGGTGGTGCCGGGTGACCGATTTCCAGTCGGGCGTGGCGTACGGCCAGGCGTTCGCGAGCAGGAGATAGGCGAGGACGCCGTATGCGTACCAGTCGAGGGCAGGCGCCTCCAGGTCGGGTGCGGTGATCTGCTCGGGAGCCAGATACAGCGGCGTACCGGTGACCAGGTTGCCCGCCGTCCGGTAGGCCGTGGCCCGGGGCAGGCGGGCGAGGCCGAAATCGGCCAGGACGGCTCTACCTCCGTCGTCCAGCACGATGTTGGCGGGCTTCAGGTCCCGGTGCACGATTCCTCTGCTGTGGGCCGCCGCCAGTCCCATCGCCACATCGAGCAGAACCTGGACCCGATGCCTCCCGGCCAGCGTGGGCAGTGCTGCTGCGAGATCTCCGCCCGGTGCCCACGCCATCACCAGCGACAGCCGATGATCGGCGTCGTGGAGCTGGTAGACGGGAATGATGTGCGGGCTGTTGAGCTGGGCGAGGACCACCGCCTCGCGCCGGAGCCGCCCGATGGCGCCGGCGCCGGCGCTGTGGTGAATGGTCTTGATCGCGACGAGCCGCCCCACTGTGCGTTGTCGCGCCAGCATCACGGTGCCGGTGGCGCCCCGGCCGACGACCCGGATCGCGTCGTAGCCGGAGGGGACGGCGTCGGTCACTTCTCGATGCCGGCGAACGTGCCCTTGAGCTTGTAGTCGATGCTCCAGGGTTCGAAGTCGCCCTCGTAGCCGGGACACTCCTTCTTCAGTCGCTCCCTGATCGTGCCGGTGAACGACTGCGGCTTTCCTTTGGTGGCTTCACTGAAGGTCAGCACCACCTTGGCCTTGAGGGACCCCTCCGACTTGTCGTACTTCTTCCCCGCGTCGTTCGTCCGGGTACAGGTGGTCTTGACCGTGTAGGAGTAGGACCAGGTGTTGCCCTTGACCTTGGTCCCCTCGCCCGGCTCACTGACCGCGCAGTCCGGGTCGCAGACCACGTCCAGGGTCCAGGAGTCCTTCTCCTTCTGTCCCACGGGATAGGCCGGACGGTTGCTCTTGGTCACCGTCTTGACCACGGTGAAGACCCCGTCCTCCGGCGTCGGGGTCGGCGTCGGTGTCGGCTTCGGTGTGCTGGCCGGTGGGTCCACGGTGGTCGGCTCGGCCGAGGGTGGGGCACTCGTGGCGCGCTCGGTCGGGACGGGCGCGCCGGAGTCCGGTGCGGCCTGCGAAGCACCGCTGCGATCGACCAGGGCCGCGGCGGCCACACCCCCCGCCACGACCACCACGGCGGCGCCGATGGCGATCAGACCCTTCAACTGGCCGAGCCGTGGCTTGAGCACCTGCTTCGTCACCGTGGCGGACAGACTCCCCGTGCTGGCTGCGACACCGACGACGGCCGGGGTGGCGACGGCTCCGGCGCCGGCCGCCGTGGTCACGGCCACCACCGCGGGTGCCGCGGCCGCAGCGGCTGTGCCCACCGCGGCCGTGGTCCACCAGCCGGCGCCCCAGGTGCGCTCGGCGGCTTCGTTGAGGGCGTCGAGAAGAGCCTGGGCGTCGGGGTATCGGTCGGCGGGAGCCGGTGCGGACGCCGTGGCCAGCACGGACCGGACCTCGGCGGGTAGGCCGCTCAGATCCAGGGTGGCGGGGGCTGCGGACGCCGATCGACTCGGACCCAGCGCGGCGGCCAGCACCGCCGCCGCCGAGTACACATCGGACGCCGTCGACAAGACGCTGCCCTGGAGGGCCTCGGGGCTGGCGAAGCCCGGGGTGCCACCGTGCGCGGTCCGGCCCAGCCGGCCGCCGAGGCCGAAGTCGATCAGCTTGGAGGTGCCGGTGGTGTCGACGAGGATGTTGCTCGGGGAGACGTCGCCGTGCACGATGCCGCGCTGGTGTGCGTAGGCGAGCCCGGACAGGGCGCCGCGCAGGACACCGAGACACTGCTGCGTGGTGAGTCCGTGACTGCCGGTGACGACGGCGGCGAAGCTGGCACCGTCGATCCACTCCTGCACCAACCACATCGCGTCCAGATCGGTGACGACGTCGTACACGGCGACGATGTGCGGGTGCTGGAGGGCGGCGAGGGTCTCGGCTTCGGCGCTCAGCTCGGCTCGGTCCGCCTCGCTCGGGTGCGGGAACTGCTTCAGCGCGACCAGCCGATCGAGATCGGGGTCTCGGCCCTTCCAGACGGTTCCGCTGCTGCCGGTGGCGACCCGGCCGATGACTTCGTACGTGCCGACCAGCATGGGCGATCATCCCCTCGTCACCGTCACCTTGGCACCGTGTGCTCGCGACGATAGCCACTGGATCTCGCCGCGGTCGGGGAAAACGAAAAATGATGTGGGACCGAAGAGCGTGGGGCGGCTGCGAGGGTTCCACCAGATCTCGCGTGGACGCGCGCACATCGCCAGCCCTGACGGGCCGGCGATTCTGCGCGCGGTGCGGTTCAGTCGTTCGGGAAGCACCCGGCGACACCGCCGTTGAAGCCGTCCCGGAACGCGTTCCAGCGCTCGTCGCCGGTCCCGTGGTCGGGGTTCTGCTCCCACGCGTGGTCGTCGCCGAGCCGCTGGAAGGAGGCCTTGACCGCCAACATGTCGTCCTTGGTCAGGTCGAACGAGTCCGCGAAGGTGGCCCCCGCGTAGCAGTCGGCTTGCAGCTCCTCGGCCGCCCACTTCGCCGTGTCGTCCAGGTCGGCCTGGATCGCGTGCCCCCACTCGTGCGCCACGATCAGGTACAAGAAGACCGCCCCGTACTCGTCGGCCTCCTTCACCAGCTCGGTGTCCCAGGCGATGAAGTCGCCATCCACGCAGTAGAAGGCGGTCGGTGCGCCACCCCTCGCCCCGCCACACGGATCCGGCTCGCCGTCGGCGCTGTCGTAGGTTCCCTCGACCGATGGTGCCGTGTAGCTGCCGGTGTAGAAGTCGGACCAGTTGCTCTCCCAGAACTCGTCGGCCACCAGGACGGCGTCGTCCAGCACCTCGACCATCCAGGGTTCGAGCTCGTCGTCGGGATCGGTGTCTTCGGCGGAGGTGCCGTCCGTCGAGCTGCCATCGGTCGAGGCGTCTCCGGTCGAATCGCCCTCGCCGCGGTCACCGTCAGCGGCGGTGTCGTCGCCGGTGGGCGTCGGGTCGGCCGACGGTGCGACCGGCGCCGCCGAGCTCGTGGTGGTGGTCGGCGCGGTCTCGCCCGCCGCGACCTGGGACATGCACGCGGGTGTGAGCGCCAGGATCGCCAAGGCAGCGAGTCCGGCGGCAACACCGCGCACGCTCCGGTGCTGACGGCTGGCTGTGGTGGTGTTGTTGATCATGATCGTCCCCTCCTGGGTCACGGTGGCTGATGACCTCAGGTTGGGTGGACTCTCTTATGTCGCTCTTCGGAACGGCTTATCTGCACGAGTCGGAGGAGACAATCTCGCTCGTCGCGTGAGCTGGAGCCTCGGCCAGGACGGCCGATGGCGCCGGCGAGAATCGGTGACCTGATCGTCGAGATTAGGCTTGGCCGGTGCCTCAGAAGAAGACTGGTTCCGGTCGGGGGTCCCGGCCGCCCCTGGAGATGCTGCCTGGCCTCGACGTCGAGAACGATGTCCCGGACGAAGCCGGGGATCTCGCCCTCATCGAGACGTTGCACCAGGGCCTCCGGACCGGCCAGCCGTTGGACTTCCTGGCCATGACGAGCGGTCTGGTGGCTGCCCTGGATCCGCGGACCGCCGACCAGTTCGGCGGGATCGAGCACGACGACCGCCCCGAGCACGGTGACCGGCCCGAGCTCGGTGACCTGGTGGACTCCTTCATCGGTAGTCCGCGTCGGGAGACGACGGCCGCGTTGACCGTGTTCCGGGCGCTGGTGACGGACCAGCAGATGACCACACGCATCAACCGGGAGCTCGCCCGGAGACGGCACCGACTGCCACGGTGGCTGACAGCCCTGTCCGAGGCCCGGGCCGAGCCGGACGTGTGGCGGCTGTCGGATGCGCTGGGTGACGGTGACGACTACCTGGTCGGGGCGACCCTGCCGTCGGGGGACCAGCTGTCCGCCTTGGTGTACGTCGATCACAACCAGAGGACCGTCGTCTCCGACGCGGTGGTGGCACCCGAATCGGTCGCCGTGCTGGTCGAGGAGATCACGTCCCAGATCACCGACGATCAGTCCTTGACCCGGGTCGATGCCGCTACCGCTCGGGCGATCATGGAGGAGGCCATCGAGCTGAGCGCACGCACGGTTCCGCCACCGGAGTCGGACAGCTGGCCGATGGCGCGTCCGCTGGTCGAGTGGCTGCTGCGGCTGCTGCCGGACGGTGGGTCGGTTCCGGTCAGGGCGGGGTGGTCGGAGAAGCAGCTCGCCGCGCTCACCGAGGACTTCTTCGCCTCCCGTTTCGGGGTCGGACTGGACGACGGTGAGCGACGCGGACTGCTGGAGAGCGTGCTGTGGTTCGGCACGGACGACAGGCCGGGCGATCCGCTGCGCTGGAGCGAGGTCAACGTGGCGATCCTGCTGCTGGAGTGGGTCCCGCGCACGATCGTGGCGGAGCCGTCCTACCTCTCGTTGCTGCCGGACTTGCTGCGGGCGTTCATCCGCTACGCGCACGATCGACAAGGGGTTCCCTCGCAGCTGACCGCCGAGGTGGTGGCCGCGGTCGATGAGGCAGAGCCGGCCTACCTCCAGCTCATTGCTGGCGGGCCGGAAGGCGCGGCCGCGCTGCTGGCGCAGCTCCTCGACGCGAACGGTGGCGAGCTCCCCGAGGACCTGGTGAGCGGGCTCGGAGGAGCGGTGCCGACCTACGGCGGAGCGGGCCTGGAGATCGTCCTCGCCGATGTCTCGCTCGAGCAGCTGGATGCGGAGGTCGGCGGTCGCGATCGGTTGCTCGGCCTCACCGACGAGCCGTTGCCCGACGAGCCGTTCGCCTGGGACGGGATCCTCGACGACATCCGTCCGGTGGTGGAGCAGATGCTGGCGGCGTGCGACGCGTGCGCCGACGAGCTGCTGGATGTCGAGCACCGTACGGCGATGCGGCGCTTCCTGGGCCGAGCCGCGGTGGCCGAGCCGGCGATCTTCCGGCGGAAGGCGTCACCGGTGCGCGGCGCGGCGGCGGTGGCGTGGGTGATCTGTCGGGCCAACGGTTCCGTGGACGACTGGGAGTCGCCGCTCACGGAGCAGGATCTGCTGTTCTGGTTCGGGGTGAAGGGCAGCGTGTCGTCACGCGCCGGAACGCTGCTGCGTGCCAACGGCGTCGATCCCGAGGTCCGCTCCGGAGAGATGGCGCTGGGCACCCCGGACCTGCTCGTGTCCACTCGGCGGGCGGACACCATCGAGGCCAGAGACCGGCTGCTCTCCGAGGCCTGAATCTGCCGGCGAGCACTCACACTGGACACGTGCCACTCCCTGGAGAGCCTGTCGGCTTCGACGACCGCTACGTCAACCCGTACTACCTGCAGCTGATGGCGTCCAACGCCGCCGAGGCCGACGAGGTCGTGCTCCGGGAGGTTCGCGTTCGAGCGGGCGAGTTGTCGGTCCACGACGTCCGGCGCTTGCTGCTGGATTCCTGGCGGCCGAGGGTGATGGGTGCCTGGTATGCGATCGCTCGTCCACGACCGGAGCTCAGCGACGCCGTTCACGCGTCGCTCC
>DATDBH010000143.1:0-16921 GCA_036524985.1 Microlunatus sp. | reverse complement strand
GCCGACAGCCCCATCACCGCGAACACCCGCTCCTGGATGTCGCGGCGGTGGATACGGATGGACCCGCCACCGATCTCGTTGCCGTTGCAGACCAGGTCGTACGCGTACGCCAGGGCCGAGCCGGGGTCGGTGTCGAAGGTGTCCAGGGACTCGGGCTTCGGCGAGGTGAACGCGTGGTGCACCGCGGTCCAGGCCCCCGAGCCGACAGCCACGTCACCCGCAGCCACCGCTGCCGCGGCCGGTTCGAACAGCGGTGCGTCGATCACCCAGAGGAACGACCAGGCCGACTCATCGATCAGCCCGCAGCGGCGACCGACCTCGAGCCGGGTCGCGCCGAGCAGCGCCTGGGCTCCCCGGCGGGCACCCGCCGCGAAGAACACGCAGTCCCCCGGCCGAGCACCGACCGCGGCGGCGAGGCCGTCCCGCTCGGTGTCGGACAGGTTCTTGGCCACCGGTCCGCCGAGGGTGCCGTCGTCGGCCACCGTGACGTAGGCCAGCCCCCGGTGCCCGCGCTGCTTGGCGAACTCCTGCCAGGCGTCGAAGGTGCGACGGGGCTGGCCGGCGCCGCCGGGCATCACCACCGCACCCACGTACTCGGCCTGGAAGACCCGGAAGGGCGTCTCGGCGAAGTAGTCGGTCAGGTCGGTGATCTCGGTCTCGAACCGCAGATCGGGCTTGTCGGAGCCGTAGCGCTCCATCGACTCGGCGTAGGTGATCCGCGGGAAGGTCGCGGGGGTCCGGTAGCCGATGAGCAGCCAGATGGCGGCGATCAGGTCCTCGGTCAACGCGAGGATGTCGTCCTGGTCGACGAAGCTCATCTCGATGTCGAGCTGGGTGAACTCCGGCTGCCGGTCGGCTCGGAAGTCCTCGTCGCGGTAGCAGCGCGCGATCTGGAAGTAGCGCTCCATGCCGGCCACCATCAGCAGCTGCTTGAACAGCTGCGGGCTCTGCGGCAGCGCATACCAGCTGCCGGGCTTCAGCCGAGCCGGCACCAGGAAGTCCCGGGCACCCTCCGGGGTGGACCGGGTCAGCGTGGGCGTCTCGACCTCCACGAAGTCGCGGTCGACCAGCAGGGTGCGGGCGACCTGGTTGACCTTGCTGCGCAGCCGCAGGGCGTGCGCCGGAGCCGGCCGCCGGAGGTCCAGGTAGCGGTACTTCAGCCGAGCCTCTTCGCCGACGGTGACCCGCTCGTCGATCTGGAACGGCAGCGGACCGGAGGAGTTGAGCACCTCGATCGCAGTGGCCGCGACCTCGATCTCACCGGTCGGCAGCTCCGGGTTGGCGTTGCCCTCGGGCCGCAGCTCGACGATGCCTGTGACGGCGATGCAGAACTCGTTGCGCAGGTCGTGCGCGCCGGACGCCGCCAGGATCTCGTCGCGGATGACGACCTGGGCGACGCCACTGGCATCCCGCAGATCGACGAACGCCACCCCGCCATGGTCTCGACGCCGGCCCACCCAGCCGGCTAGGACGCATGACTGACCGGCGTCGGTGGCACGCAGGGTGCCGGCGCCGTGGGTGCGGATCACGGGAGTGTTCCTCCTGGTTGGCGGCGCCGTCGCGGACGCGAACGGCTGGTCGATCCTACGGGGGATGGACCGGGGAGGTAGAACTTGTTTATGAGGCGTCTGGTGCTGGCCCTCGTCGCCGTGGGTCTGATCACGTTCATCGGTGTCGTCAACCCGACGCCGGCCGCTGCCTGCTCGTGCCTGGGCATCTCCACCCGCCGGGCGGCCGAGCAGGCCGAGGCGGTGTTCCTCGGCACGGTGACCAAGGTCGAGGAGTCACGGGTCGGCGGCGAACGGGCGGCCGAGCTCCGGTTCGACGTGAGTCGGGTCTACAAGGGCACCGTCTACACCGACCAGCTGATCACCACCCCGGCCGACTCGGCCGGCTGCGGACTCACTCCGGAGATCGGTTCGACCTGGGTGATCTTCGCCACCGGCGCCATCCAGGGCGAGGGCAAGTCGGCCAAACTGCGGCTCACCACGACGCTGTGCAGCGGCAACCTCGCCGCCGACACCGCACCGAGGTCGCTCGGCCGACCGGTTCCACCGCTGCCCGGCGCCTCGGACCGGACCGAGCGCTCGGAGACGACCGATGCCCGGCTGACCAGAGGACTGGTCATCGGTGGGGTCGGGATCCTCGGACTGGGCGCCCTGATCGGCATCGGCCTGGCCTACCTCTGGCGGCCCAAGAAGACCTAGCAACCCCGACTTGTCAGCCGCAGTGGTCGCTCCGACCGCCACAGCGGCTGACAACTCGGAAGACTGTCAGGGTCGGAAGGCCGAACCGGCCCGGTCGAGGGCGCCCTCTTCGATCGGCAACCTGCCCGCTCGGGCGGCGGCCACGAAGGCGGCGTGGTCGACCTCGGTCTGGTTCGCGTAGGCCGCGGCGAAGCGACACATCGCCTGCTCGATGTTGTCGCCCTTGCCGAAGTAGCCGGCGATCATCGAGGCGCCGCTGGTGCGGGCGTGCCCCTTGGCCAGCAGATGCCCGACGATGCCGGCGTAGTCGGTGAGCGCCGCGGTGTCGATGGCGTCGAGCGGGATGGTGCCCTTCATGTTCCGGAACTGCCGCACGTAGTACTGGAACTCCCCCACCGTGGTCCAGCCCAGCAGCGGGTCGCTGACGGTCTGCAGGGCCTGCTGGTACTCGACCACCCGCTGGCCCTGATGGGCGTGCCAGGCGGACTCGCCGTGCACGTACGGCGCCAGCACCGAGCGCCGGGCCTGCTTGAGCTGCAGGAACAGCACGTCATCGGGGCTGCTGCCCTCCAGCAGCACCACGTACGCGCGGAGGCCGACGCTGCCCACCCCGACCACCTTGTGCGCGACGTCCAGGATCGTGTACCCGCCCACCACCCGACGCCAGTGCGGGGCGAGCGTCTCCAGGTAGCCGTCCAGGGCCTCGGCGATGGCGTCCTCCTCCGCCCGCATCACGTGGGTGATCAGCGGGGGTTCCTCGACGATCTGCCGCTTCCCGTGGTGCTCGCGGGTAAACCGGGGCAGCGCGCGGTCGGAGGTGCGTTCGCGTGCTCGCTTGGCCGACCGGGCGATCTCGGCGCGCAGCGTCTTCTCGGTGGCGGTCTCGTGCAGCCGGTGGACGTCGAGCCGGTTGTAGGACCTCATCAGCAGCGGCTCGTCGGCCAGGAACTCGACCTCGTCCCGGTAGGCCCGGACACAGGAGGCGACGGAGTCGGCGCACTGCTGCTCGCTGCTGCCGTTCTCCCGACCGGCGACCCAGATGCTGGCCACGAGCCGCCGCAGGTCCCACTCCCAGCCGCCGGGATGGGCCTCGTCGAAGTCGTTCAGGTCGATCACCAGCTCGCCCTCGGGCGAGGCGTAGAAGCCGAAGTTGCCCAGGTGCGCGTCGCCGCAGATCACCGGCGTGATGCCGGTGGCCGGCAGAGCGGCCACGTCGCTGGCCATCACGATCGCACTGCCACGGAGGAACCCGTACGGCGAACCGACCATCCGGGCGACCCGGGTCGGGATCAGCCACTCCAACCGTCCCTGGTGCGACTCCCGGATCAGCTCGACCGGATCCGGCCGGTCGGCCCGGACCTGCCAACCGCCGAGTGACGAGCGGGGCACCTTCTTGCGCAGGGCCTTGCCGAGCGCGTAGCGCTCCTTGCGCGAGGTGGGGCGGCGACGCAGCGACCCGTACGGTGCGCCGTCGGCTTCGGCGAGCACGATGTGCCCGCTGGCGGTGGTCATGCCCGGAGACTAGGGCACCGGCTTCGACGACGCCTAGGCCGGACCGCTGACGGTCGGCCGCAGGTCGGCGACGTCGGGTTCCCACCGGTCCGGGTCGGCCGGCAGCTGCTCGCCGGTGCGGATGTCCTTGATCTCGCTGTGGGGCGGTGCCCCGAACCACACGTACGGGATCCGACGGCGGTCGGCGTAGCGGATCTGCTTGCCGAACTTGTCGGCCTTGGGCGCCACCTCGGTGGCGATCCCCCGGGACCGCAGGCGCTCCGCCACCTCGACCGCGGAGTCGCGGGTCTCCTCGTCGTCGACGGCCACCAGCACCACCGTCGGGACCGGCCGGGACGCGGTCAGCAACCCGCGGGAGAACAGCGGGGCCAGCAGCCGGGTGACCCCGATCGACAGCCCGACCCCGGGGTAGGTGGTCTTGCCGTCGCTGGCCAGCGAGTCGTAGCGACCGCCGGACGACACCGAGCCCCAGCCCTCGAAGCCGACCAGCTCGGTCTCGTAGACGGTGCCGGTGTAGTAGTCGAGCCCGCGGGCGATCTTGAGGTCGGCGACCAGGCGGCCGGGTACGTGGCGGGCGGCCGTCTCCACCACCGCGGACAGCAGCTCGAGCCCGGCGTCGAGCTCGGGATCGTCGACCCCCAGCGCCCGGACCCGGTCGACGAAGGACCCGTCGGCGGCCGAGATGCCGGCCAGCGCGATGCAGCCGGCGGCCTGGCTGGTCGACAGCCCCAGCCCGACCAGCAGCTCGGTGACCTTGTGCGGCCCGATCTTGTCCAGCTTGTCCACCGAGCGGAGCACGGCGGCGGTGTCGGTGATGCCCAGCCCGGTGTAGAAGCCCTGGGCCAGCCGGCGGTTGTTCACCCGCATCAGCACCGGCGGCAGCCCGAGGTCGGTGTGCAGCCGCTCCAGAGCCTGCAGGGTGACCAGCGGCAGCTCGACGTCATGGTGGGCGGCCAGGAGGGTGTTGTCGACGATGTCGATGTCGGCCTGGGTGAATTCGCGGTAGCGGCCCTCCTGCGGACGCTCGCCCCGCCACACCTTCTGGATCTGGTAGCGGCGGAACGGGAAGGACAGCTGATGGGCGTTCTCCAGCACGTAGCGGGCGAACGGCACCGTCAGGTCGAAGTGCAGGCCGAGCTCGGCTCGCGCGTCGTCGGCGGCGTGCAGCCGCTGGACGACGTACACCTCCTTGTCGATCTCGCCCTGCTTGGCCAGCCGGTCGATCGGCTCGACGGCCCGGGTCTCGATCGAGGCGAACCCGTGCAGCTCGAAGGTCTCCCGCAGCCGATCCAGCACGTACTGCTCGACGATGCGTTGGTCGGGGGTGTACTCGGGAAATCCGGACAGCGGACGGGGACGACTCACGGGGCCCGATCCTACGATCATGGTCGAGTGAGTATCGAGCTCGGCGCCGAGGCGACGGCGTTGGTGGCGGCGATCCGAGACGGACTCGCCGGACACGCCGATCCCGAGACCGCTGCCCAGCAGCAGCGCTACATGAAGTCGTCGATGCCGTACCGCGGCCTCAAGGCCCCGCTGCTACGCGCGGTCGTCCGCCCGCTGATCGCCGGGCACCCGCTCCCGGACCGTGCGCAGTGGGAGACGACGGTGAGCACGTTGTGGGACGAGGCCGGCTACCGCGAGGAGCGGTACGCCGCGGAGGCACTCGCCGGTGATCGCCGCTACTGGGGCTACCAGGATCCGGACTGCCTCGACCTCTACGAGCACCTGGTCGTGACGGGTGCCTGGTGGGACCACGTCGACGTGGTCGCCATCCACCTGATCGGACCGATCCAGCGCTCCAGCCGACCCGCCCTCGACGCCACCATGCGCGCCTGGTCCACCGACGCGAACCTGTGGCGACGCCGTACGGCGCTCATCCACCAGATCGGCGCCGGTGAGACGACCGACCGTCAGCTGCTGGTCGACTGCCTCCTGCCCAACCTGGAGGATCGGGAGTTCTTCATCCGCAAGGCGATCGGCTGGGCCCTCCGCCAGTACGCGCGGATCGAGCCCGACTGGGTTCGAGGCTTCGTCACCGAGCACGAGCACAGGATGTCGGGACTCTCGCGGCGGGAAGCCACCAAGCACCTGAGCTGAGGCGCGCGCCTACCCTGCTTCGTCCGGATCGCAGTTCTGCCATGTGATCGGTCTGCACCGCCGAGGACGGGTCAGCCAACGCACGCCGGTCCCCCAGCGCCGCCTCCAACCCATTCTCGAACATGTGATCGATTCTACCCGAACACGCCGACACGCGCCAGCCTCCGAAAGGCGGAAGTTGTTACTGGCTTGAGCAACCTCGGAGTGACTAGAGCTGATCCGGCCGGAGGTACGGGTTCGTCACGCGCTCGCGGGCCATCGTCGTCTGCGGGCCGTGACCGGGCAGCACGGCGGCGGTGTCGGGCAGCGGCAGCACCTTGGTCCGCAGGCTCCGCAGCATGGCCGCGTGGTCACCGCCGGGCAGGTCGGTCCGGCCGATCGAGCCGGCGAACAGCACGTCGCCCGAGAAGACGACCTGATCGATCTCGGCGCCGCCGGGATAGTCCGCGCGATACATCACCGAGCCCTTGGTGTGGCCGGGGGCATGCAGGGCATCCAGGCTGATCCCGGCGATCTCCAGCACGGACCCATCGGTCAGCTCCCGTACGTCGTCTGGCTCGGCGAACGTGGCCGGGCCGCCGGTCAGCTGGGCCAGCAGCTGACCGGTCTCGGGCCCCATCGCGCGCAGCGGGTCGGCCAGCAGGTGCCGGTCGTCGGGATGGATCCAGCAGGTCGCGTCGTACCCCCCACACAGCGGGGCGACGGAGAACATGTGGTCGAGATGTCCGTGGGTGAGCACCACGGCCACCGGCTTCAGACGGTGCTCGGCCACCAGGTCCCGTACGCCGTCCGCCGCGCCCAGACCCGGGTCCAGGATCAGGCACTCCGCACCGGGTTCGGTGGCGACCACGTAGCAGTTCGTCTGCCAGGGACCGGCGGGGAACGACGCGATGAACACACCGGCGAGACTAACGACCCCGCGACGCGGGCTGAGAACCTGATATGACCCGGGCGGAGTGATCAGGCAGGATAGGGCCCTATGAGCGACGGCGCGGGGCCTGCCTCCTTCGGCCGGGTCGAGGAAGACGGGACGGTGTACGTCCGCACACAGTCCGGCGAACGATCCGTCGGGCAGGTGCCGGACGTGCCGCCCGAGGAGGCGTTGAGCTTCTTCACCCGACGGTACGACGCCCTCGACCTGGAGGTGTCGCTGCTGGAGACGCGGATCGCCTCGGGGGCGCTCTCCCCCGACGACGCCGTCTCCTCGATCAAGACCGTGCGCACCGCCGTGACCGACGCCCATGCCGTCGGTGATCTGGACGGTCTGGCCGCCCGCCTGGAGGCACTGGTCCCGACGGTCGCCGGCCAGCGTGCGGCTCGGAAGGCGCAGAAGGCCGAGGCGACTGCTCAGGCGAAGCAGGCCAAGGAGCAGTACGTTCTGGAGGCCGAGAAGCTGGCGGCCGGCAACGACTGGCGCGGTGGGGTCAACCGGTTTCGCGAGCTGTTGGACGAGTGGAAGGCCCTGCCCCGACTCGACCGCGCCACCGACGATGAGCTGTGGCACCGCTTCTCCAGCGCTCGCACCACCTACACGCGTCGCCGCAAGTCCCAGTTCGCGAAGGAGTCCGAGCAGCGCGAGACGGCCCGCAAGGCCAAGGAGAAGCTGGTCACCGAGGCCGAGGCACTGCAGAGCTCCACGGACTGGGGTCCCACGACCAGCGAGTACCGCGACCTGATGACCCGCTGGAAGGCGGCCGGCTCGGCCCCACGCGGGGTCGACGACGAGCTCTGGAAGCGGTTCCGCGGAGCGCAGGACGTGTTCTTCGGCGCCAAGTCCGCCGCCATGTCCGAACAGGACAGCGAGTTCAAGGCCAACGGTGTGGCCAAGCAGGCCCTGGTCGAGGAAGCCGAGGCCATCCTGCCCGTCCGGGATCTGGCCGAGGCCCGGGCCGCGTATCGCGGCGTGCTGGAGCGCTGGGCCGACATCGGCAAGGTGCCACGCGAGATGGTCCGACCCCTGGACAGCCGACTGCGCGCCGTCGAGTCCGCGATCAAGGGCTACGAGGACGACCAGTGGCGCCGGACCAACCCGGAGGCCCGGGCCCGCGCCGAGGAGACCGCGAGCAAGCTCGAGGCGCAGATCGCCGCACTGGAGGAGAAGGCGGCCAAGGCCGAAGCCCGCGGAGATGCCAAGGCCGCCCGGGACGCGACGGCGTCGGCGGCGACCTACCGCGAGTGGCTGGCCCAGGCGCGCAAGGCCGCCGACGACTTCAGCGGCTGAGAGTTCTTCTCAGCGGTCCGAGGGTCAGCGGACATCGTTTGTCGAATTCTCCGCCGGTCGATGGAGGAACGATGAGCGAAATGGCAACGCTTCACCGCCATTTCGCGAAGAGCGACGACACGATCGGAGTAAGGAGAATTCACAGCGGTCCGGAGGATCGCAGATACTACTGCCTGATGCGGTAGACGTCGAACACACCCGGGACCTGGCGGACGGCTCGCAGCACGTGGTCCAGGTGCGTCGGATCGGCCGTCTCGAAGGTGAACTTCGCCTTGCAGATCTTGTCCTTCGAGGTGTTCAGCGCGGCGGACAAGATGTTGACGTGCTGGTCCGACAGCGACCGGGTGATGTCGGACAGCAGCCGGTTGCGGTCCAGCGCCTCGACCTGGATCGCCACCAGGAACGAGCTGTGGGCGGTCGGCGCCCACGAGACCCCGATGATCCGCTCGGCGTGCTCGGTCTGCAGGTGTGCGGCGTTGACGCAGTCGTGGCGGTGCACCGACACGCCGGCGCCGCGGGTGACGAAGCCCAGGATGGCGTCACCCGGCACCGGCGTACAGCACTTCGCGAGCTTGACCAGCAGATCGGTGTCCCCCGCCACCTCGATACCCGAGTCCGAGGCCGACGGCTTGCGTCGCCGACGACCGGTGACGACCTGGTCCTCGTTGATCTCGTCGGCCGTGGCGTCCTCGCCGCCCTCGACGCTGATCAGCCGGTTGATCACGGCCTGCGGACTGACGGTGCCCTCGCCCACGGCGGCGTAGAGGGCGGACACGTCGGGCAGCTTGACGTAGTTGGCGACCGCGGTCAGGTGCTCGAGGGTGAGCAGCCGCTGCAGAGGCAGCCCCGCCTTCCGCATCTGCCGGGCGATCGCCTCCTTGCCGGCCTCGATCGACTCCTCGCGGCGGCCCTTGGTGAAGTGGTGGCGGATCTTGTTGCGCGCCCGCGGGCTACGCACGAACTCGAGCCAGTCGCGGTTCGGCCCGGCGTTCTCGGCCTTGGTGGTCAAGATCTCGACCACGTCGCCGTTGGACAGCTCGGACTCCAGTGGCACCAGCCGTCCGTTGACCCGGGCGCCGACGGTGCGGTGACCGACCTCGGTGTGGATCGCGTACGCGAAGTCGATCGGTGTGGCCCCCTGGGGCAGCGCGTGCACGTCCCCCTTGGGGGTGAACGCGTAGACCTCGGTGGAGTTGATCTCGAACCGCAGCGAGTCGAGGAACTCCCCCGGGTCGGCGGTCTCCCGTTGCCAGTCGAGCAGCTGCCGCACCCAGGTGAGGTCGGTGTTGTCACCGTTGGCGGTGGACGCGATGCCCTTGCCGCCCTCCTTGTACTTCCAGTGCGCCGCAACACCGAACTCGGCCCGCTTGTGCATCTCATCGGTGCGGATCTGCAGCTCCACCGGGCTGCCCTGCGGCCCCAGCACCGTGGTGTGCAACGACTGGTACATGTTGAACTTGGGCATCGCGATGTAGTCCTTGAACCGGCCCGGGAGCGGGTTCCAGCGGACGTGCATCACCCCGAGGGCCGCGTAGCAGTCCCGGGTGGTGTCGACCAGGATCCGGAGTCCGACCAGGTCGAAGATGTCGGCGAAGTCGCGGCCGCGGACGACCATCTTCTGGTAGATCGAGTAGTAGTGCTTCGGCCGTCCGGTGACGGCGGCGCGGATCTTCGCGGCCCGCAGATCGGCCGTCACCTGCTCGATCACCTGGGAGAGGAACTCGTCTCGACGCGGAGCAGCCTCGGCGACCATCCGGACGATCTCGTCGTAGACCTTCGGCTGCATGGCCGCGAAGGAGAGGTCCTCCAGCTCCCACTTGATCGCGTTCATACCGAGGCGGTGGGCCAGCGGAGCGAAGATGTCCAGCGTCTCCGACGCGATCCGGTGCTGCTTGTCGGGCCGCAGGTAGTGCAGGGTGCGCATGTTGTGCAACCGGTCGGCCAGTTTGATGACCAGCACCCGGATGTCCCGGGACATCGCGACGACCATCTTGCGGATGGTCTCGGACTTGGCCGACTCGCCGTACTTGACCTTGTCGAGCTTCGTGCAGCCGTCGACCAGGAGGGCGACCTCCTCGCCGAAGTCGCGGGTCAGGGCCGACAGCGTGTACGACGTGTCCTCGACGGTGTCGTGCAGCAGCGCGGCGCACAAGGTCGGCTCGGTCAGGCCCAGCTCGGCCAGGATCGTGGTCACCGCCAGGGGGTGCGTGATGTACGCGTCGCCGCTGCGCCTGGTCTGGCCACGGTGGTAGCGCTCGGCCGTCCGGTAGGCCCGTTCGATCAGCGACAGGTCGGCCTTGGGATGGTTGGCTCGAACCACCTTGAACAACGGATCCAGCACGGGTGCCTGCGGCTTGGCCACGCCGAAGCGGGCGATCCGCTGCCGCATCCTGACCCGCGGCTGCTCCGGCCCCGTGCTGAGTCGCACCGGCAGGCTGGCCGAACCCTCGGCATCGCGCACGACCGGGATGGGTGGTGGTGCCGCGCCGGCCGGCGAACCGGGGCTGAGCGCTTCCGGACCGAGGGCCTCGCGACCCGAGCTCGGACGTGCGGCAGCCTCGTCGGCCGTCTCGGACGACGGTCGCGTCACCGTGCCAGGATCAGTCGCCAACCCCGTGCCACCCCCTCTGCCGAGGTCGCCAGTCTAGGGCAGGGGTCGAAAGTGCCTCACCAGTCGTCGCGGCGGCTCGGGCGGCGACGGGTCGGCGGCGGCTGCTGCTCTCCCACGGCGACCTCGGCCTCGGCGTGCCGGACGACGACGACCTGGTCACCCGTCTCGAGCTTGGCCACCGTCGGGTCGTAGAACCTTCGGAGGGTCTTGTTGCGGACGACCGCGATCACCGCCTCGCCCTTGACGTCGTCGGGGGCCTTCCCGACCTCGTCGCTGCGGACCTGGCGCTCGCCGACCTCCAGGCCCTCGTTGCTCGACAGCAGGTCCTCGATCACCGTGCCCAGGTTGGGACTCACCGCCGACAGCCCGAGCAGTCGGCCGACGGCCTCGGACGATGTGACGACGGCGTTCGCGCCGGATTGGCGCACCAGCGAGGCGTTGTCGTCCTCCCGGACGGCCACCACCACGTGGGCGCTGGGGTTCAGCTGGCGGACGGTCAGCGTCACCAGGATCGCCGAGTCGTCGCGGTCCAACGTGATGATCACTTCGCGAGCCTTGATGATCTCGGCTCGACGCAGCACGTCCCGGCGAGTCGCGTCGCCCTCGATGGCAGCGTAGCCGCGCAGGTTCGCGTCGACGATCGCGGACGGCTTGGGGTCGATCACCACGATCTGGGCCGGGTTGGACCCGTTGTTCTGCATCGTCTCGACCGCGCTGCGGCCCTTGGTGCCGTAACCGACGACCACGACATGGTTGCGCATCTGCTTCCTCCAACGGTTGTCTCGCATCATCCGGCGTCCCTCGTTGGCCAGCACCTCGAGGGTGGTGCCGACCAACAGGACCAGGAACAGGATCCGCATCGGCGTGACCACGATCGCGTTCAGGATCCGCGAGGTCGGGGTGATCGGGGTGATGTCGCCGTACCCGGTGGTGGTGATGGTGACGGTGGCGTAGTAGATCGCGTCGATGAGGGTGACCGAACCGTCGTAGTTGTCGGTGTAGGCCCCGCGGTCGAAGTAGACCAGCGCCACGATGGCTACCAACAGGCTGAGGGCCAGCAGACCCCGTCGGGAGAGCTCGCGGGCGGGCGTGGACGAGCGGGCCGGCAGACTGACCAGGGTCTGGTGCGACCAGGACTGCCGACTCCGACCACGGGGACCGCCGCCGGACCCGCGCAGCAAGCTCATGCTGCGTCGAAGGCGAGCACGGCGGCGACCGGTCCGATGCCGGCGGCGGCGAGTCGCGCACGCCCACCGAGGTAGGTCAGCTCGCTCAGCAGGCTGACTCCGGCCAGGTCTCCCCCGAGCCTGGCGATCAGCTCCGCAGCGGCCACCACGGTGCCCCCGGTCGCCAGCACGTCGTCCACCACCAGCACCCGGGTGCCGGGCACGAAGGCGTCCGCGTGCAGGGCCAGGGTCTCGGTGCCGTACTCCAGGTCGTAGGTGACCGTCACCACGTCCCGCGGCAGCTTCGCGGGTTTGCGGATGGGCACGAAGCCGGCGCCGAGCGCGAGCGCCACCGGCGCCCCGAACAGGAAGCCACGCGCCTCGATGCCGACCACCACATCGACCTCGCGCGGACCGACGGCGACCAGGGCGTCGACGGCCGCCGCGAACCCGCCCGCCGAGGCGAGCAGCGGCGTGATGTCGCGGAACGCCACCCCGGGCTGGGGGTAGTCGGGCACCTCACGGATCAGCCGGGCGAGATCGTGGCTCATCGTGCGGCCTACTTCTTCCGTTGGCTTCGGGGCTTGTTCTGCGGCTGCGGACGCCCCGAGGCCCCCTCGCTGGTCGGTCGGGTCGGTCGGTTCACGATCGTCGGCTGGGCGGTCGAGACCGTGATCTGCGGCCGCGGCGGGCTCGTCGTGTCGCCGGGCTCTCCGGCGTCGTCGTCCAGCGACTCGCTGGGCGGGTCGTACGGCGCCGCGTCGACGGTGCCGGCGGAAACCGTGGCGCCCACCTTGGCGTCGGACTTGGCTCGTCGGGCCATGACCCGCTTGGTGAGCTTCTGCATCTCCGGCTCGCGCTCCTTGAGCTGGGCGAGCAGCGGCGTGGCGATGAAGATCGAGGAGTATGCGCCCGAGATCATGCCGACGAACAGGGCCAGGGCCAGGTCCTTCAGCGGTCCCTCGCCCAGGATGACGGCCCCGGCGAAGAGCAGGGCAGCCACCGGCAGCACCCCGATGATGGTGGTGTTGATGGACCTGACCAGCACCTGGTTCACCGCGAGGTTGGCTGCCTCGGAGTAGGTCTGGCGGGCCGACGACGTGAGGTCTCGAACGTTCTCCCGCACCTTGTCGAAGACCACGACCGTGTCGTACAGGGAGTAGCCGAGGATGGTGAGCACGCCGATCACCGTGGCCGGGGTGACCGTGAAGCCGACCAGGGCGTAGATGCCCACCGTCAGCACCAGGTCGTGCAGCAGCGCCACCAGCGCGGCGACCGACATCTTCCAGTTCCGGAAGTAGGCCCAGATGACCAAGGTGACGAGCAGCAGGAACACCCCGAGGGCGATCAGGGCCCGGTCGGTGATCTGACCACCCCAGGACGCACCGATCAGGCTGTACGCGACCTCGTCGCTCGGCACCCCGGCCTCGGTGGCGATCGCTGTCCGGACGAGGGGCACCTCGTTGACCGGATCCAACGTGCGGGTCTGCACCCGGACCTGGTCATTGCCGACCGTGGTGACCGTCGCCTCGCCCAGGTCAGGGACCCCGGCGTCGGCCACCGCCTCCTGCATGTCGGTGACGGTGGTGTCGGTGACGACGGTCTGGGCCTGGAAGTCGGCACCGCCCTCGAACTCGATGCCCCACTCGAAGCCGCGGATGCCGATCGACAGCAGGGACACCGCGATCAGGACGGCCGAGATGACGTACCACCGGCGCCGGCGGCCGACGAAGTCGTAGGAGACCTCGCCGGTGTAGAGCTTGTGCCCGATGTCGCGGAACCTGGACATCTAGATCCCCTCGCTCTCGGTGGCGGTGCGGGCGGCGGAGGACGTGGCCAGCGGGCGCCGGCTCCTGGTCCCCGGCAGCGCGGCGACGCCGAGATGATCGGGTTCCAGACCCGACCACTTGTGGCCCTGGCCGAAGAACTTCGTCCGCCCCAGCAGGGTCATCAGCGGCTTGGTGAAGAAGAACACCACGGCCACGTCGATGATGGTGGTCAGACCGAGGGTGAAGGCGAAGCCCTTGACGGAGCCGATGGCCAGGATGAACAAGATGATGGCCGACAGCATCGAGACCGCGTCGGCGATCAGGATGGTCTGCCGGGCCCTGATCCAGCCGGTCTCGATGGCGGTCCGCAGACTGCGCCCGTCGCGCACCTCGTCGCGGATCCGTTCGAAGTAGATGACGAAGCTGTCCGCGGTCACGCCGATCGCCACGATCATGCCCGCGATGCCGGGCAGGTTGAGGGCGAAGCCGACCGAGTCACCGAGCAGCACCACCATCGCGTACGTGATCAGACCGGCGACCGCCAGCGAGGAGACGACGACGATGCCGAGACCGCGGTAGTACAGGAAGCAGAACCCGACCACCAGGGTCAGACCGATGATGCCCGCGATGATGCCCGCCCGCAGCTGCTCACCGCCGAGGGTGGCGGACACGTTCGAGACCTCCGACACCTCGAAGGCCAGCGGCAGGGCGCCGTACTTGAGGACGTTGGCCAGCTCGGTGGCGGACTGCTGGTTGAAGTTGCCGGAGATCTCGGCCCGACCGCCCGGGATCGCCGAGCTGACCGACGGCGCGGAGATGACCTCGGAGTCCAGCACGATGGCGAACTGGTTCTCCGGCGGCTGCCGGCTGGCCAGCGTGCCGGTGACGCTCTCGAACGTCGCGCCGCCGGCACTGTTGAACTCGAGGTTCACCACCCACTGCACCTGGTTCTGCGGCACCCCGGCCGAGGCCGTGGTCAGCTGGGTGCCCTCGATCAGGGTGGGACCCAGGAGGTACTTCTCGGTCTTGTCCTGGTTGCAGGCGACCAGTGGCTGGTCGGAGACGTCGGGATAGGCGTCCTTCTGATCACAGGTGAACGCGGCGAAGTCCGCCTGGTCGGCCTCCGTCGGCTGCCACTCGATCGCCTGCTCGGGCGGCGTGCCCTGACCGGGCGCGGTGGGCTTGGGAGTGGTCGGCGGCGGGGGCGCGGTCGGCAGCTGCGGAGCCGGTCGGCGGTCGCCGGTCGGGCTCGCGCTCGGCGCCCCCGCGGAAGGCTCGGTCGTAGGCGCCGGGGAACCCGATCCGGACGGTTCCGGGGTCGGCGCTGCGGTCGGCGGCGGCGTCACCGCCTCGGCGGCGTACACGGCCCGGAAGCGGAGCACGGCGGTCTGCCCGACCAGGCGGACGAGCTCGTCCTGTTGGACGTTGGGCACGCTGACGATGATCTGGCGGTCGCCGGAGGTCGTCACCTCGGTCTCGCCCACGCCGAGGCTGTCGACGCGGGACTGGATGATCGTCCGGGCCAGCTGCAGGCTGTTGGGATCGATCTGACCGGTGCCGTCGGTGTTCTGAGCGGTCAGGGTGATCGTGGTGCCACCCTGCAGGTCGAGACCCAGCTTGGGTGTCCAGTTGTTCGAGATCGCCATCAGGCCGTACAGGGCGGCCACGAAGATGCCGAAGATGATCAGGGTGCGGCCGGGATGGCCACCTCGATTCGCCACCAGGCGTCAGTCCTTGTTCTTGGGCTCGTTCCCGAGGGTCGGGTTGTCTGCGACGGGGCGGTCGTAGGAGACGGGTTGGTCGCGCGAGGCGAGCGGGTCGTAGTCGGCGGGCCGCTCGTACGTCGAGGGGGTGTCGTACTCGGGCGCGGTGTCGAGCGAGCTCGACTCGGCAGGATCGGCGATCTCGTCGAGCTCGTCCTCGGCGGCGAGGGGCTCGCTGAACTCGTCGCCGGGCCGGATCACCCGGGCGATGGCCTGCTTGAGGACGGTGACGTGCACTCCGGGCGAGGTCTCGAGCACGGCCTGCTTCTCGCCGGCCGAGATGACCGTCCCGAAGATGCCGCTGCCGAGCAGCACGCGGGTGCCGGGGACGATCTCGTTCATGGTCTTCTGCTGCGCCTGCTGCCGCTTCTTCTGCGGTCGCAGCAGCAGGAAGTAGAAGGCGACCACCATCAAGGCGATCAACAGGATCGTACTGACCGGTGAGTTTCCCATGTCTCCAACAATTCGGGGGCTCTGCGCGCCCGCGGCACGGCGCGCCGGCGGGGTCGGCACTCGCTGGCCGACCGCCGTACTCTACCCAATCGGGCGCAACATATCGGCCGACGCGGCCCGGACCGCGGCCGCGACCTGCTCGAGGCTCGGCGTCCGCAGTGACCACTGCTGCCAGAAGAGAGCCACGTCCTCGTCGTCCGCGGCGGAGAGCACCACGCCGTCCTCCGCCGTCCAGTCGGCTCGCTGCAGGTCCGGCACCATGCCCCAGCCGAAGCCCAGCCGGACGGCCTCCACGTACTGGGTGGAGGCCGGCACGAGGTGGATCGGCGGATCGTTCGAGACACCGTGTCGTTCCAGCACGCGGTGCTGCATCCGGTCCTTGACGTCGAACACCACCAGCGGGGCGACGGCCAGCGCCGAGGGAGCGAGTCCGTCGGGGAACCAGCGAGCGGCGAAGCCCGGCGCAGCCATCGGCCGGTAGCGCATGGAGCCCAGCCGCTCGACGGTGCAGCCCTGCACCGGCGTCCGCTCGGTGGTGATCGCGGCCATCGCCGAGCCGTCCCGAAGCAGGTCGGCGGTGTGGTCCTCACCCTCGCGGATGAGCTCCAGCGACAGCTCGGCGGACAACGGCGCCAGGGCGGGCAGCACCCAGGTCGACAGCGAGTCGGCGTTCACCGCCAGCCGCACAACCGGTCGGAGGTCGCCGGTCCCCAGGCTCAGCTCGGTGTCCCGCGTGAGCGCTTCGACCTGTCGGGCGAGTCGCAGCACGCCCTCCCCCGGCTCCGTCGGTCGGACCGGCCGGCTGCGCTGCAGCAGCACGGCCCCGACCGTGCGTTCCAGTGCCTTGAGTCGCTGGCTGACCGCCGACGGTGTCACGTGCAGCGCACCGGCGGCCGCCTCGAGACTGCCGTGGTCGACCGTGGCTGCGTACGCCCGCAGCTGAGCGAGATCCCAGTCCATGGTTTGCATCCTAAGCACCGCTAATGATGCCTGAGAAACATTCGTTGGACTTCATCTGAGTGCGCGCCTAGCGTCGACGACGTGATCACCCTCCTCGCGGGCCTCGGTTTCGGCTTCGGACTCATCGTCGCCATCGGAGCCCAGAACGCGTACGTGCTG
>DATDBH010000142.1:0-5006 GCA_036524985.1 Microlunatus sp. | reverse complement strand
CGGCAGGATCAGGTTGTTCCAGACCCCGACGAAGGTGACGATGGCCATCGCCGCGATGACCGGCCTGGACAGTGGCAGCACGATCCGGGCGTAGATCGTCCAGAATCCGGCACCGTCGATCCGGGCCGCCTCCTCGAAGTCGCGCGGCAGCCCGTCGAAGAACTGCTTGAACACGAACAGGGCGAGCACCGACGGCACCTGCGGGAAGATCACCGCCCAGTAGGTGTTCAGCAGCCCGACCAGGTTGAGCTGCTGGAACACCGGCACGATCAACACCTGCGGCGGGATCATGATGCCGCCGATAATCAGCGCGAACACCAGCCGCCGACCGCGGAACCGGAGCCGGCTGATCGCGTACGCCGCCATCGACGCGAAGATCACCGTCAAGATCACGGTCACGACCGAGGTGAAGGCGCTGGCCAGGTACCAGTTCCAGATGTCGCCGCCGCTGAGGATCGTCGCGTACGGCTCCAGCGTGAGATTCCAGTCCTTCAGGATCGGCCCAGCACCGAGGGCGGACACCTCGTTGGGGGTGAGCGAGGTCTTGATCGCCCACAGGCTCGGGATCAGCCACAGCACCGAGAAGAGGATCAGCACCACCCACGCCGTGATGCTGAAGGCGAGGCTGGAGGACCGGCTCTGGTTCGGGTCCTGTTGAACGGTCGCCGCGGGGGCGGCCATGGAGACTCCGGTGGCCATCAGCTCTCTCCCCTCTCCTGGGCCCGGCCTATCAGCTCGCGGACCGCCGTGACCAGCAGGATGACGATGAACAGCAGCACCGAGGCGGCCGACGCTGCCCCCACCCGGTAGTCGGTGAAGGCGGTGTTGGTGACCAGCCCGAGCACGACCTGGGTCGAGGTGCCCGGCCCGCCGGCGGTCATCAGGTAGACCTGGTCGAAGATCTTCAGGCTGGCGATGATCTGCAGCAGGACCACCAGGGTCGTGGTCCGGCTCAGCATCGGGATGGTGATCCAGCGGATCTGCTGCCACGGACTGGCACCGTCGACGGCGGCCGCCTCGTAGAGCTCACGCGGGATGTCCTGCAGGCCGGCCAGGTAGAGGACGAAGTTGAACCCGATCGTCCACCAGACCGTGGTGATGGCGATGCCCACCATGGCCAGATCGGGCGTGCCGAGCACCGGGTTCGGGCTGTCGACCCCGAGCAGGGTCTGGAACGAGTTCCACAGCCCGGTGGTCGGGGTGTAGATGAAGTTCCAGATCAGCGCGATGGCCGCCGACGGCAGGATGAACGGCACGAAGAAGGCCAGCCGGAAGAACCACTGACCGTGCAGCACCCGGTTGGCCAGCACGGCGAACACGAAGGCCAGGACCACCAGTGGCGGCACCGTGTAGAGGGTGAACTGGATGGTGTGCCACATCGCCTCCCAGAAGTCGGCGCGGGACATCATCTCGGCGTAGTTGCCGAACCCGATGAAGTCGCCGAAGCCACTGCGGACCAGGGTGGTGTCGAACAGGCTGGTGATGAACATGTAGATCACCGGCCAGATCAGGAACAGCACGAAGAAGAGGCCGAACGGGGCGATGAACAGCCAGGCCGGGCCGGCCTCGCTCTTCCGCCCGGATCGCTGCGGGGGTGCGGTCTGCGGGGCAGGTGGACGGGTCTGGACGTCGGCGGTGGTCACAGGACGCTCCTGACGCTCGCGGGGCTCACAGGACGCTCCTGACGCTGGCGGGGGTCATAGGGGGCTCTTGGTGTTGGCGTACGTGGTCAGCTGGTCGTGGGCCGACGCCAGCGCGTCCTCCGGGGTGGCCAGACCCTGCTGGACCAACCCGATCTGGGCGCCGATGGTGTTCTCGAAGGTAGAGCCGGAGCCCGAGTACCACGCTTCGGCGTCGTACACGACGGTGTCGGCGGCCGCCGAGTAGCTCGCCTGCGGCTGCAGGCTCTTGTACGCGGCACTTTCGAAGGTGGGCAGGTAGGTCGGGATGTGGCCGCCCTCGGCCCAGGTCAGGCTCTGGTCCAGCATCGACTTGATGAACGTCATCGCGCGCAGCACCTGATCGTCGCTGCGGTCCATCTTCGGCAGGATGAACGTGTGCGAGTCCGCCTGCTCGGCCTGGGTGTCGTAGATGGTCGGGACCGGCACCATGCCGAAGTCCAGACCCTCGATGCTCTGGGCCGTGGTGATCTCCCACTCGCCCTGCAGGTAGAAGCCCGCCTGACCGGTGAACATCAGGGTCTGTGACCCCGCGTAGTCGGTGGTCGTCGGCATCAGGCCGCTCGTGGTCAGCTTCTGCATCCAGTGCAGGGTGTCGAGGGTCAGGTCCCGGTGGTAGGTGAGCTTCTCCCCGCCCTCGGCCAGCCAGGGGGTGTTGCCGTCCCGTTGGGAGTAGAGCGTCTGGAACCAGCGCCACGGGGTGGCCAGCTCGCTGACCGTGGCGACCGAGGCGCCGTACGCGCCGGTGACCTCCTTCGCGGCCTGCAGCGCCTGTTCCCAGCCGTCGGTGCCTGTGATCTCCGTCAGCGAGCCGTCGGAGTTCAGCAGCCCGGCCTTGTCGCAGACGTCCTTGTTGTAGTAGAGGACGAACGGGTGGGTGTCGAGCGGGATCGCGTACGACAACCCGTCGACCTTCTGGGTTTCCCACGCCGTGGTGTTGAAGTCGGCGGGGGAGAGACCGACCAGGGCGAGCATGTCGTCGGTGATCTCGGTCAGCAGACCCGCCCGGGCCAGGTTCTTCTCCCTGGTCAGGTGGGAGACCGCGACGTCGGGTGGAGCGCCGCCGATGGTGGCCAGCGTGACCTTGGTGTAGTACGGGTTGCCCCAGGTGAAGGTGGCCGCCTGCAAGGAGCCGGCCCCGCCGTGCTGTGCGGCGTACGCGGCCTGCATCGTCTGCATCCGTACGCCGTCGCCACCGCCGAACAGGTTCCAGTAGGTCACGGTGCCCGGCGCGAGATCCGATCCGACGAGCCCGGCGGAGAAGGCGGAGCCACAGCCGGAGAGCCCGCCGACCGCCGCCGCCCCGGCCGCGGTGCCGATCGCCCCCTTGAGCAACGTGCGTCGAGACAGCCGTCCCGATCTGGAGTTCGGTGGTGGTGACACGAGCAGAACCTCCTGGCCGACGCTGGCAGTAGGTCGACTTTAGGCAGATGCGCGCCCGGAAATCTACGGCGTAAACCTGAGAATGTGCACGTTCACCCGCGCTTGACCGGCAGGACGGTCAGCCGGGGAACGGGCCGGAACGGCAACAGCGGACCCAGATTCCTGGATCCGCTGCACTCCTGGTCGGGGTGACAGGATTTGAACCTGCGACCTCGTCGTCCCGAACGACGCGCGCTACCAAGCTGCGCCACACCCCGCCAGCCTCCGTGAAGGCCTCGCACACTCTAGCCGAAACCCGGCGAGACCTCACATCGCTTCCACGAGCCCGGGTCAGGGCTTCGCCACCAGGTTCAGCAGGGTCGCTTCCGGCCGGCAGGCGAACCGGAACGGTGCGTACGGCGACGTCCCGAGCCCGGCCGAGACGTGCAGGAACGCGGTGTGGTCGCCGGCGCTGTGGGTTGACAGGCCCTTGACCCGCCGGGCGTCGAGATCACAGTTCGTGACCAGCGCTCCGTAGAAGGGCACGCAGACCTGGCCCCCGTGGGTGTGCCCGGCGATCACCAGGTCACAGCCGTCGTACGTCATGGCGTCGATCACGGTCCGGTACGGCGCGTGGGTCACCCCGAGGACGACGTCCCCCTCGGCGTCGTGGTCAACGGGCCCGGCCACCCGGGCGTACTCGTCCCGCCCCAGGTGGGCGTCGTCCACGCCCCGGAAGCCGAGCCGGGTCCCGTTGATCTCCAGCGTCAGCCGACGGTGCGTCAGATCGGTCCAACCGGCGCCCTCGAACGCGGCGCCGAGGTCGCGCCAGGGGAGCTCCACCGGATGCTCGCGGCCCATCCGGCTCGGTCGGGTCAGGTAGGTGAGCGGGTTCTTGAAGGTCGGCGCGTAGTAGTCGTTGGAGCCCCAGACGAAGACACCGGGCTTGTCGAGCAGCCGGCCCAGTGCCGTCGTGACCACCGGTACCGCATCGGGGTGAGACAGGTTGTCGCCGGTGTCGATGACCAGGTCCGGCTCGAGACCGGCCAGCCGCGACACCCAGGCGACCCGCTGGCGGTTGCGGGGCGTGAGGTGCAGATCCGCGATCTGCAGCACCCGGATGGGTCGAGCCCCCCGTGGCAGGATCGGCACCTCGACCCGACGCAACACGTAGGCGTTGGCCTCGTACAGGCTCGCGTACGCCAACGATCCCGCTCCGACGGCCCCGACCCCGAGCACGGTCTTGCCGAGCACCCCCGCAGCAGACATGCCGAGCAGGCTACCCACCCGCCTTTGTGCCGAAAACCACGCCAGATGTGGATAGCGGCACAAAACTCGGGTGAGGGGGCCTGGCCCGGCCTGGGACACTGGCCGGCATGACCGACCAGCCTGGACTCAAGCAACAGCTCCGGACCGATCTGACCGCCGCGATGAAGGCCCGGGACAAGGTGCGTTCCGGCACGCTCCGGATGGTCCTCACCGCCATCACCGAGGCCGAGGTCTCCGGGCGTGAGTCCCACGAGCTGAGTGAGCAGCAGGTTCTCGACGTGGTGATCAAGGAGGCGAAGAAGCGGCGCGAGGCCGAGGAGGCGTACGCGACCGCCGACCGCCCCGAGCTCGCCGAGAAGGAGCGGGCCGAGGCAGCCGTGCTGGCCGACTACCTGCCGCAGCAGCTGACGCCCGACCAGGTCGCCGCACTGGTGGCCGAGGCCATCGCCAGCACGGGGGCAGCGGAGCTGGGGCTGAAGGGGATGGGCAAGGTGATGGGCGTGATCACGCCACAGACCAAGGGCAAGGCCGACGGCGGAGCCGTGGCCGCGGAGGTCCGCCGGCAGCTGGCCGGCTGACGGAGTGGGGCCTACGGGGTGGGCGGTGGCGGTCGCGTCCCGCCCACCTCGCTCTGCTTCGCAGGCTCCGCGCCGCTCGGAACGCCCGACCAGGCCCTGACGCGACCGCCACCGCCCA
>DATDBH010000141.1:0-23224 GCA_036524985.1 Microlunatus sp. | reverse complement strand
GGAAACACCCGGCTCCATTCCGAACCCGGAAGTTAAGCTTCTCAGCGCCGATGGTACTGCACGGGGGACCGTGTGGGAGACTAGGACGTCGCCGGACAACACACTTCAAGGTCGACCACTTCGGTGGTCGGCCTTGAAGTGTTTCTAGGTTCTAGCTAGTCCGACCTGATATGACGAGACACGTTTCGCGAACCAGATTGTGCTCGCGACACAGAGCTGCTGCGCCCATTCGACGATGAGCGGTCGGTCGTCGACATCGGATGTTGTGGCTGAGGATGTGTTCGGGGGTCTCGTTGGCGGTCCCGACTATCCACACCATGGAACCCACGGTGAACGCGCTCGCCGCGATGGTGTCCAACGACAAAGGCCAACAAGGCGAAGGCCAAGGCGACCAAGTCCGAGTACAAGAAGATCAAGCGGGGGGATGACCCTCGCCCAAGTCCGCAAGATCATCGGGTCCAGGGGTACGCGGGCCTGGTATGTCTACGTGTCCTTCATCGACGGTCGCGTGGTCTCGAAGTCCTGGTACAGCTGAACCCTCACCCCGGCATAGCGCGAGCCTGGCGTGGGCTTCACCGGCTCGCGGGGGAGTGTCGCTCCATCCGGCCCCGGGTCGGGTGGTCAGGCTCCTCCGCGGTGGTGAGGTTGATTCCCGCCTCGTGGAGCGACTGACGGTGGGAGGGGGCAGCAGCGCCGGCGGTGAACACGTGATCCACCCCGTCAAGACCCGCTGCCCGGACGACCCCGATGTGTCCGACCGCCTGTCCGTCCAACATCAACCACACGCGCTGGGCGATCTCGATGGACGCTGCGCTGATCGCGGCCGCCATGGGTGTGGGGGCGAAGACTCCGCCGTCGACGTTCACTCCGGACGGAGACAGCAGAGCGAGGTCGACCCGAAATCGACGGAGCTCGTCCAGCGCCCATTCCCCCTCCTGGGCCCGGTGCTCGGGCTCGACACTGCCGCCGATGTTGTACACGCTCAGGTTCTCGACCCGGGAGAGCACAACTGCCACGTCGAGTCCTGTCGTCACCACCGTGAGTCCGGCGACGGCCGCTGGGTGCCGACTCATGGACTCCGCCACCGCCCAGGTGAATGGTGAGCCGGCCAGCAACACCGTGCCGTGTGCTGGCAGGCGTTCGACCACGAGGTCGGCCAGCCGGACGTGCAGCGGCGGGTGTTCGGGGGTGGTTCCGTCGAACGGGGACAGGGGGCGCTCGGTGCGCCTCACGGCACCGCCGTGGACGCGCTGGAGAAGTCCCTGAACCTCGAGCTGGCGCAGATCGCGGCGTACGGTTTCCGGGGCCACGTCGAGGCGGCCGGCGAGTTCGACGACCCCCACCCGGCCGAACGCGTCGAGGCGGTCGATGATGCGGCGATGTCGATCCGCCGCGGCGTCCGCTGGGACGATCACCTGCCCACCTCCGCGTTGTTCACAGCAGCTGTATCGACCTCGTGGCCTGCGGCCGGATCTGGAGCTTCCGGCCGCTGCCGGCCCGGAACGCTTCCAGGGCCTCACCGTAGTCCTCCAGGGTGTAGGCGTGGCTCACCATCCGCTCCGCGCGCAGCGCGCCCGCGGCGAACATCTCCACCGCGCGGGCGTACGAGGCGAGCACCGCCATCGAGCCGACCACGGTGATCTCGTCGTTGTAGATGCCGAAAGGGGAGAAGCGCGCGCTGGCGTCCGTAGCCGCGACACCGAACTGCTGGAACACGCCTCCGCGACGGACCCTGCTGATCCCGTCCTCGATCGCTGCGACGACTCCGGTGCAGTCGATGACGACGTCCCAGCCACCGCGGTGATCGGCCTCGTCCGCCGAGAGAGCCAGCTGCTCGATGCCGACGTCACGGGCCACGTCGAGCCGGGCCGGGTTCCGGTCGACGACTGTCACGCTGGCCGCGCCGGCGCGGGGCGCCAGCTGGGCCATCATCAGTCCCATGGTGCCGGCACCGTAGATCAGGTAGTGCTCACCCATCCGGCGAGGCAGCAGGTCGTATCCGTGGATGGCGCAGGACAGCGGCTCGATCAGCGCGGCCAGGGCCAGGTCGACACCGACCGGCAGGCGGTGCACATTGCGCACGGGGGCTACCGTCAGCTCCGCGGTGGAGCCGTTGGTCCGCGCCACCCCGGAGCCGTTCCACTGCTCGCACAGGTTGGAGCGACCGACCGAACAGTAGGTGCACTCGCCACAGGTCAAGGTGGGGTCGACCGACACCCGGTCACCCACGGAGACCTCGCTCACCTGCTCACCCACGGCCTCGACGATGCCCGACGTCTCGTGACCGGGGATGATCGGATATCGGGTCGGTGCGAACTCGCCGTCGAGCACGTGGATGTCGGTCCCGCAGATGCCGACCGCCTCCACCCGGATCAGCACCTCGCGCGGTCCGGGTTCGGGATCAGCCACCTCCTCCAGCGCGAATGACTTCGGCTCCGCGAAGACGATCGCCCGCACTACTTCACCGCCCCCATCGCGAGACCGCGGACCAGTCGCTTCTGCGCCAGCCAGCCCGCCACGATCACCGGCAGGACGGCGATGGTGGAGGCGGCCGAGAGGATGGCGAGGAACTGCCCACGTCCATCCACGAAGCTGCCGAGGAAGGGCGGGGTGGTCCGGGCGACGACCGCGGTGAGCAGATTGGCGAGGAAGTACTCGTTCCAGGCGAAGATGAAGCAGATGAGAGCGGCGGCGGCGGCCCCGGGGGCGACGATGGGAAGAGAGACGCGCCAGAGCTCGCGACTGTAGCTGGCACCGTCGATCTGGGCGGCTTCGACGACGGCGATGGGGACCTCGGCGAAGAACGACCGCATCATCCACACGGCGAGGGGAAGGTTGATGCCGAGGTAGAGCAGGCCGAGGGCCCAGAGGTTGTCGAGCAGGCCGAAGGTCCGCAGGAGCAGGAAGACGGGGATGATGGACGCGGCGACGGGCATGAACTTGGTGGAGATGAAGAAGAAGAGCCCGTCCTGCCAGCGGATGATGGGCCGGACCGACAGCGCGTAGGCGGCGGGGATGGCAAGCAGCATGACCACGATCGTTGAGCCCACGGCCAGGAACAGCGAGTTCAGCAGATAGAGGCCCATGCCGCGCTCGAAGACAGCGGTGTAGCGGTCCAGCGTCGGGCTGAACAAGAACTCGGGTGGGAACGACGCGGCCTGACCCTCGGTCTTGAAGCTGGTGATGATCATCCAGAGCACCGGGAAGAAGAACAGCAGGACGAGCACCCAGGTGAGCAGCGTGATCAGGTATCCCGTGACCTTCCGGCGGGTGAACGGGTTGGGACCGGTGCGGCCGGTGGTCGGCTGGGCTGGTGCCGTGGCTCGGGGGGTGTCGATGGCGGTGGACATCAGCGGGCCTCCTCGGTGAAGATCTTGAACATGGTGCGTAGGGCCAGGGTGGCGAACACGATGGTCAGGATCACCGTGATCACGCCGTAAGCGGCTGCTTCGCCCACCTGCTGGCCGATGAAGGCTCGTTCGTACAGCAGGTAGGCGATCGTCTTGGTGTTGCCGGCGCCCTTGGTCATGATGTTGATCGGGTCGAACACCTGGATCATGAACACGGTGCCCAGCAGGATGGCCAGCTCCGCGTAGCTGCGCAGGTGCGGCAGGGTCATGAACCGGAAGGTCTGCAGGGCGTTGGCACCATCGACGTCGGCCGCTTCGAGGACCTCACCGGCCTGGGACTGCAGCCCGGCCAACAGGATCAACATCATGAACGGGGTGTACTGCCAGGTCAGGGTGAACACGATCGTCAGGGCGGGGTGGTCGGTGTTCCAGGCGATCGGCTCGATTCCGACCAGACCGAGCCCCCAGTTCACCATGCCGGTGTTGACCTCGAGCAGGGAGTACTTCCAGATCAACGCGGCCGCCGCGGGCATCACCAGGAAGGGGGTGATCAACAGAGTGCGCGCCAGCGCGCGGCCCTTGAACTCCCGATCCATCAGCACGGCCAGCAGCAGGCCGATCAGCAGCGACAGGATCATCGAGCCGCCGACGATGCGGATGGTGGCCCAGATCGAGGGCAGGAATGCGCCGTTGGTGATGACGGCGACGTAGTTGCTCAGACCGGCGAACGTCCTCTCGTCGGGCCGCGCCAGATTCCAGTCCTGGAACGAGTAGTAGATGGTGGCCACGAACGGTATCTGAGTGATCAGGATGGCCACGACCAAGGCCGGCATGATCAGCTTGCGGCCGAACTTCCGCTGCGCCAGGTCCTGACCCCGCAGGTCCGCCATGGTGATCTTGGTCTTCTTCTTCCCGACCCCCGTCGGGGCCGACAACGTGGGGGACTCCTCCACCGTGGTCATCTCAGCTCCCCTTCGTCTGGTTGTCGCCGGCGCGCTGAGCGATCTTCTGCCCCTGGTCCAGGGCCAGGTCGAGAGGTCTTCGACCCGCGATCACATCGGCCAGCAGCTGGGACGTCTGGTTCCCGACGTCTTGGAACTCCGGGATCGTCACGTACTGGATCCCTACCCACGGCTGCGGATTCACACCGGGTTTGACTGGATCCACCTCGTTCATGATCTTCGCCGTCAACGGCGCGAAGTCGCCGCCGGCCTTGATGTACTCGGGGATCAGGTACGTCGACTTCCGTGTCCCGGGAGGCGTCCGTGACCAGCCGAGCTGGGAGCCGACGAGCTTCGCGTACTCCTTGCTGGTCGCCCACTGCACGAACTCCCAGGCCTGCTGCTTGTGCTGGGACTCCGCGTTGATGCCGAGGTTCCACGACCACAACCAGCCCGAGTTCTCGGTCTGCTGCACCGGGGCCCGCACGTAGCCCACCTTGCCGGCGACCTTGGAGTTGTTCGGGTCCTCCACCGAACCCGCAGCCGATGTGGCGTCGTACCACATCGCGGCCCGCTCCTGGGAGAACAGGTTCAGGCACTCGGTGAAGCCGAACGACACCGGGTCGTCCTCGCCGGAGGCTGCGAGCGTGTCGATGTAGAACTGCACCGCGTCCTTGTAGGCAGGGGAGTTCACCTGCGCCTGCCAGTCCATGTCGTACCACTGCCCGCCGAAGGTGTTGATCACCGTCGTCAACGGCGCGAACATCTCACCCCAGCCCGGCTTGGCCCGCAGGCAGATCCCGGCCCGGTCCGAGGCCGGGTCCTTGAGCTTGTCGGCGTACTCGGCGACCTGGTCCCAGGTCGGCCGCTCCGGCATCGTGATGCCGGCCTGCTCGAACAGGTCCTTGCGATACATCAAGAACGAGGACTCACCGTAGAAGGGCACCGCATACAGCCGGCCGTCGAACGACACCCCGTCGCGGACGGGCTTGAAGAAGTCGTCCACGTCATAGTCGGGATCGTCCGCCGCCAGGTCGGTCAGATCCTCAAGCCAACGGTTCTGACCCCAGATCGGCACCTCGTACGCGCCGACGGTCATGATGTCGTACTGCCCGCCCTGGGTGGCCACGTCCTTGGTGGCGGCATTGCGGAGGTCGTTCTCCTCCATGAAGATCATGTTGATCTTGATGTCGGGATGACTCCGGTAGAACTCCGGCAGCAGCTGCGCCATGTCCTGCATCTGCGGGTTGTTGACGCTGGCCAGGGTCACCGTGGTCACCCCGGGCTCATCGCCCAGGTTGCCGAACCCGGCACAGCCGGACACAGCGAGCGAGAAGCTCACCGCGAGTCCGGCGGCCGCCAGGCGTCGTCGCGTGGTGGTGGTCATGAACCGCCTTCCGGGTCGATGGCTGAGCCGAGGTCGGAGCCATCCCGAGTTGGTTGTTTCGAGCAAGGTAGTACTCAACGATGCCCGAAGTCCAGGGTTAGGCAGAACATTTCTGCCCGAATGACTGGCAAATGATGTGGTTTTGCTTGTTGTCTTCGGCTGGATGGTCGTGGTTGGATACGTCCGTGTACCCGCCGGAGCGCCAGCAGGCGATCACCGAGTACCTCGTCGACCGGCCTGCGCGGCGGGCCGGGGTCGCCCAGATCAGCGAGCGGCTCGGGGTCACCGCTGAGACGGTGCGCAAGGACCTGGACGTCCTCGAGCGGCGGGGCGTGCTGCGCCGGGTGCGCGGCGGCGCCGAGCTGCTGTCCACGACGCCCTTCGAGCAGGCGCTGGCCGCGCGGCACGCTGAGCAGTTCGAGGACAAGCTGGTCATCGCGCGGCGAGTGGTCGCCGAGCTGCCCGACGACGGGGTGGTGATCTTGGACTCCGGGTCCCTCACCTTCGTCTGCGCTCAACTGATGCCCACCGATCGTCGACTCACGCTGGTCACGAACAACCTGCCCGCCGCGCGCTATCTGGCGGGCCACTCGAAGCTGCAGATCATGACGCTGCCCGGGTCGGTGCGAGGACTGACGTCGGCGGCGGTGGACCCGTGGACCGTCCGCCGCTTGAGCACGATCACGGCGGACCTGGCGATCATCGGGGTCAACGGGCTGACCGCCGAGCGCGGTCTGATGACCACCAACCCCGAGGAGGCGGCGGTGAAGAGGGCGATGTTGCTGGCCGCACGAAGACGACTCGTCCCCGTCATCTCGGGCAAGCTGGGTCGGACCTCGTTCTGCACGTTCGGGGCGGTCTCGGAGGTCGATCTGGTGATCACCGACCGCGGCGCGGCACCGGAGCAGGTGTCTGAGCTCAGTGCCGCCGGACCGGCGGTGGTGCTCGCCTGATCCCGGCCTGCTTTGCGTGCGCGAGGGTGGGCGGCAAGGATGAGGCGGTGACGGACAGTAGGGGAGAGCGACCCGGCGGCGGGCAGTCCGGTGGTGCCGGCCGATCCAGCGGTGGCGGCGGAGCTCGCGGTGGCAGCGGCGGCGGAGCCCGCGGTGGCAGCGGGAGTGGTGGACGCTCCGGTGGCGACAAACGCTCCGGCGGTGACAACCGCTCTGGCGGTGACAAGCGGTCTCGCGGCGAGAACAAAGCCGACGGTGCCGACCGTTCGGGCGGCGGCAGCCGTTCGGGCGGTAGCAGTCGTGGCCAAGGCGGCGGCGCTCGTTACGGCGGCAGCAACCCCGACAGCGGAGGCGGTCGACGAGACGACGGACCGGCTCGCGGCGGCGGTGGATCCAGCCGGAGCAGTGCTGGCGGTCCCGGTCAGGGTCGCAGCTCGGCCGCCCGCAAACCACAGGGACGGTCGCCGGGTCGCCCCTCCGGACAGCAGCGTTCGGGGGATCGGTCTCGCCACGAGTACGTCCGCGGTCCAGAGTCCTCCGACGGGCGCCTGCCGGACGGGCGCCTGCCGGACCGCCGGCTCCCGGACCGCCGGCCGTCCGACCGTCGTCCGTCCGATCGCGACGACCGTACGCCGCCGCCCCCCGGACTGCAGAAGCGCGCGGACGAACCGAGGCTGCCCCCCGAGGTGGACACCCGCGGGCTTCCTCGCGGGGTGAAGGCCGAGCTGCGCGGTCTCCCCAAGGACCTCGCCGAGGTCGTCGCCGGGCACCTGGTCACCGCGGGGATGTTGGTCGACGAGGATCCCGAGCTGGCCTACCGCCACGCGGAGGCAGCGCGACGCAGGGCGGCCCGGCTCCCGGTGGTGCGTGAGGCGGCCGCCGAGACGGCGTACGCGGCCGGTCACTGGGACGTCGCGCTGTCGGAGTTCCGAGCGCTACGACGGATGACCGGGACCGACGACTACCTCCCGGTGATGGCCGACTGCGAGCGCGCCCTCGGCCGCCCGCAGGCCGCGCTCAAGATCGCCAAGGAGGCGCGGCGCAAACCGCTCGAGCCGGCACTGGGCATCGAGATGCTCATCGTCGAGGCCGGTGCCCGCAACGACCTGGGGCAACAACCCGAGGCCCGGCGTGTGCTCCATCAGGCGATCCTGGATCTCGACGACCGTCGCGCAGCCCAGCTCGGCACGCCCGCCGCCCGGTTGTACTACGCCTACGCCGACGCGCTCGAGAACACCGGCAAACAGCCCGAGGCCCGCGAGTGGTTCGACCGGGCGGCTCGCTTGGACAGCGACAGCGAGACCGATGCCGATGAACGCCGCGACCTGCTCGACGGGATGCTGATCACCTTCGACGACAGCGATCCCGAGGAGATCGACGGCCAGGGACCGGAGGCGACCCGCCCATGAACGCACTGGCCGACGCCTACGACGCCGCGCTGTTCGACCTCGACGGCGTGGTGTATCTGGGCCCGATCGCCGTCGACGGCGCGCCTGAGGGCTTGCGTGCGCTGCGGGACCGGGGGACCAGGGTCGGCTTCGTCACCAACAATGCCGCCCGGCCACCCGCCGCGGTCGCCGAGCACCTCACCGAGCTCGGCATCGTCGCGACCGCCGATGACGTGGTCACGTCGGCGCAGGCGGGCGCGCAGCTGGTGGCTGCCCGGTTCGGCGCCGGGGCGAAGGTTCTCGCGGTGGGTGGAGCCGGGGTCTGGGACGCTCTGGCCGAGGTGGAGCTGGTCGGGGTCCGCTCGGCCGACGACCAGCCGGTTGCCGTGTTGCAGGGTTTCGGCTTCGACCTCACCTGGGACCAGCTGAACGAGGCAGCCATCGCGATCCATCGCGGTGCGCACTGGGTCGCCACCAACATCGACCCCACCCGACCGACCGACCGCGGCATCGTGCCCGGCAACGGCGCGGCCGTCGCTGCCGTACGGCATGCGGTGGACGTCGATCCGGAGGTCGCCGGCAAGCCGTACCGACCGCTGGTCGACGCGACCGTCGCCCGGCTCGGGGCGGGGAACCCGATCTTCGTCGGTGACCGGCTGGACACCGACATCGCCGGTGCGGTGTCTGCGGGACTGGACAGCATGCTGGTGCTGACCGGATCCCATGGCCCGACCGATCTGGTGGCGGCCGGGGCCGACAGCCGACCGACCCACCTGGGCTACGACCTGCGCGACCTGCTGCAACCCGCTCGGGTGTGCGACGAGCGCCCCGGTGAGGTGAGCTGCGGAGAGCAGACCGCGGTCCTCGACACGGGCCGGATCGAGCTCGTCGGCACGCCCGACGATCGCTCGTCGGCCGTCGACGCACTCTGGGCGACGGCGACCCTGGCTTGGAGGGTCGCCGACCTCGGTCGCATCGTCGATGCGACACCGGCCCTGCGCGTGATCAGCGCGGTGCTGGCCCGTCGATGACGACCCAGGCCGTCGCGTCGCCCGGCAGCAGCCCGTCGACCAGGTCGACGCTGCTCAGCGCCACCGTTCCGGTGGGCAGCGCAATCGCGTCGTCACCGAAGTTCGTCACGCAGTGCCAGCCCTCCCCCCGGCGGAACCAGAGCCCGTCCGGGGCCGAATCCTGGAAGCTGAAGCTCGGGTCGCCCGACGTCCACCTCGTCACCAGCTCGCGGCGCAACCCGATGGCACGGCGGTACAGCGTGAGCATCGACGCATCCGAGCCGGCTTGGACGTCGGCCGCCACGTCGGCGAACCAGGCGGGCTGTGGCAGCTCGGTGTCTGCGCCGCCGAAGCCGTACGACGGTCCCGTCGACGTCCACGGCAGCGGCACCCGGCATCCGTCGCGGCCCTTCTCCCGACCGGCGGACCGAAACGCCATCGGGTCCTGCAGCACCTCGCGCGACAGGTCGGCCACCTCGGGCAGACCCAGCTCGTCGCCCTGGTAGACGTAGACCGAACCCGGGAGCGCCAGCAACACCAAGATCGCCGCCCGTGCCCGTCGCTGGCCCAGATCAGTGTCACAGTGAGGATCCTGGCCGTCGGTGAGCAGCCAGCGGCGGGCGATCTCGATGGGGGTCTCATCGGCCGGGACCGGCAGCCCGTAACGGGACACCACCCGGACGGTGTCGTGGCACCCGAGCAGCCAGGTCGTCGTCGACCCGGACTCGACCATGTCCGCGACGCCGGCCTCGATCACCGTGCGGTAGCTCTCGGGCCGCCAGCTCGCCTCCTGCATGGCGAAGTTGAAGGCCTGACCGAGACTGGTCGGGGCGGCGTAGCGCGCGCGGCGGCTCGGGTGCACCGATGCCTCGGCCACCGCGAAGCGGGGGGGATCGTAGGAGTCGAACACGGTCCTCCAGTCGCGGTAGACCAGCTGCAGATCATCGCGGTCCCACAACGGGTGGCTGCCGTCCTCCCGCTGCATCATCGCGATGTCCGGCCACGCGGCGTACGGGGTGGACAGGTCCTTGACCAGGCCGTGGGCGACGTCGACGCGGAAGCCGTCCACCCCACGATCGGCCCAGAACCGCAGGGTCGTACGGAAGTCGGCGCGCACATCGTCGTTGTCCCAGTTGAGGTCGGGTTGCTCGGGGGCGAAGAGGTGGAAGTACCACTGGCCGTCACCGACCGGCTCCCAGACCGAGCCGCCGAACAGCGACTCCCAGTCGTTGGGTGGCTGGGCTCCGTCGGGGCCTTCACCATCACGGAAGATGTAGCGAGCCCGCTCCGGGGATCCGGGTGGCGACGCCAGCGCGTCGACGAACCAGGCGTGCCGGTTGGAGCTGTGGTTGGGCACGATGTCGACCAGCACCTTGATACCGACCTCGTGCAGGGCGGTGATCATGTCGTCGAAGTCGGCGAGGCTGCCGATGCGCGGGTCGACGTCGCGGTAGTCGTCCACGTCGTAGCCACCGTCGGCCAGGGCGGAGGGATAGAACGGAGACAGCCAGACCGCGTCGACACCGAGCTCGGCCAGATAGCCGACCCGGGAGACGACACCCTGCAGGTCACCCATGCCATCGCCGTTGGCGTCGGCGAAGGATCGCGGATAGATCTGGTAGATGACCGCGGTCTGCCACCAGTCGGGGTCGTGGCGGGACCCGAGAGGCGTGGGCTGGGTCAGGGCGGCCGAGGTCTGCGTCTGGGCGGTCACGGCGCGATTGTTGCAGCAGACCACCGGTGACCGAGAGACCCCCAGCGGATACCGTTACGCGGATAGGACCCCCACTCCACGAGAAGGCGACGAGATGGCTCGAGAGCAGATCCAGAACTACGTGAACCTGGTGACCGGTCTGCGCCGGGCCACCAGGGCCAAGGCGTCCGAGGCCGCGCAGGGTCTGCTGTCGGCCACCGGTCTCGACGATGTCGCCGCCGACGCGAGCGAGCGGGTGAGCGCCCTGGCCGAGGAGATCCTGGCCGCCAGCAAAGCCAATCGCGAGCTGATGGTGAAGATGATCAACACCGAGATCGACAAAGCGGCCACCCGGACGGGCTTCGCGCGGGCCGAGGACCTGGAGGGCCTGCGCGCCGAGCTGGCCGACCTGAAGGCGGCGTTCGCCGAGCAGGCCGCGCGGGCCGCGACGGCCCAGGCGGTCGCCACCGAGGCGACCGTGGTGGCCGCTGCCGCGGCCGCGGCGGCCGAGGAAGCCGCCAGCTCCGCGGAGGAGGCTGCGGCGTCGGCGGAAGAAGCCGTGGCCACGCCGGTGGCCGAGCCTGCGCCCGCTGCGACGAAGGCCACGCCGCGCAGGGCGGCCAGAAAGACCGCGGCGACGGCGACGCCGGCCACGAAGACGCCGGCCACGAAGACCGCCGCCAAGAAGATGCCGGCCACGAAGACCGCCGCCAAGAAGATGCCGGCCGCGACGTCGCCGACGAAGAAGTCGCCGACGAAGAAGGCATCGGCGACGAAGGTGGCCACCGCCAAGGCCCCTGTCAAACGGGCGGCCGTCAAGAAGGCACCGGTGACGGCGGCGGCGACCGAGTGAGTGAGCACCCGATCTCCGACGGTCCGATGACTGTTGAGCTGCCGGCCACTGGACTGCCGGTGGTCGACGAGGCCCTCGCTCAGCTCACCGACCTGGATCAGCGACCCGTCAGCGAGCACCACGCAGCGCTGGCCGCTGCCCACGAGGTGCTGCACGACGAGCTCCAGTCTCCGTCGGAGCAGGTCGAAGGCCGCGGCTGAGTGGGTGCTGCTGATCCGGGCCGCCGGGCCGGTGGCACCAGCCGGCTCGACCGCGTCGTCGCCGACCGTGGTCTGGCTCGGTCCCGGGCGGCAGCAGCCTCGCTCATCCGCGCCGGCCGGGTAAGGGTCGGTGAACGCGTGGCGGAGCGGCCGTCGATGCCGGTGACCCCCGACGACGTGATCCGGGTCGAGTCGGATCCGTACGTCTCGCGGGCGGCGCACAAGCTCGCTGGGGCCCTGCTCGAGCTGGACCTGGATATCACGGGTCGGCGCGCCCTGGACGCCGGCGCCTCGACGGGCGGTTTCACCCAGGTGCTGCTTCGATCGGGATGCCGGGAGGTGATCGCCGTCGACGTCGGCCACGGTCAGCTGGTCGAGGAGATCCGGTCCGATCCGAGGGTGCGGGCCCACGAGCGGCTGAACGTCCGCGACCTCGGACTGGCACACGTGGACGACCGGCCCGTCGACCTGGTCGTGGGCGACCTCTCCTTCATCTCCCTGACCGTCCTGCTCCCGGCCCTGTCGGCGGTCGTCGATCCGGCGGGATCCATGCTGCTGATGGTCAAACCGCAGTTCGAGGTGGGGCGCGAGCGACTCGGGGACGGCGGAGTGGTCCGCTCCGTCGCCCTTCACGTGGAGGCGGTGACCGGGGTGATCGACGCGGCCGGCGCTCTCGGGTGGCGGGCCCAGGCGGTGGTGCCCAGCCGGCTGCCGGGTCCAGCGGGCAATCGCGAGTTCTTCGTGCTCCTGGCCCGACGGGCACCGACCTCTCCGGTCGATGTCGCCGCATCCGTCGGCTCGTCCTGACCCCCGGCTCGTCCTGACCCCGGCCTATGCTGAGCCGCGTGACGCCCCCGCCGCCCGAGCCCGCCGCCCAGGCGCGTCGGGTCGCGGTGCTCACGCACCTCGGCCGGCGTGAGGCGGTCGAGACCGCGGCCGGCATCATCGAAAGACTGTCCGCGGCCGGCATCACCGCGGTCGTCCCCGCGGCCGACGTCGACGTCCTGAACGCGCGGTTGCGCGCCGCGACCGTCGTGGGGGTCGATCCGAGTCGGTTCGCCGAGCAGGCCCGTGACGTCGAGCTGATGCTGGTGCTGGGCGGCGACGGCACGATCCTGAGGGGCGCCGAGAAGGTGATCACCTCCGACACCCCACTGCTGGGGGTGAACCTGGGCCACGTCGGGTTCCTGGCCGAGGCGGAGGCCGCGGAGATCGACAGCATCGTCGAGCACGTGGTGAACCGCTCGTACACGGTCGAAGAGCGGTTCACCATCGACGTCACGCTGCGCGATCAGGGTGAGGTGATCTGGACCTCGTTCGCGGTCAACGAGGTCTCGATCGAGAAGGCCGCCCGGGAGCGGATGCTGGAGATCGCGGTCGAGATCGACGGCCTGCCGCTGTCCCGCTGGGCCTGCGACGGCGTGCTGGTGGCCACACCCACCGGATCGACGGCGTACGCGTTCTCCGCCGGCGGCCCGGTGCTCTGGCCCGAGCTGGACGCGCTGCTGCTGGTGCCACTCAGCGCCCACGCCCTGTTCGCCCGACCGCTGGTGCTCGGTCCGACCTCGGTCATCACCGTCGAGCTGATCCACGCCTCCCCGGTGCACGGGGTGGTGTGGTGCGACGGCAGCCGGTCGGTCGAGCTGCGGGCGGGGATGGAGATCGAGATCGGGCGCGGTCAGCACCGCCTGCGCCTGGCCAGACTCTCGCGGTCGCCGTTCACCAACCGACTCGTGAACAAGTTCCAGCTGCCGGTGGACGGCTGGCGGGGGAGCGCCGACCGCAGCCGGCGCCGCCCGCCGCCGGAGGGGACGGCCGATCCGGGGCCGACCGGACCGTGATCACCGAGCTGCGGATCACCGATCTGGGGGTGATCAACGACGCCGTGCTGGCGCTGCACCCGGGCCTCACGGTGGTGACCGGTGAGACCGGGGCCGGTAAGACGATGATCGTCACCAGCATCGACCTGCTGCTCGGCGGCCGAGGCGATCCCAAGGCGGTCCGCACGGGTGCGCGCCGCGCCGTGGTGGAAGGTCGGTTCGCGCAGGTGTCGGCCGACACCGTACGCCGGGTGGAGGACGCGGGCGGCGTGCTCGACGACGACGGCCCCGCCGAGCCGGGTCCGGAGCTCCTTGTGGCCCGGCAGATCACCCCGAGCGGACGGACCCGGGCCTTCGTCGGCGGGGCCCAGGTGCCGGTCGGACGGATCGAGGAGCTGGTCGGTGACCTGGTCACCGTGCACGGCCAGTCCGAGCAGATCCGGCTGGCCGGCCGGGACCGGCAGCGCGACCTGCTGGACCGGTCGGCCGGGCCGGAGCAGCAGGTGCGACTGGTGAGCTACCGGCGCTGCTACGACGAGCTTCACGCCGCCCTGGCCGAACGGGACCGGCTGGACGCCGAGGCACAGGAGCGGGCTCGGGAGATCGACGTGCTGCGGTTCGGGCTGGACGAGATCGGTCGGATCGAGCCCCGACCCGGCGAGGACGTGGCGCTGGCCGCGGAGGCCCAGCGGCTGCAGGCCAGTGGGGATCTCCGGGTCGACGCCAACGTGGCGATCGAGGCGATCGCGGGCACCGACGACGAAGCCGGAGGGGCGCTGTCGGCCCTGGCCGCGGCGCGGCGGGCCACCGAGCGGCTCGCCGAGGCCGACGCCGGGGCAAAGGGTCTGTCCGACCGGGTGCGCGAGGTCGGCTACCTGTTGACCGACCTGACCGGTGACCTGTCCCGCTACCTCGACGGTCTGGAGGCCCAGCCCGGACGCCTGGAGCAGATCGCCGAGCGTCGCTTCGAGCTGGCCGGGCTGCTGCGCAAGTACGGATCGAGCTGCGATCAGGTGCTCGCCTGGTCCGAGCGGGCGAGCGGGCGACTCGGGGATCTCGAGCTGGTCGACGACCGGATCGGTGAGCTGTCGGCGCGGATCGCGGTGCTGCAGCAGCGGCTCGACCAGCTGGCGGCCGAGCTGCATGAGGCACGCGCCGCCGCGGCGTCGGTGTTCGTCGAGCGCGTCCGCGCTGAGCTGGCCGCGCTGGCGATGCCCCACGCCCGGCTGGAGTTCGAGCTGACCACCGTGGACCTCGGCCCGACGGGCTCCGACCAGGTCGACCTGCTGTTCTCGGCCAACCCGGGCAGTGCGCCGCGCAGTCTGGGCAAGGTCGCTTCCGGCGGGGAGATGTCCCGGGTCCGGCTGGCCGTCGAGGTGGTGCTGGCCGAGGGCGGCGGCTCAGTCACCTTCGTCTTCGACGAGGTGGATGCCGGAGTCGGCGGGGCGGTGGCGGTGGAGATCGGTCGGCGACTGGCGCTGCTGGCCCGGCACCGGCAGGTCATCGTGGTCACCCACCTCGCCCAGGTCGCCGCCTTCGCCGACCGCCACTTCGCCGTGGTCAAGTCCGACGACGGCCAGGTCACCACCAGCGGCGTACGCGAGGTCGCGGAGCGCGATCGTGCCGTGGAGCTGGCGCGCATGATGGCCGGTATCGAGACCACCGACTCGGCCCTGGCGCACGCCGGCGAGCTGCTCGAGCTCGCCTCCCGCTGACCGGGCCATCCTGCCGAGTTCGTGCAGGCTCCCGACCCCGACTTCGCGCGGGTTCGAACCCGAGCGGAGTTCGTGCAGGCTCCCGACCCCGACTTCGCGCGGGTTCGAACCCGAGCGGAGTTGCAGGCGGGGACTGCGCTGGTGCTGCAACATCAGCGAAAGCTGGTGGTGAGGGCCGGCGACGCGCCGGGGGATGCGGGGGAGCGGGCGGTCAGCAGGTAGCCTGGAGTTCCGTGGGAGCCCGTGATCGACAGACCAAGCACCTCTTCGTCACCGGCGGGGTCGCGTCCTCGCTCGGCAAGGGGCTGACAGCCTCCAGCCTGGGCAGCCTGCTGGTCGCCCGCGGCCTGCGCGTCACCATGCAGAAGCTGGACCCGTACCTGAACGTGGACCCCGGCACCATGAACCCGTTCCAGCACGGTGAGGTGTTCGTCACCGAGGACGGCGCGGAGACCGATCTCGACATCGGGCACTACGAGCGCTTCCTCGATGTGAACCTCGCCGCCCACGCCAACGTGACCACGGGCAAGGTCTATTCGACGGTGATCGCCAAGGAGCGTCGCGGCGACTACCTCGGCGATACCGTGCAGGTGATCCCGCACATCACCAACGAGATCAAGGACCTGATGCTCGGCATGGGTGGTCCGGACATCGACGTGGTGATCCACGAGATCGGCGGCACGGTCGGTGACATCGAGTCGCTGCCGTTCCTGGAGGCCGCCCGCCAGGTGCGCCACGACGTCGGGCGGGACAACTGCTTCTTCCTGCATGTCTCGCTGGTGCCCTACATCGGACCCAGCGGGGAGCTGAAGACCAAGCCGACCCAGCACTCGGTGGCCGCCCTGCGCCAGGTCGGCATCCAGCCCGACGCCATCGTCTGCCGGTGTGACCGCGAGATCCCGGAGTCGGTGAAGCGCAAGATCTCGCTGATGTGCGACGTCGACGTCGAGGCCGTGGTGGAGAACACCGACGTGCCGAGCATCTACGACCTGCCGAAGGTGCTGCACGCCGAGGGCCTCGACGCGTACGTCATCCGTCGGCTGGACCTGCGCTTCCGCGACGTCGACTGGACCCTCTGGAACGACCTGCTCGACCGGGTGCACAACCCCAAGGAGGAGGTCGTGATCGCCCTGGTCGGCAAGTACGTCGACCTCCCCGACGCCTACCTGTCGGTGTGCGAGGCGCTGCGGGCCGGTGGCTTCGCCAACCGCGCCAAGGTCGTCGTGCGCTGGGTCGCCTCCGACACGTGCGAGACGGCCGAGGGGGCGGCGCGCGCGCTGCAGGACGTGGACGGCGTCTGCGTCCCGGGCGGTTTCGGCATCCGCGGCGTGGAGGGCAAGGTCGGGGCGATCCGTTATGCCCGGGAGAACCAGATCCCCATCCTGGGTCTCTGTCTCGGTCTGCAGTGCATGGTGATCGAGGTCGCCCGGCACCTGGCCGGGCTGGAGGGCGCCGACTCCTCCGAGTTCAGCCCGGAGGCACCCCATCACGTGATCGCCACCATGTCCGAGCAGATCGCGATCGTCGACGGCCAGGGTGATCTCGGCGGCTCGATGCGGCTCGGCTCCTACCCGGCCGAGCTGCAGCCGGGCTCCCTGGTGGCCAAGCAGTACGGTCAGACCGAGGTCGCCGAGCGGCACCGGCACCGGTACGAGGTCAACAACGCGTACCGAGGTCAGCTCGAGGAGGCCGGCCTGGTCATCAGCGGCACCTCGCCCGATGCGCGGCTGGTCGAGTTCGTCGAGCTGCCGGCGGGGGTGCATCCGTACTTCGTGGCCACCCAGGCGCACCCGGAGCTGAAGTCGCGGCCCACGGTGCCGCACCCGCTGTTCGTCGGGCTGGTCGAGGCGGCCCTGGAACGCCGGCTCGCCACCCGGCTGCCGGTGGACGCCAAGTCATGATCCCGGTGGTCGGGCGCTCCGTCGGGGACGTCGCCGAGCTCGGTGGGCACGTGCTGACCCGGACCGAGCTGGTCGACCAGGCTGTCAGCTGGCCGGTGACGGCCGAGCGGGTGCTGGGCGCCGGAACCTTCACGGCGCTGCTGCAGGACGACATCACTGCTCCCGACGGGTCGACCCTGAAGCGGGAGTATCTGCGGCACCCGGGCGCCGTCGGCATCATCGCGCTCGACGCTGCGGGCCGGGTGGCCCTGGTCCGCCAGTACCGGCACGCCGTCCGGCACCGGCTGCTCGAGCCGCCCGCCGGTCTGCTCGATGTCGACGGCGAGGGGTACGTGCTGGCGGCCCAGCGCGAACTCGCCGAGGAGGTCGGGCTGGCCGCCGACACCTGGCAGGTTCTGGTCGACCTGTTCACCACCCCGGGGATCATCGCCGAGGGTCTGCGGGTCTACCTGGCGCGGGATCTTCATCCGGCCGACGCCCCCGACGGGTTCGTGAAGGAGGGCGAGGAGGCCGAGATGGAGCTCTCCTGGGCACCGCTGGCCGATCTGGTCGACGCCGTGCTCGGCGGAGACCTGCACAATCCGACCCTGGTCGGCGGCGTGCTGGCCGCCTGGGTCGCGCACCTGAAGGACGATGACTTCGCGACGCTCCGACCCGCGGACGCACCGTGGCCGGCGCGCGGAGACCGCCACACCCGCTGAGGGCTGCTGTCGAGCCGGACCCGGTCGGCCGGTGTCCCCTGGTGCAGCGCGGACGAGCGCACTCATTGCGCTCGGCGGCGGAAGGCAGAGCTGCGGAGGGTGAATCCCGGTGTCGGATGTCGAAGCGGTCGTCGAGACGTTGATGCCCGCCCTGGTGGCCGACCTCACGCGACTGGCCGCCATCCCGTCGATCGCTTCGACGGCTTCGACCACGGGCCCGTGCACGAGGCGTACGACCTGGTGGTAGACCTGCTGCGGGGGCGGGGTCGAGCAGATCGAGCGGTTGGACCTGCCGGACACGTCGCCCATCATCACGGCCACGGTTCCCGGGCCGCCGGAGGCTCCCACCGTCCTGCTGTACGCGCACTACGACGTCCAGCCGGCCGGTGATCTCGCTGCCTGGCGGACCGACCCGTTCACCCCGACCGAGATCGACGGCGCCCTCTACGGCCGGGGGGTGGCCGACGACAAGTCCAACCTGATCGCGCACGTAGGCGCCCTCCGGGCTCTGGGTGGCCGTCCGCCGGTCACGCTCAAGATCGTCTTCGAGGGTCAGGAGGAGTGGGGCAGCCCGCTGGACACCTACCCGCCCGATCATCCGGAGCTGTTCGCCTGCGACGCCATGGTGATCGCCGACATGGGCAACATCGAGCCGGGGCGGCCCACCTTCACCACCGCCCTGCGCGGCGACACCGAGCTGACCGTCTCCGTCCGCACCCTGCCCGAACCCAAGCACAGCGGGGAATACGGCGGTGTCGCTCCCGACGCACTGATCGTCTTGATCCACGCCCTGGCCACCCTGCACGACGCGGACGACAACGTCGCCGTCACCGGGCTGCGGGACGATCAGTGGACCGGCACGGCCCCGATCGACGAGGACGAGTTCCGCAGGATGATCGGCGTAGAGCCGGGCACGCCACTGTTCGGCACCGGCACCGTCGCCGACCGGCTGTGGTCGGGACCGGCCATCACCGTGGTCGGGATGGACGTGCCGCCCACCGCGGGCGCGGTGCTGGCGGTGAACCCGTACGCCCGGGCCCTGGTCAACGTCAGGGTCCATCCGCGACAGAGCGCGGCTGAGGCGCAGGCAGCGGTGATGGCGCACCTGCGCGCGGTGACGCCGTTCGGGTTCGCCTTGACCGTCGAACCGAGCGACACCGGCGACGGCTTCGAAGCCACGACCAGCGGGGTGGCATATGAGGCGGCCCGTGGAGCCCTGCGGACGGCCTGGGGGAGGGAGCCGATCGAGATCGGCAGCGGTGGGGCGATCCCGCTGGTCAGCGGACTGCACGCGGCCGTGCCCGGGGCCGAGATCCTGCTGTTCGGCGCCGAGGACATGCAGTGCAACCTGCATGCCCCCAACGAGCGGGTGGTGATCGACGAGATCCGGCGCACGGTGATCGCGATGGTGGAGTTCTTCGAGCGGTACGCGGTGGCGTACGCCGACGCGAAGGTGGGCCGGTGAGCAGCGAGACGACCGAGACCGCGCCCGAGACGGCGCCGACCAAGTCCTTCCCCAGTGCCTACACGGTGCTGGCGATCGTCACGGTCGCCGTGTGGGTGCTGGCGTTCATCATCCCCGCCGGGCAGTACCAGCGCGACGCGGACGGCAGCCCGATCCGGCAGCTACCAGCCCGTGGACTCACCGGAGAGCTTCGGCCAGCGGGTCAGCGACCTGTTCCTGTCGCCGATCAACGGTCTGTACGGGGTCAAGGACGCCGACGGTTTCGTCGCCCCGGACAACACCGGTGATCTGTTCGGCAGCGTGGCGATCTTCATGTTCGTGCTGGCCATCGGGATCTTCGTGACGATGATGCTGGCCACCGGCGCACTGGATCGCGGCATCGGTCGGCTGGCGCATCGGCTGGCCGACCGAGGCTGGCTGCTGATCGTGGTGATCATGGGGCTGTTCAGTCTGCTGGGCAGCATCGAGGGCTTCGCCGAGGAGACGCTCGGCTTCTACGGCTTGATCATCCCGCTGATGCTGGCGCTCGGCTACGACCGTCTGGTCGCCGTCGGTGCGATCATCCTCGGCGCCGGTGTCGGCTGTCTGACCTCCACGTTGAACCCGTTCGCCATCGGGGTCCCGTCGGCGGCCGCCGACGTGGCGATCAGCGACGGGATCGGTCTGCGGCTGATCATGTGGCTGGTGCTCACGACGGTGACCGTGCTGTTCGTGCTGCGCTACGCGGCCAAGGTGAAGGCCGATCCGTCGGCCTCGCGCGTCGGTTTCCTGCCGGGCGACCAGGAGAGCGCCGAGGCGCCGGTGCCGCCCCCGTTGACCGGTCGCCACATCGCCGTGCTGGCCTGGGTCACCTTCACGTTCGTGGTGATGATCTTCGGCATCATCCCGTGGTCGCAGATCATCGGTGGCGCGGACGCGGACCCGTACGCGTGGGAGCTCGGCTGGGGTTTCGGTGAGCTGTCGGCGTGGTTCATCCTGGCGGCGATCGTGGTGGGTCTGATCGGCGGGCTGGGCGAGAAGCGACTGAGTGAGCTGATCAGCTCCGGCGCCGGCGACTTCATCAGCGCCGGGCTCGTGATCGTGCTGGCCCGGGGCGTCGCGGTGATCATGAACAACAGCCAGATCACCGATACCGTGCTGCACGCGATGGAGGGCGCGGTGTCAGTGGCGGGTTCCGCGGTGTTCGCGATCCTGGTCTTCGTGGTCAACCTGCCGCTGGCCTTCCTGATCCCGTCCACCTCCGGGCACGCCACCCTGGCGATGCCGATCATGGCCCCGCTGGGGGACTTCGCCGGTGTGTCCCGGTCGTTGGTGATCACGGCCTGGGCCGCCGCGTCCGGCTGGATGAACCTGTGGGTGCCGACCACGGCCGTGGTGATGGGCGGTCTGACCCTGGCCAAGGTCGGCTACGACAAGTACCTGCGCTTCATCGCCCCGTTGCTGGGCATCCTGTTCGCCGGCGTGTGTGTGTTCCTGGCCCTGGGCGCCCTGACCGGGATCGGCTGAGCCGACCGAGATCGGTCGAGCTCGTCACCTGGTCGTTCGGCGGCCGGCGCAGCCCGATCGGACTCAGGGAGCCAGTGCGCGCTGAAGATCGCTGAGGACGAGGCGCGCAGCGGCCGGCCGGGCGTTCAGGAACCAGGTGTCGTAGTCCACGGCGACGGCTTGACCGGCGGCGACCGCCGGGAGTGCGGTCCAGACCGACGAGCTCGTCACCTCGCTGGTCGTTCCCTGGACGCCGAACGCCGGCAGGATGCAGGACACCATGTTGCCAACGACCGCGAGCACGGTGATGAGCAGGAAGGTGTTGAACGGCAGCACGGTCCAGCCGTCGATGAACGGTGGGGGAGGTGCGGCGCACCACCGGCCGGACGATCACCGAGGCGGATGTGGTGCTGCACGCCGGACAGGCCGGTGACCTGTTCCCTCGCCACATGGACGCAGAGTGGTGCGCCACCCAGCCGTTCGGTCGGCGGATCGCCCACGGCACCCTGGTGCTGTCCGTGGCCGTCGGGATGACGGCCGGGGACGTCACTCCCCAGGCCATGAGCTACGGCTACGACAGGATCAGGTTCGTCAAGCCGGTGTTCATCGCAGATACGATCATCGTGGCCGCCGAGGTGGTGGGTCTGGGTGATCACAAGCGCACACCCGATCGGCTGGGCACCCTGGACGAGCGGGGTGACCGTGACCGATCAGCAGGGAGAGGTCGTGCTGGTGCTCCGCCACCTGTATGTGATCAACAAGCGACCGCCCGCTGATCAACAGTCCGACCAGGAGGCAGGTCCACGAGATGAGTGAGCCGCTGCTGCCCGTGATCGACGCGCATCAGCACCTCTGGGATCCGGCGTCGGGATGGTACGACTGGCTTGCGCGGGAGCCGGAGATCCTTCAACAGCGGTTCGTCTTCGACGATGCCCGCAGGGCGATCGAGGCGCTGAACGTGGTCGGCACGGTTCTGGTGCAGGCCGCCGACCACGATGGCGACACCGAGGCGATGCTCGCCGAGGCCCGGGCGAACCCCCTGGTGCTCGGAGTCGTCGGCTACCTTGCTCTCGAGCAGCCGGCCCGTGCGGCTCAGCGCCTGGACGTGCTGGCGAGCGACGACGCGTTCGTCGGCGTGCGGAACCTGATCCATGATCAGCCCGATCCCGACTGGCTGCTGCGAGCCGACGTGGCCGAGGGGCTGGGCCTGGTGGAGGCCGCCGGGCTGCCGTTCGATCTGGTCGCGGTCCTCCCTCGACACGTCGAGCACGTGGGCTACCTCTCGGACCGCTTCCCGGACCTCACCATCGTGATCGACCATCTGGCCAAGCCCCCGGTCGGCACGGATCGACGGCAGCCCTGGCGCGAGCTGATCACCCGGGCGGCGAGCAACCCGCGGGTGGTGGCCAAGCTGTCCGGTCTCTACCGCCAGGGCGACGGCCCGCCCGCCACCGACGACGACATCCGGCCATGGATCGCCGACGCGATCGAGGTGTTCGGTCCCGACCGCCTGATGCTCGGCAGCGACTGGCCGGTCGCCGAGATCGCCGGCGGCTACCTGCCGGTCACCGGTTCGGTGATCCGAGTGGTCCGCGACCTGCTCGCTCCCCGTGACGCCGCCCGTGTCCTCGCCGGCACCGCCACCGAGGTCTACGGTCTCGGGCGGCCGGCCGGCTCCGGAGCATCCGGCCACGGTGATGACGGCTGATCTGGTCGCCGCCCTCGGCTCCGTCCGCCACGAGGTGGCCCTGCGCGTACCGATCGCGCACCACCGCCCGATCGCGATCGTCGGCGCTGGGGCCATCGTGGATGTCGCCCACCTGCCCGCCTACGGAGCCGCCGGTCTTCCGGTGCGGGGGATCCTCGATCTCGACCGCGGACGGGCCGGGGACGTGGCCGCCCGTCACGGCCTCACGCACGTCTACCCGGACCTGGACGCGCTGCTCGCCGACGACGAGGTCGAGGTGATCGACGTGGCAGTGCCCGCCCCCCGCCAGCCGGCGATCGTCGAGGCCGCCCTGCGAGCGGACAAGCACGTGCTGGCCCAGAAGCCGTTCGCTCCCGACGTCGCCACGGGCACCAGGATGGTGGAGCTCGCCGAGAGCCGGGACCGGGTGCTCGCGGTGAACCAGCAGCTGCGCTTCGACGAGGGCGTCGCGGCGGCCTACGCGATGGTCCGTCGCGGCTGGGTGGGACAGGTGTCGGCATTGACGATCGGGATCGACATCTGGACCGCGTGGTCGGACTGGCCGTGGCTGCTCGACGTGCCCCGGTTGGAGATCGTCTACCACTCCATCCACTACCACGATCTCATCCGCTGGTTCCTCGGCGAGCCGGAGCTGGTGTTCTGCCTGGCTGGCCG
>DATDBH010000140.1:0-25491 GCA_036524985.1 Microlunatus sp. | reverse complement strand
TCACCCAGCTCGTCGGTCGCCTTGCCCTTGCCCTCGTCGCCCCACTGGGCTCCTACCACCACAATGCCCGGCATGTGATCGCCGCCTCTGTACTCAGCAGTGAAGTCCCCGGGCAGCCGTTGCCGCAGGGACTCTTACTGCCTCACTCTAGCGGGAAGGCACTGGTCAACGCCCGGTAGCCGGTTTCGGTGGAATCGCGCAGGAACTGGGCACAGCGCTCGTACTCCACCTGGTCGCCGATCCGTCGGGCGGCCCGGGCCAGCGACCACAGCGCGCGCAAGAAGCCCTGGTTGGGACCGTGCTCGTACGGGATCGGTCCTGCACCCTTCCAACCCGACCGGCGGAGCGCGTCCAGCCCGCGGTGGTAGCCCGTCCGGGCGTACGCATAGGCCGTCACGTCGGCCTCGGCTGTGCCGACGGCCAGGGCTTCCTCGGCCAGCTGCGCCCAGGCGCGGCTGCCCGCCGGATCGGCGACCACCGCGGCCACCAGGTCGTCGTGACTCGCGTCGTCGGCGACGGTGGGGCCGATGGTCGGCAGCAGGCTGGGGGCCGGACCGGCACCTGCGGCGGCCAGCAGGTTGCGATGGGGCACGGATTCGCTCACCCGATCACCCTAGTGCGGCGTGCCGGTGTCGATCGCCGCGCAGGGGCCGGGGCGAACACCGTCGGATCGAGCTGCGGCGGCCGGGGTCCGAAGGAGTTGCTCCGTGCCCCTCGTGCGCGGACCCCGGGGATGGTCGTCACGATCTTCAGCAGCCGAACCGGGATCAGAGGTCGACCCGCTTCCCGATCCCGGAGGGCTTGGCGCTCGACCTTCGCCTGATCGGCCTGGGCCTTCGCGATCGCGTCTTCGCGATCGGCCGGGATCGCGACGAGCGGTGCCTCGGGCAACGGCCCTGGTCGGTGCCAGGTCGCAGCCGCTCGAGCTCCACGGACACCAGCGTCGTCTGCTCGAACCCGGTGAGCAGGTCTATCCGATCGCCGAGCCAGCCGACGCGACCCGCAGGAAGTCGCGGATCGGCTCGACCCCGGCCTCCCGCGCCGCGGCGACACCGCCCTTCGGCAGCGTGTAGCCGATCTGCCAGTCCGAGACCCCACCCAACAGGGCGACGTAGTTCCGTCGACCGACGTAGAGATCGGCGTCGGCTTCCGGCGGATCAGCGTCCCGGCGTGGCAGCCGGAACCAGAGCAGGTCGCTGCTGGTTCCCAGATCGATGACGGGCCCTCCGGCCAGCAGGTGCGCGAGCATCGTCCCGCCCGGTCCGCCGCCCACCACCGCGCAGTCGGTGTCGGTGTCGGTGATCAACGCCTCCTCGTCGCCACGGGCACACCGTGGCGTACCACCGATCGTTCGTCCTCGGGGCCATCCCCAGATGCATCGGTCTGGTACGGCGGACGTCGTTATCGACGGCGCATCCGGATCGGTGAGGTGGCTGGAAGAAGGCCACGACCAACAAGCCGCCGGGTCGATCCCGGCGGAGATCAAGGAGGATCGACATGGTGCTACGCCGCATCGCCACGATGGGGGCCGCCCTGCTCGTCGCGGGAGCCCTCGCCATCGGGGCTGCCCCGCCTGCTTCGGCCCACACCTCGTCCGGCGGGAATCGCAGCCTCGCCAGCGTCTTGGCCAAGGACGGCAGCGGATTCGACCGCAACTGGAACGACTTCGACATCGTCGACAACGCCGTCCGGGCCGTGCTCAAGGCCAAGCCGAACAGCCCCGTGAAGGTGCTCGCCGACGGCAAGAAGCCGGTGACGGCCTTCCTGCCGACCGACCGCGCCTTCCGGATCCTGGTCAAGGACCTGACGGGCACGTCGTACCGCAGCGAGAAGCAGGTGTTCACCGCCGTCGCCGGCCTGGGCATCGACACCGTCGAGACCGTGCTGCTCTACCACGTGGTGCCGGGCGCGACGATCACCTACAAGCAGGCGCTGCGGTCCAACGGCGCGGCGCTGACGATGGCGTCGGGCGGCTCGGTGACCGTCAAGGTGCGGTCCCGCGTGTTCCTCAAGCTGGTGGACGCCGACCCCGACGACGCCAACCCGTACGTGGTCAAGGCCAACATCAACAAGGGGAACAAGCAGATCGCCCACGGTATCGACCGGGTGCTGCGTCCGATCAACCTCTAGGAACCCTGCCGTACAACGGCATCACACCCAGGGAGCGGCCACGGCACGGAAGCCCATGCCGCTGGCCGCGACCCGGTCCACCGCCTCCGACACGCCGTCGACCACGGGGTGCCGATCGGCAGGCTCGGCGCCGTCGACCGGCTCCCAGGTCACCAGTGCGGGATCGATGGGACGCGGGTCCGGCGCCAGCCGGACAGCCTCCATGACGGCCATGAAGGCGCCGTTGTCGGCCAGCGGGTTGAGCAGCTCGGCCTCGCCGGCACGGGCCGCCAACAGGTTCCCCAGCAGATCCACTCGCTCGTACGTCGTGAGCACGGGCTCTCGACCGGAGAGCTCCAGACTCACCTCGTCGCGGGTGTAGAAGAGTCGCACCACGCCCGCGCTGCCGTACACGGCGACCCACGGGTCGGTGTTCACCGGTGCGCACAGGGTCAGCGCGGCGGAGATGGTCGGGCCGGTGGTCGATCGCAGCACCAGGCTGGAGGTGTCGTCGGCCTCGATGTCGTTGGCCCGGTAGAGCTCCAGGTCGATGTCGATCACGTCGGTGACCCGGCGCGCGTTCGCCAACCGGAGCGCGGTCGCCGTCGCGTGGGCGAGCGGGTTGGTCGTCACCCCGTCGACGACCGGGCGACCGCCGAGCGTGCGCTTGCCCGCCCAGGGGGCTCGCCGGAAGTACGACGTCGCCCGCACCCAGGTCCCGGCGACGCCGATGTGGGACACCTCGCCGATCTCGCCGCGAGCCACCAGCTCGCTCACCGCCGCGAGCGCCGCCGAGCCGAGACTCTGGAACCCCACCTGGCAGATCCGTCCGGTCTCGGCCTCCACCGCCAGCAGCTCGCCGAACTCGGCCATGGTGGTGGTCGGCGGCTTCTCCAACAAGACGTCGATCCCGGCCCGCAGCAGGGTGGTGGTCATCGGCGCGTGGGTCGGCAGCGGAGTGCACAGAATCGCCACGTCCACGGCGATGTCGTCGGCGAGGAAGGCGCCGAGGTCGGCGTACCAGGCGATCCCGGCGACCTCTGAGGGTGAACCCTCGGCGGGTGGCCGCGGGTCGATCACCGCCACCAGACGCCCACGCGCCAACGCGTTGCGCACGTGCGAGGCCCCGTGGCCGTGGATGCCGATGACCACGATCGCGGCGCCCTCGGTCGGCGCGTCGACGGTGCTCATCGTGCGCTCCCCGCGAACCAGCCGACCGGCTTGTCCCGGTCCCGGGGAGCCGTGGGGATCTCCAGCGTCGGTGGGGCTTCCGGCGTGACCCAGTGCACCGCGTTGCGCAGGATCTGCTGGATCGTCGGGTCGTGGTAGATCGGGTACTCCTCGTGTCCTGGACCGAAGTAGAAGACCTTGCCGCGTCCCCGTCGGAAGGTCAGGCCGGACCGGAACACCTCGCCGCCGGCGAAGCCAGAGATGAAGACCGTCTCGTCGACCTGGCCGACGTCGAACGGCTCGCAGTACATCTCCGAGTCCGGCACGATGACCGGGTTGGGGATGCCGTGGGCGATCGGGTGCCCGGCGGTCGCCGTCCAGACCAGCTCGCGCCCGCCGTGGCGGAACCCGAAGCTGCGGCCGGTGGTGCCGACGACGGCACGGAACGGCTTGGCGTTGAGGGCCGAGTGCAGGGCGACGAACCCCATCCCCTCACTCACCCGGCGGCGTACGGTCTCGGCGTGGCGGTCGTCGACTTCGCCCTGCACCTTGTGCCCCCACCACAGCAGCACATCGGTCTCCTCCAGCAGACCGCCGCCGAGTCCCTGGTCCGGCTGATCCTGGGTGGCGGTCCGCACGGCGAACGCCGGATCGTCGGCGAGGGCCACGGCGATCGTCTGGTGGATCCCGTCCGGGTAGACGGCCGCGATCGCCGGCTCGTGGCGTTCATGGTGGTTCTCCGACCACACGGTGACGCGGAGCCTGCTCATGATCGGGGACCTTCCACCGACTCCGCCGGCGCTGCCACACTGGCGGAGTCGAGATAGCGGCGGAGGATGTCGGGGCGGCGGCGGCCGGCGTACGTGACCGTCGGCCAGGCGGGATCGACCGTGAGCACCTCGAGACCGGCGTCGGTCAGCAGCACGGTGTCCTCCACCTTGGCCCCGTCCCCGGTCGGATTCCAGGCGAAGGCCTGGCCGGCGCGGATCGGGTCGTCGGTGACGTTGGTCGCCCGCGGGTCTCGTCCGGCGTACCCGGCGACTCCGCCCTGGTGATGACGACGCCACTCATCGCGGTCGAACCCCTGCGTCCCGTACGCCAGACAGCCGGCGCCGAAGACCTCGGCCAGCGTCGCGCCGGGGACCAGCGCATCGAGGTAGGCCGCCTCGACCCCGAGAATGCGCCGTTGGGCGGCCTCCTCGGCCGCGGTCGGCGGCGCGAAGGCGACCGAGCGGCTCACGTTCACGATCAGACCGTGACGGCGGGCGCAGACGACCACCAGGGCGCGGTCTCGCAGCGGCGCCGCGGTGGGCAGCGGATGGCGAACGCCCGTACGCGACTCGCCGCCGACCAGCACCACCAGGGGCTCGGCTCCCAGCCGGACGATGTCGGCCGTGATCTCGGCGGCCACGTCGAGCTCGCGGTCCTGCGGTCGGGCCCGGCCGAGCACCCGGGTCAGCACGGCAGCGGTCTCGGCGCCCAGCGCGGCGAAACGAGCCGTCTCGACGGGCAGCAGCGGCACCCGGAGCCGCCGCAGCTCGACCGCGACGTCGGCCTCGGTCAGGGTGCCGGCGAGGGGCGGGTGGGGCAACGGCTGGTCCCAGGCCACCACCCGGACGTCGACTCCCGCGGGAAGCTCCTCGCCGATCAGTCGGTCCACCTCGTTGTCCGTGGCCAGCACGGTGTCCCCGACCCGGTCGACCACCGCCGCGACGATCGGCGGAGCGGCCAGGCTGACGTGCGTACGGGCTCCGTCGAGATACCACCCCAACGTGGTGGCGGACGTCAGCAGGAGGCGTTCGGCGCCGTGCCGGTCGAGCAGGTCCAGCAACCGGGCCCGCTTGACTGCGCGCTCCCGGCGAGCATCGGTGGCGGTCGGGCCGCTCGCGGATCCCGCCGCGGTGCGCTCCGCCGGCTCGGTGGCTGTCGTCATCTGTGCTCCTTCGAGGGCCGCAGGACCCGTACCCACCGGACGTAAACGCTTGCGCGATCAGCGTAAACGGTTTCTGGTGACTTGTCCACGTGGCGTCAGGCGCCGGCCGGTGCCCGGCCGGTGCTTCCCCGGACGACCAGTCGAGGCCGCATCAGACCCTGCCCGTCGGGCAGGTCGACCACCGGCTCACCGGCCAGCATCGCCGACAGCCGCTCCCAGGCCAGCCGCCCCATCTGCTCCTGGGGCACCCAGGCCGTCGTCAGCGGGGGCCAGGTGTAGGCAGCGAAGGGGATGTCGTCGAACCCGACCACCGACAGCTCGCCCGGGACGTCGGTGCCCAGCTCGTGCAACGCACCCAGGAGCCCCAGGGCGGCGACGTCGTTGAAGGCCACCACCGCCGTGACGCCGGCGTCCAGCACCCGACCGGCAGCCGCGTGGCCGTCGTGGAACATGGCTCCGCAGGCGATCTTGACCACCTCCACGTCGACCGCGGCATCCAGCGCCAGCTCCCGGGCGGCATTGGACCGACTCGCAGCCGGCCCTTGCAGGTAAGCGATCCGTCGGTGGCCGAGACCCGTGAGGTGACGGACCAGGTCCCGGATCCCGGAGGCCCAGTCCACGTCCAGCTGAGGCGGGCCTGCGCCCCCGATCCGTCGGTTGAGCAGCACGGCGGGTTGCAGCTCGGGCAGCAGGCGGGCCAGATCCGCTTCCGGCATCCGGGGGGCGACCAGCACGACAGCGTCGCAGCGACGCCGGGTCTCCAACGCCAGCACGGGTTCTTCCTCGGCGTGTTCGGCGCTGTCGGCCACCAGCACCCGGTAGCCCTGCTCCGCCGCCGCTCGGGAGAGGCCGCGCAGCCCGCCGTGGAAGGACGGGTTGGTGAGGTCGGGCACGACGTAGCCGATGGTCTGCGTGCGTCCGAGAGCCAGGCTGCGCGCCACCTGGTTGGGACGGTAGTCCAGCTCGACAGCAGCGGTCCGGACTCGCGCCGCGATCGTCGGGTCGACGGTGGCGAGTCCGTTCATGACCCGGGAGACCGTGGCGCGCGACACGCCGGCCCGCGCGGCGACGTCGCCGATGGTCGATCGGTCGCGACTCGGGCGTCGACCCATCGGAACCCTCCTGAGGATCTCGCGAGAAATCATTTCTCACCTGCTGCCTGCGACCCTAGCCGTCAGTTTCGCCTACGTCGAGGGCTTCGGAGCACTTCACGCAAAGGCTTGCGCAACCACACCGACCCACCTAGGGTAGAGCTCGAGAAACCGATTACCGGCAGAGGAGAACTGATGGTCGACGAGCGTCGGCGATACGCGATCGTGGGCACCGGGTCCCGGGCGAGGATGTACGTGGGGGCGTTGACCGACACCCACGCCGACGCGGGTGTGCTGGTGGCCCTGTGTGATCCGAACCCCCTCCGGATGGGCTACTACCGCGAGCACTACGGGCTGGCCGAGATCCCGACGTACGCACCCGAGGACCTGGGTCGGCTCCTCGACGAGACCCGTCCCGACGCACTGATCGTCACCTCCCCCGACGCCACCCACGACGTCTACATCACCGCCGCGCTGGAGCGTGGGCTGGATGTGATCACCGAGAAGCCGATGACGATCGACGACAGCCGACTGCACCGGATCGTGGACGCAGTGCACGGCTCGCCGGGCGACCTGACCGTGACGTTCAACTACCGCTACTCACCCCGCAACTCCGTGGTGCGCCGGCTGATCGCCGAGGGCACCATCGGCGAGGTCACGTCGGTGCACTTCGAGTGGCTGCTCGACACCGCCCACGGAGCCGACTACTTCCGCCGCTGGCACCGGCGCAAGGACGTCTCCGGCGGTCTGCTGGTGCACAAGAGCACCCACCACTTCGACCTGGTCAACTGGTGGCTGGCCGACGTGCCGACCCGGGTGTATGCCAGCGGGGGCTTGAAGTTCTACGGCCAGGCCAACGCCGACGCCCGCGGGCTCGGGGAGCGCACCCCTCTCAGCCGCGACAACGACACCGATGATCCGTTCCGGCTGGACATGGCCGCCGACCCGCTGCTCAAGGGGCTCTACCTCGACGCCGAGTCCGCCGACGGCTACCAGCGCGATCTGGACGTGTTCAACGACAGCATCACCATCGAGGACAGCCTCAACCTGATCGTGGACTACTCCCGCGGCGCCACGATGTCGTACTCGTTGAGCGCCTTCGGACCGTGGGAGGGCTATCGCGTCGCGTTCAACGGCACCGAGGGTCGGATCGAGCTCGACGTGGTCGAGCGCGGGCACCTCCGCTCCGCCGGCGACAAGAAGAAATCGGTCGTCGACCCGTCCGCGGTGCACGACGCCGCCTCCTCCGACGAGGTCAGGCCCCTCGGCGAGCGGGTGCTGCTGCAGCGCCACTGGGAGACGGCGCAGGAGATCGAGATCCCGGTCCGCGCCGGTGGCCACGGGGGCGGCGACGCGATGCTGCTGGACGACCTGTTCCGCGGCGCAGCCGACGACCCGCTGGGTCGCACGGCGGGCTACCTGGACGGCATCCGCAGCGTCATCGTCGGGGTGGCCGGCAACAAGAGCCTGGCCGAACGACGTCCGGTCGAGACCGCCGAGTTCGGTCTGCCGCTCAACGAAGCGGCCGCCGCCGGAGCGGTCGGCACCGATGCGACCGAGCCGGTCACCTCCGGTGGGGCGCGGTCGTGACGATCATCCTCACCAGCGGGGCGCAGGCATGAAGGTCGTCGTCACCGGAGGTGCCGGTCGTCTGGGGGCCAGTGTCGTCGGCGGGCTGGTCGAGCACGGCCATGAGGTGATCTCGCTGGACCGGTCCGCGCTGCCCGGTCTACCGGCCGCCGATCAGATCGCGGTGGACCTCACCGACGCGGCGGCCACCGACGCCGTCTTCGCCCGGATCCGTCCCGAGGCAGTCGTCCACCTGGCCGCGATCGCCACCCCGTTCAGTGCGCCCGAAGTCGTCATCTGGGACACCAACACCTCGATCGCCTTCCACGTCCTGCAGTCCGCCGTGACCCACGGCGCCACCCGGGTGCTGGCGTCCTCCAGCCCCACCCCGCTCGGCTACGGCGCCCCGACGGGTTGGCGGCCGGCGTACCTTCCGATCGACGAGCAGCACCCGCTGCGGCCCTGGAACGCCTACGCCGCCTCCAAGGCCGCCATCGAGCACCTGGTCGCCATGTTCGCCGCCCAGCAAGGATCGGCCGTGGCCGTGGGCAGCTTCCGGCCCTGTTTCGTGCTCTCCCCCGACGAGTGGGCGGGAGCGCCGACCCAGCAGGGCCACACGGTCGCCGAGCGGCTGGCCGATCCAGCGCTGGCCGCGGTGTCGCTGTTCAACTACATCGACGCGCGCGACGCGGCCGACTTCGTCGACACCTGGTTGGCCGGTGCCGGCGAGCTGGAGAACGGTCAGACCTTCTTCGTGGGCGCCGCCGACGCCTTCGCCACCAAGCCGCTGGCCGAGCTGATCCCGCAGTTCGTCCCCGGCACCGAGGAGCTGGCCGCCGGACTGACCGGCGACGCCCCGGCCTTCTCGATCGCCAAGGCCGCCGCCCTCTTGGGCTGGCGTCCCACCCGCAGCTGGCGTACCGAGCTGGTCACCGCTCCCCCCGCCGACTTGTCAGATTCTGTGGTTGCTCCGACGACCACTGATGCTGACAACTCGGCTCCCGCATCGAGCTCGCGAGAGGCCCGCTGATGACCGACCAGACGTACGCGCCCATCCGGCAGCTCGACGGGGTGCTCTTCTTCCCCGTCACCCCGTTCGACGACGCCGGAGCCGTGGACACCGGCCTGCTCACCGAGCACATCGCGTCGCGGCTCGACCACCGCCCGGGTGCGGTGTTCGCGGCCTGCGGCACCGGGGAGTTCCACGCGCTGGCCCTCGATGAGGTGGCCACCGTGGTGCAGACCTCCGTGACGGCGACCGCCGGACACGCACCGGTGTTCGGCGGTGCGGGCGGCCCCCTCCCCCACGCCGTCGCCTGCGCCCGGGCCGCCGCGGACGCCGGAGCGGACGGGCTGCTGGTGCTGCCGCCCTACCTGGTGGGCGGTCCCGCCGAGGGTCTGATGCGCTACTTCGAGACCGTGGCCGAGGCCAGCGACCTGCCGGTCATCGTGTACCACCGGGCCAACGCCGCGCTGACCCCGGCGATCATGGGTCGGCTCGCCGCCCACCCCAAGATCATCGGCTTCAAGGACGGCGTCGGGGACATGGGTGTCGCCCAGCAGATCGTGCTCGAGGTGGGCGCCGGCGGGCGGGACGACTTCCTGTTCTTCAACGGCCTGCTGACCGCCGAGCTGACCCAGGCGGCCTACCGCGGCATCGGCATCCCCCTCTACTCCTCCGCCGTCTTCGCCATGGCGCCGGACATCGCGAACGCCTTCTACGCCGCCTACATCGCCCGCGACGACGTCAGTCGCGAGCGGCTGCTCCAGGAGTTCTACCGGCCGCTCGTCGCGCTGCGGGACCAGGTTCCCGGCTACGCCGTCGCGCTGATCAAGGCCGGGGTCCGCCAGGGCGGGCTGCCGGTCGGTGGCGTCCGGGCACCGCTGCTGGATCCCACGCCCGAGCACGAGGTGCGGCTGACCGAGCTGCTGGCCCACGCGCGCGAGCTGACCGCCATGGGGGCCTCGGTCTCGTGACGGCGCCGGAGATCGAGGCGGTCCGCACGCGGCTGCTCACCCGGCCACTGCTGCGGGCGTGGGGTGCCGACGTGCCGGAGATGCACCTGGTGGTGGTCGAGGTGGACGCCGGTGGGACGACCGGGGTCGGCTTCAGCTGGACGCCGACCATCGGCCCGTACGCCGTCCAGGCACTGCTCGATCACGACATCGCCTCCTTCGCGGTCGGGCGACCGGCGCATCCCGAGCTGCTCTGGGATGAGGTCTGGCTACATCTGCACGAGGCCGGCGGCGGCGGGTTGACCACCATCGCGCTGGCCGGGGTGGACCTGGCGCTGTGGGACCTGCGCGCCAAGAAGGCCGGCAGCTCGGTCGCCGGGCTGATCGGTCGGCGCACCGACCGCCTGCCCGCGTACGGGAGCGGGGTGAACCTGCACTACACCCTGGACGAGCTCGTCGCGCAGGCCGAGCGCTGGGTCGCCGCGGGCTACCGCGGCGCCAAGATGAAGGTCGGCAGCCCCGACCTCGACCGCGACCTGGAGCGGGTGGCCGCCGTCCGAGCGGTGCTGGGTCCGCACCGCTGGCTGGCCGTGGACGCGAACCAGCGCTGGGACCTGCCGACCGCCGAGCGCAGCATCCGGGCGCTGTCCCGCTTCGAGCTGCAGTGGATCGAGGAGCCCCTGCGCGCCGATGACCTGCTCAGCTACACCTCGCTGCGGCGACGGATCGAGGTGCCGCTGGCGTGTGGGGAGAACATCCACACGCTCCACCGCTACCGCGAGTTCGTGGCCGCCGACGCCGCCGACATCCTGCAACCCAACATCGTCCGCGTGGGTGGCATCACCCCGTTCCTGCGGATCGCCCAGCTGGCCCGATCCAGCTCCCGGGTGCTGGCCCCCCACCTGCTGCCCGACCTGTCCGCCCAGCTCGCCTCGACGCTGCCGGGTAGCGTCTGGGTCGAAGAGGTCGAGGATGCCGGCCTGGAGACCCTCGGGTTCGTGACGGCACCGACACCGGTGCGACGCGAGGGCGCCGACCTGGTGGTCGAGGAGCGACCCGGACTGGGCCTGTCCTTCATCGACCAGACCGCCTGACGACCCGAACCACCCGTACGACCGCGCCGAGGACCGCCCCGGCGCACACCGGAGAGGACCCGACGATGACCGACACCATGACTGCCAGCACATCGATCCTGACCGCCCCGCAGGCGGCCGCCGCTGCGGCGGCTGCCGCCCCTGCGGTGGCCGCCACCTCCCGCGAGGAGCGGGCCCGTTGGCTGGAGGCCGTGGCCGACGCTCTCGACGCCGCCAAAGCCGAGCTGGTCCCGATCGCGGTGGCCGAGTCGCATCTGCCGGAAGCGCGGCTGACCGGTGAGGTGGGACGGACGACCGGCCAGCTGAGGTTGTTCGCCGCCGTGCTGCGGGACGGCGCCTACCTCGAGGTGATCATCGACCATGCCCTCCCCGCAGCCACGCCGCCGCAGCCCGAGCTGCGCCGGCTGCTCGTCCCGACCGGACCGGTCGCCGTCTACTCCGCGAGCAACTTCCCCTTCGCCTTCTCGGTCGCCGGCGGCGACACCGCCTCCGCTCTGGCGGCCGGCTGCCCGGTCGTGGTCAAGGCACACTCCGGTCACCCGGAGCTGTCGCGTCGGACCGCCGCCGTGGTCTCCGCGGCGTTGGCCGAGGCCGGAGCACCGGACGGCACCTTCGGTCTCATCGAGGGAACCGAAGCGGGCCGGGTCCTGATCCAGGAGCCGGGCATCACCGCCGGCGCCTTCACCGGATCGCTGACCGGCGGTCGGGCCCTGTTCGACCTGGCCAGTGGTCGGCCCGCGCCGATCCCCTTCTACGCCGAGCTCGGCAGCATCAACCCGGTCGTGGTGACCGCAGCCGCGGTGGCCGCCGACGGTGCAGGCCTGGCGAAGGGCCTGGTGGGCTCCTTCACCCTGGGCGCCGGCCAGTTCTGCACCAAGCCCGGCGTGGTCTTCGTGCCCGTGGGCACCGGCTTCGAGGCCCAGGTCGCCGAGGCGATGGGCGGCGCGAGTGCCGCGCCGTTGCTGAACCAGCGCATCGTGACGGGCTTCGGCCAGGATCTCGGCCAGCTGGCCGAGCACGCGTCCGTCGAGCTCGTGGCCGGCACGCGGTCCGCCGCCGCCGCAGAGGCACCGGCACCGGTGGTGCTGGCCACCTCGGCCGCGTCGGTGATCGAGGACCCGGAAGCACTGCTGGCCGAGTGCTTCGGACCCGTGACGCTGCTGGTGCGCTGCTCATCGGCGACCGAGTTGTCGGCGGCGATGGCGGCCGTCGAGGGCAGCCTCACCGGCACCATCCACGCCGCCGAGGGCGAGGACGTCCGCGAGCTGACTGCGCTGCTCGCCCCGCGGGTCGGGCGCCTGTTGTTCGGCGGATGGCCGACCGGTGTCGCGGTCACCTGGTCGCAGCACCACGGCGGCCCTTGGCCGGCCACCACCTCCGTGCACACCTCCGTCGGGGCTACGGCCATTCGCCGGTTTCTGCGACCGCTGACCTTCCAGGACGCTCCAGAGTCGGTGCTGCCGGCCGAGCTGCACGAGAGCAACCCGCTCGGCGTGCCGCGTCGGGTGGACGGCGTGCTGGTGGTCTGAGCGCGAACTCGGCGGCACCGCCCTGCGCTTCGCCCAGGAGCCTGCCCGGCGGTGCCGCTGAGCCCTGCAGCGTCCACCCTCGGGCGCGGGCGGCACGGGGCGCGGAAAACTCACCCCGACCGGCCCCAACAGCGGCGTGTCGGGCTGTTTCTCGCCCGGTCGAGCTGACTTTCACGCAGGACCGTCGGCGTCCGCGCGTGCCCTCTGCATCAGCTCGCCAGAAAAAGCACGTGCCCGTGTCAACCGCGGAGCATCCTGGAGCGAGTGACTCAGTGTGGAGAGCCTGGGAGGAGCTGCGACCGTGAGCGACGCTTCGCCGTCCGTGCCGCGGCGACCGTCGCTGGTCGCCGTCCCCCTTCTCACGCAGCAGGCCCAGCAGGGCCAGCAGGGCCAGGAGGTCCGGGAAGCCGAAAAGGCGGAGCGGGCCGAGGGGGCGGACGAGCGCGTGTCCTTCGAGGACTTCTACCGGCGGGAGCACCGGCAGGTGCTGGGCCTGGCGTACGTCCTCACCGGCAACCAGTCGGCGGCCGAGGACGTCGCTCAGGATGCCTTCACGGCGGCCTTCCGTCAGTGGCGCTTTGTCGCGGCCTGCGATTCTCCGAGTGCCTGGATCCGACGCGTCACCTGCAACCGGGCCGCCTCGGTGCTCCGGCGACGCCTCGTCGAGGCCAGGGCGCTCGTGCGCCTGGCCAAGCGGACATCTGTCTCCATCGAGCTGGAGGAGGGTGACGGGGCGTTCTGGCAGGCGGTTCGTCGCCTCCCCTCGCGGCAAGCACAAGCGGTCGCCCTCTTCTACTTCGACGACTACAGCGTGCGGGACATCGCCGCGGTCCTCGGCTGCAGCGAGGGCACCGTGAAGACCCACCTCAGCCGAGCGCGCGCCTCCGTCGCCCGTCACCTGCACCTGGAGGATCCCCAGTGAGCGACTTCGAGACCCGAGCGCGAGCCGCCGCCGAGGCCGTCCGGCGGCAGATCGCGGACCAACCCGTCGACCACGAGGAGGGCATCCGTCGGGCCCAGCGTGCCCCGGCCCACGTGGCCGGCCGGCTCGCCGTCGCCGCGGCGGTCCTGATCGGCGCGGTCGCCGTCGGCGTGCCGATGGTCGGCGGCGGGATCACGTTCGGCGGGGACAGCACCGCCACCGGGGGCAGCGGTGCGGCCGCCGGTGGGGGTGCCGCCGCGCCGGGTGGGGAGGGCGCCGCCTTTGCGTTGACCGGCGCCTTGACGCCCTTTCCGACCTGCGACACGGTCCTGCAGTACTTCAAGGACCAGGCCCCCGAGGATCTGATCGACCGGGTGAGTGGCGGGATGGACGCGCACGGCGGCGCGGGTGAGCCGTTCTGGAGGGTTCCGATGGCGGCCCAGGCCGACTCGGCCGCGGCCGCGGGTGCCGAGTCGTCCGGGGGCTCGCCGGAGCACTCGGAGACGAACATCCAGGAGACCGGCGTCGACGAGCCCGACATCGTCAAGACCGACGGCCGACGGATCGTCGCCGTCGCCCAGGGTCGGGTGCACCTGATCAGCTCCGTCGATGGCAGGCTCACCCTGGAGAAGACCCTGCCGGGATCGACGGCGCGGAACGTGTTCCTCTCCGGAGACCGGCTGCTGGTCTTCAGCGACGACAGCACGCAGTCCGACCGGGCGGGATCGCCGTGGTTCGGTGCGGGAGCGGCCCTGACCCTGTACGACATCTCGCATCTCAGCGCCCCGGAGACGATCGCCACCCTGACCGTCGACGGCACGGTGCTCGACGCCCGTCTCGTCGGCACCCAGGTCCGGGTGACGACGGTGGCCTCGCCGGACCTCGACATCCCGGCGCCGGACTTCACCCGCGACGGACACCTCACCGAGAAGTCCGAGCAGAAGCTGCGAGCCGCTGTCGCGAGCTCGACCATCGACGACTGGATCCCGTCGTTCGTCCTCGAGGACGGCCGAGGCACCCAGGTCGACCGGGGACACCTCGTGGCCTGCGGCGACCTGGCTCGGCCCGAGAAGTTCTCCGGGCTCGACACGGTGGCGCTCTCGTCGTTCGACCTGACCTCCGACCTGCAGTCCCGGCAGGCGGTCGGGGTGGTGGCCGGCGGCGAGCAGATCTACGCGACCAGCACCGCGACCTACGTCTCGACGACGGAGTGGACCCGCAACGGAGCGCCCGCCACCACCAGCCTGCACAGGTTCGTCACCGCGACCTCGGGCGCGAGCTCGTACCGGGGCTCCGGTGATGTCCCGGGCACCCTGCTGAACCAGTACGCGATGTCGGAGTACGACGGTGTCCTCCGCGTCGCGTCCACGGTGTCGCAGCGACGGGGCTGGGTGAACAGCCGGGAGGTCACCGAGGGCATGGTGACGACCCTGCAGGAGCAGGACGGGACGCTGCGCCGGCTCGGTCAGGTCGGTGGGCTCGGGAAGAAGGACAACGAGTCGATCCGCGCGGTCCGGTTCATCGAGGACCGCGGGTACGTCATCACGTTCCGCCAGACCGATCCCCTGTACGTGATCGACCTCCGCGATGCGGCGGCCCCCACGGTCCTGGGCGAGCTGAAGATCCCCGGCTACTCGGGCTATCTGCATCCGGTCGGCAAGAACCTGTTGCTCGGTGTCGGGCAGAGCGGGGTCGACTCCGATCCCGGCGCCCGGACCGGCGTGCAGTTCTCGCTGTTCGACGTCAGCAACCCGACGTCCCCGCGCCGGATCGACACCCACACCTACGGCGCGGGGGTGGCGACTGCCGAGTTCGACCCGAAAGCCTTCCTGTACTGGCAGCCGCGTGATCTGATCGTCGCTCCCGCCCAGGTGTACGGCGACGACCACGGCCGGGACGCCTTCAACGGCGTGGTGCTCCTGCGCAAGGACCAGAAGGGACTCACCGAGCTCGGCAAGGTGCGGGTCGCCGCCGACGACGGCATGGCCAACCGGTCGTTCGTGATCGGCGACGACGTCTTCGTCCTCTCCGACCAGGCCCTCCAGTCCACCAGCCTCGACACCCTCCGGCCGATCGACAAGCTGGAGCTCTGAGGTAGCCCGACGCGAACGACAACCAGGGTGACGGGTGGGACCGCGGCCGGTCGAACCTCCTGTCGGACCTCCGGTCGTGACCGCTAGATCCAGTCCTTGCGCTTGAACGTCAGATAGAGGGCCAGGGCCGCCGTCAGCATGATCGCCAGGTAGATCCAGAATCCGTACGCCGTGCCCTCCAAGGGGAAACCGACGTTCATCCCGACGAAGCTGGTGATCAGGGTGGGCACCGCGATGATGCCGGCCCAGCCGGTCAGCTTCTTCATCACGACGTTCAGCTGGACGTCGGCCAGGGCCAGACTCGTCTCCAGAACAGAGACCAGCGACTCGCGCAAGGCGTCGGCGGCGGTCGCGACGCGTTCGTGGTGCTCGGTGATCAGGTTCCAGCGCCGCGCGACCAGCGGGTCCTTCCTGCGCCCCTTCGGCACCGGCGCCTGCTGGTGGGCCTCCCGCAGATCGGTCAGCGCCGTCCGCATCGGCTCCGTCACCCGGCGCAGGCTGGTCAGTCCGGTCCGCACGCGAAAGGCCCACAGCTGCCGGTCCTTGGCCAACGGATGACCGCCGAACAGCTCGTCGGCCAGCTCGTCGCCCGCCTGCTCGAGCCAGTCGACCGCGGCCGCGTACGTCCCGACGACACCGGCCATGATGACCTGGAGGGCCGCTTCGGTGCCGCCCTTGGCCAGCCGCTCCTCTGCGACCGCCAACCAGCGGCCCGGGTTCACCTCCGGGGTGACGTCCGCCAGGCAGACGACCGCCCGGTCGGTCACCAGCAGACTCACCGGGTGCACGGTCACCTGGGCCGTGGCTTGATCCAACGACACCGCGTTGGTGAGCACCAGCCGGGCCTGTCCGATCACCTCGAACTTCGCCCGATGGTCATCGGCCAAGAGCTCCCGGACCACGAACCGATCGAGACCGAACTCGGCGATCACCCGCTCCAGCTCGTCGCGGGCGTAGTCGCTGGATCTGTCCAGCACCCACCAGGCGGAGGCGTCGTCGTGCAGGTCGAGGACGTCGCCGAGGTCCTCCCCGGCGAGATCCTCGGCGAGCACCTTCGCACCCGACCAGACCCTGCTGATCGGGACCGGCCCCGTGAGCTCGCCCGCGGCATCACCCGCAGAGGATGCTCCCGCGGCGTCCGCCGCGCCGCCGGATGATCTGGTCACGGGGCCAGTCTGCCCGCTCCCCCGACGGGGAGCGGGATCAGAGCGGCCCGGTACGGGGATCAGGCACTCAGCGACGTGCCGGCGCTGCGCAGGTGCTCGCACGCCTCCACGATGCGCTTGGCCATGCCGGCCTCGGCCACCTTGCCCCAGGCGCGGGGGTCGTACGCCTTCTTGTTGCCGACCTCACCGTCGACCTTCAGCACGCCGTCGTAGTTGGTGAAGAAGTGGCCGGCGGCCGGACGGCTGAACGCGTACTGGGTGTCGGTGTCGATGTTCATCTTGATGACGCCGTAGTCGACGGCCGCCCGGATCTCCTCCAGGGTCGAGCCGGAGCCGCCGTGGAAGACCAGGTCGAAGGGGTTCTCCTTGCCGATCTTGGCGCCGACCTGCTCCTGGATGTCCTTGAGCACCTCGGGCCGCAGCTTGACCGCGCCCGGCTTGTAGACGCCGTGCACGTTGCCGAAGGTGAGGGCGGTGATGTAGCGGCCCTTCTCACCGGAACCCAGCACCTCGATCGTGCGCAGGCCGTCCTCGACCGTGGTGTAGAGCTTGTCGTTGATCTCGTTGCTGACGCCGTCCTCCTCGCCACCCACGACGCCGACCTCGATCTCCAGGATGATCTTCGCGGCGCTGGTCAGGGCCAGCAGCTCGTCGGCGATCGCCAGGTTCTCCTCGACCGGCACGGCCGAGCCGTCCCACATGTGGGACTGGAAGAGCGGGTTCTCACCGTTCTTGACCCGCTCGGCCGAGATCGCGAGCAGCGGCCGGACGAAGCCGTCCAGCTTCGGCTTGGGGCAGTGGTCGGTGTGCAGGGCGATGGTGACCGGGTAGTTCTTGGCGACCTCGTGCGCGTACGTGGCGAGCGCGACGCTGCCGGAGATCATGTTCTTGATCGTGGGGCCGGACGCGTACTCCGCACCGCCGGTGGAGACCTGCACGATGCCGTCGGAGCCGGCCTCGGCGAACCCCTGCAGAGCCGCGTTCAGCGTCTGCGAGGAGCTGACGTTGATGGCCGGGTAGGCGAACTGGCCCTGCTTCGCCTTGTCGATCATCTCGGCGTAGACCTCGGGAGTTGCGATGGGCATGGCGTCACTCTTTCTGCGCGGGAACCGAACCGCCGGCACTGGCCGGCAAGGGCCATCCTTGCAGCAATCCGACGGGGGTGCCGCGCGGGTCTGCGCCCGGGCGACCACCGTGCACGTGGTCTGCTCTGGTTCGGGTCGTCACCCCCGCGTCGGTGGAGAGGAGGGTTCAGTTCTCCAGCGCGGCCAGGTCCACGCCGAACCGACCGCCGGAGTACGCCCGCGCGGTGCTGTCGAGCGTCGCCGGATAGACATCCAGCTGGTCCAACGGCACCGACAGTGAGTACCCGTCGATCCGACGCACGGTGAGCTGCGGTCCGTGTCCGACCCTTCCCCTGGTCACGGCCAGGGCCCCGAGGTCGTCCCACGAGACGTAGCCGCCGGCGATCTCCACACCCGGTCGGCCCAACCGCAGCGCGATCCCCTGACCCATCGCGGCGAGGATCTTCCTGGCCTGGCGCCAGGCCAGGAAGGAGAAGACACCGAAAGCGACCGAGATCGCGAGCACGATCCCGTAGATGACCCAGGGAGCGGAGTAGGCGAACTGCTCGCGCTGCCAGACGTAGATGCCGATCATGATCGCCAGCGTGATGACCAGGCTGATGACCCTCGAGACGAAGCGCCTCTTCCGCCGCGCCACGCGCTGCAGCGGAGCCGACGGATCGAACGGCAGGGCCAGTTCCTCGTACGGCGACCCGGTCGTGAACCAGGGCCGGACGCCCCCCCGAACACTCATTCCAGGCTGAACGCTCATCCCACGACGGTAGGCGGCCTCCTCCGGCAGACCAAGCCCCGCGGACCACCCTGCTGTCATGGGCGCCTCAGTTCTCGCGGGCGCCGCGCGGCGTGATGGCCATGTGGATCCGGTAGCGGTCGGCGCGGTACCAGGAGGTGGACAGCTCGATCGCCCGCTCGCCCGCGTACGTGACCCGCTCCTGGACCAGCAGCGGGGCCCGCTTGGTGGTGCCGAGGATGCGCGCCTGCTGCGCGTCGGCGGCCTCGGCCCGCACCGTCTGCTCGCCGCTGGTCACCACCACGCCGTACTCGCTGGCGAACACGTCGTAGAGGGCGCCGAGCTCGCGCTGCAGCAACCCGGGGAACAGGATCGAGGGGTAGTAGCCCACCTCGTACGCCATCGGGGTGCCGTCGGCGGTCCGCAGCCGCTCGACCCGGATCACCGGCCGACCGGGACGGATCCGGAGCGCGTACGAGACGTCGTCGTCGGCCGCCTCCTCGCTGGCCGACAGCACCACCGTGGCCGGTAGCAGACCGCGGTCGCGCATCTCCCGCGAAAACGAGGTGAGGTGCAGCCGAGAGTCGATCTGCGGACCGGTGACGTAGGTGCCCTTGCCGTGCACCCGCTCCAGCACTCCCGCGTCGACGAGGTCGGCGATCGCCTGACGGACCGTCACCCGGCTGACCCCGAGGCGGATCACGAGCACCCGTTCGGAGGGGATCGCGTCGCCGGGGCTGAGCTCCGCCTCGATCAGCTGCTCGAGGATCGCCCGGACCTGAGCGCGCTTGGTGGTGGCCGAACCGAGCGGTCGTTCGACCCGGTAGGTTCCGAAGGCAGTGCCCCCGAGCTCACGCTCCACGACGTCTCCTCGCTGAGGCGGATAGGGGTCGGACGATAAGACCACCGCAGACCAGTATGCCGTATGGAGGAACCCCCGTGCCGGAGCAGGACGCCCACCGCGAGACCCAGATGGCGCGGGAGATCGCCGAGCAGCCCCTCGCCCTGGACCGGACCCTGAGCACCCTCCTCCCCCGGCGCGCCGAGATCGCGCGGTTGGGGCGGGGCCGACACCGGCTGCTGCTGATCGCCCGCGGCTCCTCGGACAACGCGGCGATCTACGCCCGCTATCTCGCCGAGGTGCACGCGGGCCTGCCGGCCTCGATGGCTGCGCCGTCGGTGGCGACGCTGTACGACGCCCGGCTCGACCTGCGGGACACCGTGACGATCGGGGTCAGCCAGTCCGGCTCGACCCAGGAGATCGTGGAGGCGCTGGACTGGGCCAGGGCATGCGGCTCCGCGACCGTCGCCGTGACCAACGTCGACGGCTCCCCGCTGGCCGCGACGGCCGACATCGCGCTGGTCACCGAGGCCGGGCCGGAGAGGGCCGTCCCGGCGACCAAGAGCTACACCACCCAGGTGGCTGCGCTGGCCGTGGCCGTGGACGCCTTCGCCGTGGAGTCCGGTCGACTGGACGCCGGCTTCGCCGAGGTTCCGGCCCAGGCCCAGGCTCTGCTGGACACCCCCGGCGACCTGGACGCGATGGTCGACGCGCTGGCCCGCACCGACGAGGTCCTGGCCAGCGGCCGTGGGCTCTGCTTCGGCACGACGTTGGAGGTGGCCCTGAAACTGGAGGAGACCTGTCTGCGGCCGGTGCGCGGCTTGTCGTACGCCGACCTGTTGCACGGGCCCATCGCCATCGTCGACCACGAGCTGGTCACGCTGCTGGTCGCCGGTCCGTCGGGGCCCACGCTGCCCGGGCTGGTCGAGCTGGCCGCGACGGTGCGCGGCAAGGGCAGCCCGGTGGTCGGCATCGGTGGGGACGAGGCGTTCCGCGCCGCCTGCGACGTGGCCCTGCCGGGACCTACCCTGAGCGAGCTGCTGGCCCCCCTGGTGCTCGCCCTCCCTGCCCAGCTGACGATCGAACGGCTCGCGCGTCGGCTCGGCCTCGACCCCGACGCCCCCCGTGGGTTGAAGAAGGTGACCCAGACTGACTGAGCCCGTTCGGGTTCCAGCCTCGGCCAGTCACCATGCCCGACCTGTCAGCGTCGGTGGTTGCTCGGGCGACCACTGCGGCTGACAACTCAGCGGAGGGCCGTCGGTTCCCAGGCCCGCCAGGACACACCGGGTGCCCGGCCGTGACCGGGGTCGATGCCGATGATCCGGACCGCGCCCAGCTTGGTGCTCTCATGCCGTGCCGGTTCGTCGAGGGTGGTCCGGCGCGCGATCTCCTTCCGGGCGACGAAGCGGCGCTCGTCCCAGGCGTAGAGGGAGGTGTGCCCGTGCACCTGGCTGAACGGCAGGCCGGCACCGAACCAGCCCGGCACCAGCTCGGTCGCGGCCGCGGCCCAGAGCGGACCGGCCGCCAGGTCCGGCGCTCCGCCGAGCAGCATCTGCCCCGGGCGGAAGATCACGTCGTCAGCGCCGATGAAGGAGTTGAGCCCCTCGGCGGCCTGGAAGGCGTCCTCCGGGGCGCCGAGCACCTGACGCCAGTAGCCCGACGTCAGACCGGCGTGGGTGATCAGGACCTGGCTGCCGTCGTCGGCGCGGATCGCCACGGCCACCCGCATCAGACCGTCGGTCCACCAGGTGCGTACGGTGTCCGCCGAGGTGTCGTCGAGGCGCTCGGGCCAGGCGAAGGCCGGCGCGGTCAGATACTGCGCCTCGTGGTTGCCGACCAGCTGGACCCACTGTCCTCCTCGCCCCCGGAGGTGACGGTCGACGAGCCTCACGACCCCCGCCGAGTCCGGTCCGCGATGCACGAGATCGCCGACCTGGACGATGGTCAGGTCGGCGGGAAGCTCCCCGGTCTCCGGGTCGGCGCCGAGGCGGACGAGCTCGCGGCGCAGCTCGTCCAGGTGTCCGCCGACGTCGCCGATCACGGCGATCCGGGCGCCGCCTGCCGCGTCGCGGTCGGTCGGGCGTGGCTGGCTCATGACTCCTCGGGTGCGGTCCAGGCGTCGATCGGCACATACTGGGAGATGTTGTCCATCCGGCGCTGGGCCGCCGCCACCTCGCGCACCGCCTGGTTCACCATGCTCCGATCGATCGGAGACAGCCGATCCAACCTGAGCTGGTCCGTGGGCCGCTCGCCCGCCTGGATCTGCAGCAGCTGGTAGCGCAGCCGGAGCCGCTGCAGGACGTCGAACGCCTCGATCAGGTTCGTCGCCCGACGGGCCGGGAGCATGGCCGAACCCGAGGCGACCCGGAGCCGTTCGGTGGTCGGCAGCGCCGCCGACCCGACGCTGAGGGCGGCCCACCTGGCCAGGTTCACGACCGGCAGGATCGCGCCGGCCTTGATGTCGAAGATCCCGTCCCGGCGGACCAGGACGTCGAGCACCGAGTGCATCCGAGCCCGATGGGAGAGCGACTCCTGCAGCAGCAGCCGCATGGTGCCGTGATGGCGGCGAAGCTCGGAGAAGACCCTGGCGACCGCGGGCAGCCCGGGATCTCCGAAGATCGCCCGTCCGTCCACCAACAGCGAGGCCATCACGGCGCCCTTGTTCTTCTCCGGCGCCGACATCCACTCCCGGCCCGCCGCCCGCCACTGGTCGTTGGTCCGGGAGAAGGCCGGATGGGGGGCGGTGGCCCCGTGGTGATCGCCGCTGACTCCCGCCCGGGCCAGCACGTCGTGCACCTCACCGAAGGCGTACCGGTAGGCCTCGATCTCGGTGGGTGACAGGCCGTCGGCAAACACGACCGCGGTGTCGACGTCGGAGCTCGGCACGGCCTCGCGGCGTCCGTTGCTGCCCAGCGACAACCAGGTGAAGGCATCGACCGAGAGCTCCGGGTGGGCAGCGAAGATCAACGTGATCGCCCGCCGGACGAGGGTGTCCAGCAGGGTCGAGTACACCGCGATGACCCGGTGCGAGGTCAGCCCACCGGCGAGCAGGTCGTCCAGGGTGGCGACCACCCGCCGAGCCCGGTCGACCAGCTCGTCGGTGTCCTCGGCCCGACGCAGCTGCTCGTGCAGCGACACCCCGGCGGTGGTCGGCGAGACGGCGAAGTCCCGAGGAGCGACGATCCCACGGAGTCGCCGGGCGGCATCCACCACCACGAGGTGCTCGGCGTCGGCCTCCAGCAGCAGGATCAGCGCCTCGGTGGCGGAGTCCCCCATCCGTACGGTCAGGGCCGGTGACTCGATGAGCTCGGCGACGGGGGTCGTGCGCGGCCGCCCGTCGACGATCAGGTGGCGGCGCAGCAGCGCATCGCTGACGATCCCGTAGCGGCCGTCACCGAGCTCGGTCACCGCACCGGGCAGGTGCCGGTCGGTCAGCTGCCGGTCGGTCAGCCGGCGGGCGACCTCGTACGCGGTGTCCGTGGGGGCGACCACCAGCGGCTCGGTCGCGATCAGGTCGTCGACCAGGCTGTACGTCGGCCGCGGCGCTCCCCGCCGGATCGCCGCCGACATGTGCTCGGCCAGGAAGCGAGCACCCTCGGCCGAGGTGAACGCGGGCGAGACGACGGACGCCGGCATCACCGCCACCTCCGTCCGACCGGTCGCCACCACCCGGGGGCCCACCGATCGCTCGGTGAGCATCGAGGAGAAGCCGAACACCTCGCCGGGCCCGAGACGCTCGTCGGGCACCTGGAGCAGGCGATCGCGGTCGTTCCAGACGTCGACCTGGCCCTCGATCACGACGAACATCTCGCTGTTCGGGTCGACGAACGCGTCGACGATCAGCTGGCCCGCGTCGAACTGCTCGACCCGAGCGGCCGCCGCGATGGTCGCGACGGCCGCCGGGTCGAGTGAGGCGAACGGCTCGTGCTGCTCCAGGAACTCTCTGAGCGAGGTCGGAGTGCCCGCGCTCGGACGGCGATCCACGGCCGGTCGTACCTCCTTGATCCCGTGACTCTCGGTCAGCTGCCCGGCGTGGGCGGCTTGGGGATCTTGTAGCCGGACGGGCGAACGGTCTCGTCGAGCGACGCCTTCCAGGAACCGTCGGCGATGAAGGCCTTCAACGCGGTGTTGACCTTCTCGACCATGGCCGCATCACCCTTCTTGATGCCCACCCCGTACAGCTCGTCGGAGAAGCCCTTGCCGACCACCTTCAGCTTGCCCTTGTACTGCGGTTCGGCAGCGAAGCCGGCCAGGATCACGTCGTCGGTGGTGACGGCGTCCACCTCGCTGCGATCGAGCGCCGCCACGCAGTCGGAGAACTTCGAGTACTCCCGGAGATCGATCCGGCCCTTGAACTTCTCCTTGACCAGCGCGGCCGAGGTGGTGCCGGCCACCGAGCAGAGCACCCGGTTGTCGAGGGTCTCCGGACCGGTGATCTCCTCCTCGTTGCGCCGCACCAGCAGATCCTGGTGCGCCTCGAAGTAGGGACCGGCGAAGTCGACCTTCTGCTTGCGCTCGTCGGTGATCGAGTACGTCGAGAACACCAGATCGACGGCACCGCTGCTGATCAGGCTCTCGCGGTTGCCCGGATCGGCCTCGATCCAGGTGATGTTCTCGGCCGGCACGCCGAGAGACTTGGCCACGTACGTGGCCGTGTCGACGTCGAACCCGGAGTAGCTGTTGCCCTCCTCGAGTCCCAGACCCGGTTGGTCGAACGAGATACCGATCCGCAGCTTTCCGCCGGGGGTGGCCCCGGGAACGACCGAGGGATCGGAGTTGATCTCACCCGCGCCGCAGGCGCTCACGGTGGCCAGGGCCGCGCACGCGACGGCGGCCAGCATCCAACGGATCGAGGTCCTCATCAGTTCATCTCCGGGTCGATCGGGTTGGTGCCGGGGTCGTTCTGCCGGTCCAGCTCCTCGGGCGTCAAGCCCGGGTAGGTGGGACCGTCGTCGGACCAGACCGCCTTGGTCCGACCCTGGGTGTGGGCCATCACGTTCGGCCGCACGATGAACCAGCCGGCGATCAGCAGCACGACGATGATCGGGATGCCGATGACGACGACGATGAAGGTCGTCTTGTGCCAGAAGTACGGGGAGGACTGCCAACCCGAGATCATCATGCCGACGAGCACGAAGACGAGGAACCCGAGACCGAGGTAGCTGGTCCACGGATAGCCCGGGGCCTGGAACTTGCTCGGCGCGATCACCCCCTTGTTGACCAGGGCCCGCAGCCGGAGCTGGGACAAGAAGATGGTGGCCCAGGTGAAGACGACCCCGATGGCCGCCGCCTCCAGGGCGATCTCGAAGGCGTCCGGAGCCACGAAGTTCAGGCCCGCACCGAAGACGAACACGACGGAGGTCATCACGATGCCGGCCCACGGCACGCCCTGGTTGCTCATCTTCAGGGTGAAGGCCGGTGCCTGCTTCGACATGCCGAGGCTGCGGAGCACCCGGCCGGTGGAATAGAGACCGGAGTTCAGGCTGGACATGGCGGCCACGATCAGGATCGCTTGGATCAGGCTGGCCATCCAGGTCAGGCCCATCCGGTCGAACACCGTGACGAACGGGCTGGTGCCGGCGGTGTAGTCCTGCGTCGGCAGCATGCAGACGAGCAGCAGGATCGAGCCGCAGTAGAAGACACCGATCCGGAAGATGACCGCGTTGACGGCCTTGGGGACCTCGCGCTCGGAGTCCTCCATCTCACCGGCCGCCACCCCGACCATCTCGATGGCGGCGTAGGCGAACACGACGCCGGACATGACCAGCAGGGGGCCGTACCAGTTGTAGGGGTCCTCGGTGGGCCAGAAGCCTCCCGGGTTGCTCCACAGGTTGGAGAAGCCGGCCTGGTGATCCCCGACGTACAGACCGAAGACGACCACGATCGTGCCGACGATCAGGAAGACGACGATGGCGCCGACCTTGAGGATGGCGGCCCAGAACTCGAACTCGCCGAAGGCACGCGCCGACAGCAGGTTGATCACCAGCACCACGGCCAGGGCGATCAGCACGGTCGCCCACGTCGGCATGGTGGGAATCCAGTACTGGACGTACAGACCGACGGCCGAGAGCTCGGCGATGCCGGTCAGGGCCCAGTTGAGCCAGTACATCCAGCCGGTGACGTACGCGGCCTTCTCGCCGTAGAACTCCCGCATGTAGGAGACGAAGGCGCCCGAGGTCGGCCGGTGCAGGACGAGCTCGCCG
>DATDBH010000139.1:0-8602 GCA_036524985.1 Microlunatus sp. | reverse complement strand
GCGAGCTACGGCTCGGCCGAGCCGGAGCGGAGCAACTCCCAGGGAACCGGGCCCAGTGCCCAGCCGGTCACTCGACCGTCCACTCCGTCGCCGCTGTCCACCCCTCGTCCGCCGGCCCCGGCTGCGGACGACGACGACCTCGACGTGCCGGACTTCCTGAAGTAGTCGCCTGGCGTCGACGCTTCGACGCATCTCCGCGCGCCGAGTCGGTCCGCGGGGGATCTGACCGCGTGTCGCCACAGACGATCCCGGCCCGGCCGTCTTCGGACGGTAAGGTCGAGCGCGAACCTGGACCTGCACAGAGGGTAAGGAACTCATCCATGGCCGAAAGACTGAAGCGGGCAGCTGCCTGGCTCGGACTGGTGACCGACGACCGGTACGGGCAGTACGACGAGGTCGACGGTGAGCAGACCGAAGGCATCAGCCGCGACGAGTTGGTCGCCGGTGACCCGGCCGCCGCGAAGTCCCCGGCGTCCGGCTGGCACATCGGTCCGGAGACGGAGCCTCGGGCGACCGGTGGCGGCAGCGTCACCCCCCTGGAGACCAAGCGCCCGGTCACCGCTCCGGCGGCGACCACCAGCCCGAGTGTGGCCCCGACCCCACGGACGGACGACGTGTATCGCATCACCACCGTGCACCCACGGACCTACAACGAGGCCCGCACGATCGGCGAGCACTTCCGCGACGGGGTGCCTGTGATCATGAACCTGTCCGAGATGGAGGACGTCGACGCCAAGAGGTTGGTCGACTTCGCGGCTGGTCTGATCTTTGGTCTGCGTGGCAGTATCGAACGTGTCACCAGCAAGGTGTTCTTGCTGTCACCGCCCAACGTCAACGTGACGGCGGAGGACAAGGAACGCATCGCAGGCGGGTTCTTCAACCAGAGCTGAGCACCCGGCCGGTGACGTCAACCGACACGGACTGAGGGACTCAGGAACGCATGTTCATCATCGGAACGGTCATCGGGTGGGTGCTGTGGATCTTCCTTCTGGTCCTGTTCGCCAGGATGATCCTCTCGTGGATCCCTGTCCTGGTCCGTGAGTGGCAGCCTCGGGGGCCGATGCTGGTGGTCGCCGAGGTCATCTACTCCGTCACCGATCCGCCGCTGCGCGCCCTGCGCAAGGTGCTCAAGCCCGTCCGGATCGGCAACATGATGCTCGATCTCGCCTTCATCGGCCTGGCCATCGGCGTCAGCATCTTGATGCAGGTCAACCGGGCTGTCTTTTTTTAGTTATCGTCGTTCGCTGCTCGGCCGCGCCTTGGACGCGCGGCCTTGCGCTGCGAACGACGATGCACCACTGGGCCGACTGCCTTTGTCGCGGTATCAGCCACTCGGCCCAGCACTACTGAGCAGTTCCTCCCCAATCGTCGCCAGAGTGCACTCCTTCAGACTTCGCGCGTGCTGTGTCAACACATGCCGAGTCGAGCTGTGAGCACGCTCGGGTGACTTCGGTCGCAGTCGGCCTCACCCGGTTGTCGTACAGGGCGCTGACGGTCCAGGGCGAGTACGGTAGGGCGGGCCGATCTGGCTAGGGGTCGGCCGGTCGTGATGTCGAGAAACAACTGAGGTGGACGATGACGCTGTCGCTGGACGATGTGCGCAACAAGCGGTTCCGGATGGCTCGCAAGTCGGGTTACGAGGTGCTCGAGGTCGATGAGTTCGTCGACGAGGTCGAGGTGGCCTTCGAGCAGCTCGCCGAGGAGAACCAGAACCTCAAGAAGCAGATCGACGCGCTGACGGCGTCGCCCGCCGTCGACGAGGCGGCCCCGGCTGCCGCCGACTCCGGGCCGGCCGAGCCGGAGACCATCGTGGTCACCACCGGTGCCGAGGCCAGCTCCGCTGTCGTGCGGCTGGTCACCCTGTCGACCGAGCAGGCCGAGCGGCTCGTCGAGGAGGCCACCGCCGAGGCGGCCCAGATCCGCGAGGCCGCGTCCACCTCCGCCCAGGAGGTGACGGGGGAAGCCCAGGCGCAGGCCGACCGGATCGCCGCCGAGGCGCAGCAGACCGCCGAGCGAGTGCAGGCCGAGGCGAAGGACCGCGCCGACAACCTCGATTCCGAGATCGCCGGCCGCCGCTCCGAGCTGCTCGATGCGCTGCACGCGGAGCGTGACGACCTGCAGCTCGCTGTCGGGCAGCTGCGGGGATTCGAGGCCAGCTTCCGGGCGAACCTGACCAACGAGCTGCGGGAGCACATCACCTCGCTGGAGTCGAGGACGGCCCAGCCGTACGAGGTCCCGGCACTGGCCGACCCGGCCGCCGTTGCGGAGGCTCAAGGGCGCGCAGCCGACGCAGGTGACACCGAGACGAGCGGCGGAGCGGGAGCCGGGGCTGGTGACGAGGCCGCCGACGCCGACGCGTCCGAGGCTGCCGTCCCGAGCTCCACGAGCGATCCCGTGTTCCCCGACGAGGACCCGGCCGATGAGGCGGACGGCCCGTCGACCAGTGATACCCCGCGTCTGGACGCCCTGCTGGGCGACCAGCGCTGACCCACCGAGCAGGATGAACGCCCGGCCGACATCGGCCGGGCGTTCGCTGTGCGGCCGAATCGGGTCACCGGGCGACCGGAGGACGCAATTCGGGTAAGAATCCTCAACCGGCCGTTGAACAACCTCGTTCCAGGCCCTAAGGTTCGTGCGACGAACGCAGCAGTCCGTTCAGCCGGCGCTGCACCACCCGAGGGGGAACACCCATGACGACCACCCGGTCCACCGCCGACGACAAGACTGCCGGCGACAAGCCACCGGCCCGGGTGGACGCCGCGAGCCTGCCGGTCCGCGACGGAGAGGACCCCTGGACCGACGAGGAGGTCGCGGAGGTCCGGCAGACGCTCACCGAGGACATCGATCGGTTCGCGAGCCAGCTGGAGATCTCCGAGGCAGAGCTCGTCGGTCTCTTGCGCGACGGCAACGAGGGAGCGGGACGCGACCCGGCAGACGTCGGCTCCGCCAACTTCGAGCGCGACGCCGAGATGTCGCTCGCCAAGAACGCTCGGGAGATGCTCGATCAGTCACGCCTGGCGCTGCGCCACATCGACCAGGGTGCCTACGGTCGGTGTGACAACTGCGGCCTGCCGATCGGCAAGGGTCGGCTGATGGCGTTTCCGCGGGCGACGCTGTGCGTCACCTGCAAGCAGCGGGAAGAGCGCCGATAGCCACCGGCGCCCCGTCCGACGCTCACCGGCGTCGGATGCGACTGATCTTCGTCGTCGTCGCTGCGGGTGGCTTGCTGCTCGATCAGCTGACCAAGATCATCGCGGTGCGCTGGCTCGATCCGACCGACCCGCCGGTGCTCTTCGGCGGTCTGTTGACCCTGCGCCTGATCCGGAACCCCGGTGCCGCGTTCAGCCTCGGTGAGAACTTCACCATGGTCTTCGCGCTGCTGGCCGTGGCCGTGGTCTCCTTCGTGCTGATCAAGCTGGCGCCGAAGATCAACCACCCGGGCTGGGCGGTGGCCCTCGGTCTGCTGGTCGCCGGGGTCAGCGGCAACCTGATGGACCGCATCTTCCGAGCCCCCGGCTTCCTGCGGGGCCACGTGGTGGACTTCTTCCAGCTGCCGCACTTCGCCATCTTCAACATCGCCGACGTCTGCATCACCTCGGCCGCCGTGCTGATCATGGTCCTGGCCGTGATCAAGAACGTCGGCATCGAGGGTGAGCGCTACACGCGGACGGTCGCCACTCCGACCGGCGACGAGCACCCCGGTGATGCCCCCGTCGACTCCCGGGACGCCGCCGAGCGGCCGGACCGGGACTCCTGACGTGGAGGTGCCACCCCAGCTCTCTCGCCGCTCTCGCCGCCCCGGGAGCTCCGAGAGGCTGAGCTCGTGAGCGACGCCCGGGTGATGCTGGTCCCCGAGGGTCTGGAGGGGGAGCGCGTCGACGCCGCAGTCGCGCGGATGCTCGGGCTGTCGCGCAGTCGGATCGCCGATCTGGTGGCCGACGGCGGGGTGCTGTTGGACGGGGCGGTCGCGGCCAAGTCCGACCGGGTCAGCTCCGGTGCCATGCTCGAGGTGACGCTGACCGACGCCCGTTCTGCCGTGGTTCAGCCCATGACGGCGCCGGGGCTCACGATCGTCTACGACGACGACGACATCGTGGTCGTGGACAAGCCGGTCGGCGTGGCCGCCCATCCGAGCGTCGGCTGGAGCGGGCCGACCGTGCTGGGCCACCTGGCGGCTGCCGGCTTCCGCATCTCCACCTCCGGGGTTCCCGAGCGGCAGGGCATCGTCCAGCGGCTCGATGTCGGCACCTCGGGGCTGATGGTGGTGGCCAAGAGCGAGCCGGCCTACACCGGCCTGAAGCGCGCCTTCCGCTCCCGTACGGTCGACAAGACGTACCACACCCTCGTCCAGGGACACCCCGACCCGTTCGTCGGCACCATCGACGCGCCCATCGGGCGACACCCCAGCGCGGAGTACAAGATGGCCATCACCGCGTCGGGCCGGCCGAGTGTCACCCACTACGACACCTTGCACGCCTTCGTCGGCACCACGTTGCTCGAGGTGCATCTGGAGACCGGCCGCACCCATCAGATCCGCGTGCACATGGCGGCGATCCGCCATCCCTGCGTCGGCGATCCGATGTACGGGAGTGATCCCGTCCTGGCCGCCCGGCTCGGTCTCGAGCGTCAGTGGCTGCACGCGGTGGGACTCGCCTTCCTGCACCCGGTTCGCAACGAGCAGGTCACTTTCAGCTCCGACTACCCCGGGGATCTGCAGCACGCGCTGGACGTCGTCGCTCGCGCCTGACGCTCGGATCGGGACCCGTCGGGCCCCTCGGGTGGGAGACCGTACGACAGCGCCCGATCCCTTCTGTAGGGTCGCCTCGTGCGTAGAGCAAACATCGTGTGCACGCTGGGCCCGGCTTCGTCCGCGCCCGAGCGACTCGTCGAGCTGGTGCAGGCCGGGATGGACGTCGCCCGGCTCAACATGAGCCATGGCGACTATTCCGACCACAAGGCCAACCTGGACAACGTCCGGGCAGCGTCGAAGTCGGTGGGCCGGCCCGTCGGCGTGCTCGCCGACCTTCAAGGTCCCAAGATCCGTCTCGGTCGCTTCGCGAGCGGCAAAGAGGTGCTGGTGGACGGCGCCAGGTTCACCATCACCATCGACGACATCCAGGGCACCGTCGACCGCTGCTCCACCACCTACAAGGGCCTGCCGACGGATGTGCGCCCGGGCGACAGCATCCTGATCGACGACGGACGCCTCGCGCTCGAGGCCGTGGAGGTCACTGCGACCGACGTGGTGACCAAGGTCGTCGTCGGTGGTGCCGTGAGCAACAACAAGGGCATCAACCTGCCCGGAGTCGCCGTCAGCGTGCCCGCGATGAGTGAGAAGGACATCGCGGATCTGCGCTGGGCGCTGCGCAACGGTGTCGACATGATTGCGCTGTCCTTCGTCCGGAGCGCCTCCGACATCGACATCGTGCATCAGGTGATGGACGAGGAGGGCAAGCGCCTGCCGGTGATCGCCAAGCTCGAGAAGCCTCAGGCGATCGCCAACCTCGACGAGATCATCGACGCGTTCGACGCGTTCATGGTGGCTCGTGGCGACCTCGGCGTGGAGCTGCCGCTGGAGGAGGTGCCGCTGGTCCAGAAGAAGATCGTCACTGCAGCCCGCCGGTGGGCCAAGCCGGTCATCGTGGCCACCCAGATGCTCGAGTCGATGATCTCCGCCCCGCGCCCGACCCGGGCCGAAGCCTCCGACGTCGCCAACGCGATCCTGGACGGCGCCGATGCGGTCATGCTGTCGGGCGAGACGAGCGTCGGGGACTACCCGGTGCTCACCGTCCAGACCATGGCCCGGATCGTGGCGAACACCGAGGACCACGGGCTCGAGCAGCTGCAGAACATCGAGTGGGATCCGCACACCACGAGCGGCGTCATCACCAAGGCGGCCGCCGAGGTGGCGCAGCGGATCGACGCGAAGTTCCTGGTCGCCTTCACGCACTCGGGCGACTCCGCCCGTCGGCTCTCCCGGCTGCGGTCGCCCATTCCGATCCTGGCCTTCACGCCGATCGAGCAGACCCGGGCGACGCTCACCCTGAACTGGGGGGTGGAGTCCTTCCTGGTCCCGATGGTGTCCCACACCGACGACATGATCCGCCAGGTGGACAAGGCGCTGATGGACAGCGCACTCATCGCCGAGGGCGAGCGGGTGGTCATCGTCGCCGGCTCCCCGCCCGGGGTGGCCGGCCACACGAACATGATCCGGGTACGCCGGATCGGCGCCCCGCTCTGACACAGGCGCTGACGCACGTCTCCGGTCCCATGCACGCGCCGCACCGCGTGGATGCATCCGGGCGTGCGTCAGCACTCGCGGACGCTGTGTGACTCGCGACCGAGTGGGGGCCCGTAGTAACGTTCGACCCCGCGACGCGCGCGCGTCGCGGCTGCTCCGGCCGGGGTGGCGGAATGGCATACGCGGACGGCTCAAAACCGTTTGTCCGCAAGGACATGGGGGTTCGACTCCCCTCCCCGGCACCCGATCCACCTGTCACAACCCGTACGCCCGCGCCGGGCGGGGAATACCACCGGGGTGCGAGGACTGCTGGCCGTAACACTCGCTGGCTAGAGTGAGCGCGTGACGACAGATGAAGACAAGGCCGGCGTGACCGACGGCGCGACCCGAGTGGTCGTGGCCGAGGACGAGGTGCTGATCCGCCTCGACCTGGTCGAGATGCTGACCGAAGAGGGATATGACGTGGTCGGCCAGGCCGGAGACGGTGAGGCCGCGGTGGAGCTGACCACTGATCTGCGGCCCGATCTGGTCGTGATGGACGTGAAGATGCCCAAGCTGGACGGGATCAGCGCGGCCGAGAAGATCGCGACCGAGCGCATCGCACCGGTGGTCATGCTGACCGCCTTCAGCCAGCGCGAGCTGGTCGACCGGGCTCGGCAGGCCGGCGCGATGGCGTACGTGGTCAAGCCGTTCGGCAAGGCGGATCTGATCCCGGCGATCGAGATCGCCCGCGCCCGCTTCGCCGAGATCAAGGCGGTGGAGGCCGAGGTCGAGGACCTGACCGAGCGGCTGGAGTCGCGCAAGGCGGTCGACCGGGCCAAGGGCATGCTGCAGACCGGTCTCGGTCTGACCGAGCCGGAGGCGTTCCGCTGGATCCAGAAGACCGCCATGGATCTGCGCAAGTCGATGCGCGAGGTCGCCGAAGGCGTCATCGAGCACGGCGCGGGCGCCAAGAAGAAGTAGTGGAACGAGCCCGACGGGCATTCAGTCGTGTAACGAAGTGGCAACACGACCGCGAAACCTGACGCTGCGCTGAGATTCCGCGCTTACTGTGCTCATGCTCGCGGAATCGTCAGGCCGTCATCCAGTCGTTGTCCGGCCCGCGAGCCTGCACCGACTTCAGGAGGAGAAGGAAACGTGCGAAAGCATCGGCTCATAGCCGTCGGAGCCACCCTGCTCGCGGCCACCCTGTCCATGTCTGCCTGCGGCAGTCGCGCCGAAGAGGGCGGCACCACCGGCGAGACCAGCAACAAGGTCGCCAAGATCGGCGTCATCGCTCCGCTCACGGGTGACCTGTCGGCTCTGGGTCTGGGCATCCAGAACTCCGTCGACCTGGCCATCAAGCAGGCCAACGAGTCCAACGCCATCCCGGGCTGGACCCTGGAGCTGGCGGCCGAGGACGACGAGGCCAAGCCGGACGTCGGCAAGAACGCTGCCACCAAGCTCGCCGGGGACGACGAGGTGGTCGGCGTGGTCGGCACCTTGAACTCGTCGGTCGCCCAGTCCGTCCAGCCGGTGCTGGCCGCTGCGAACATCGCGATGGTCTCGCCCGCCAACACCAACCCGACCCTGACGCAGGGACCGGACCTGACCAATCCCACGCGGACCTACCCGAACTACTTCCGGACCTGCACCACCGACGCGGTCCAGGGTCCCTTCGCCGCGAACTACCTGCTCGGCGAGGGCATGAAGGAGGTGGCGACCATCCACGACAAGAAGGCGTACGGCCAGGGATTGGTCACCGCTTTCACTGAGGCGTTCAAGGCCGGCGGTGGCACCATCGTGGCGGCTGAGACGATCAACCCCGATGACAAGGACTTCTCCGCCGTCATCAACAAGGTGAAGTCGGCCAAACCCAAGGCCGTCTACTACGGCGGTGAGTACCCGCAGGCCGGTCCGCTCAGCCAGCAGATGAAGGCTGCCGGTCTGAACGTCGCGTTGATGGGCGGCGACGGCATCAAGGATCCGGCCTTCATCGAGCTGGCCGGCAAGTCCTCCGATGGTGACCTGTCCACCTCGGTCGGCGCTCCGCCGGAGTCGCTGCCGTCGGCACAGGAGTTCATCGCGGCCTACGAAGCTGCCGGTTTCAAAGAGCCGTTCGCGGCCTACGGCCCGTACGCCTATGATGCGGCCAACGCCATCATCGCCGGGCTGAAGGTCTCCCTCGCGGATGCGGCCGACGCCAAGTCGGCCCGTGAGTCGACGATCACGGCCATCCAGGGCGTGTCCTTCGACGGCGCCACCGGGCCGGTGGCCTTCGACGAGTTCGGGGACTCCACCACCAAGGTGCTGACGGTCTACAAGGTGACCGGTGGCGAGTGGGTCGCCGCGAAGACAGGTAGCTAGTCGAATGCGGCAGCG
>DATDBH010000138.1:0-14021 GCA_036524985.1 Microlunatus sp. | reverse complement strand
GGCACGCCGGTGGTGATGATCATGGTCTCCGGACGCCCGTACGCGCTCGGCCCGTACCGCGACCGGCTGGCCGCGACCGTCCAGGCGTTCTTCCCCGGCGAGGAGGGCGGCGGGGCGATCGCTCGCGTGCTGTCCGGGCGGGTGAACCCCACCGGCAAGCTGCCGGTCGGCGTGCCGCACCACGTCGGTGGCTCGCCGTTCACCTACCTGGCGCCGCCGCTCGGTCAGCACAGCCAGGGTGTCAGCAACCTCGATCCCGGCCCGGCGTACTGGTTCGGTCACGGGCTCTCCTACACCGCGTACGCGTACGCTGACCTGGTCGCCAGCAGGGCGGAGATCGCTGTCGACGGCACGGTCGAGGTCAGCGTGACCGTGACCAACATCGGTGGCCGCGACGGGGTCGAGGTGGTCCAGCTGTACGCCGGCGATCCGGTGGCCAGCGTGACGAGGCCGGTGACCCAGCTGATCGGCTTCGCCCGGGTGCCGCTGGTGGCCGGGACATCGACGACGGTCACCTTCGACGTGCACACCGATCGGCTCTCCTTCACCGGCCGGGATCTGGGGAGGATCGTGGAGCCGGGCGAGATCAGCTTCCGGATCGGAACCGCCGGTGACACCTTCGCCGGCCCGGCCTCGGTCCGCCTGGTGGGCCAGACCCGTCCGGTCACCGGCGCCCGCGTGATGGACACCCCGGTTCGCCTCGGCTGACCGGCTGGCCGGTCCCGGTCGAAGTCGGGAGAGCAAGGGGCGGGGTCAGAGAGTGGGCGGTCCGGGTCGGGCGGCGACGGACTCCTCGTCGGCCGGGTCGGGAGTGCGGGGTCGGCGGGCGGCGCGGGCGAGGGCCAGACCGCCCCAGATCAGCAACGACAGCACGCCGACGAGCGCGTACTCGATGATCGGGATCCGGACGATCTCGTTCAACCGGCCGAAGCCGAGCCACGCGTAGGAGGCGACGACTGCCAGCACGTAGCCGGCCCCGATCAGGGTGCGGGTCCGGCGGCTGAGTCCGATGCCGTGCATCTGGGTGATCACGAAGACCGCCAGGAAGCCGAACAGGAACATCGGCCACAGGCCTCGGGGACCGCTTTGCATGATCGCCACCAGGGTTCCGTGCACGGCCACCAACAGCTCCAGGCACAGGGTCCAGACCCGGTTGGTGTGCGCCCGGGTGAGGAACAGACTTCCCTGCACGAGCAACAGGAACATGTAGAAGAAGCCGATCAGGTGTCCGGACGTGTTGAGCATCGGGTGATACCAGAAGGTGTAGATCGCGGCCCAGCTGAACAGGTAGCCGTGGTACCGGCGGGCGAAGTCGATCACCTGCGCCTTCATCGGCATCGGACGGGTGAAGAACATCCCGCGACGACGGTTCTCCATCAGCAGAACGACGACCAGCAGCAGGATCACCGAACCCTGCGAGCTGAAGATGGACACGTCCTGGGCGAGGCCGTCGTAGAAGATCTGGGTCTGCAGCTCGTGCAGGCCGATGAAGAAGAGGCTGGCGACCAGAGCGATGACGTTGATCGGGTGCAGGGTCTTGCTGTACGTCTTGACCCGGGTCTGCGCGTAGAAGATCAGCCCCCAGATGACCAGCTGGTGGGCGACGTACCCGGTCCAGGCCGACAGCCGGGTCCAGACGGTCGGCTCCGGCAGCTTCCAGCGATACCAGGAAGCGCCCTGATCGGGCAGCAGGTACTGGTCGGCAACGCCGAAGCCCCCGAGCCAGACGAGGAACGTCAGCACGGCGCTCGCTGCGACCCCACCCAGCAGGATCGTCCGGGACGTCATCATGGCCGGCTCAGCGCTCGACGGCCAACGGGGGTGGCGGGACGGACGCGTCCCGCTCGATCTGCATCCAGCGGCATGTCGTGCCTTCTCCTGATCGCATCGTCACGGATGCTAGTGGCTTGGTCAGCCTAGGCTGTCGAGCTGAGGAGGCCCATGCCCGAGTCGATTCCGCCGGACGAGCTCGCGACCCTGCCGGCCGCGGACGTGATCACCCACCCGGAGACGCTCGTCGGCTACAGCCACGACGAGGCGGAGTGGGCACCGTACGGGACGCCGTTGGCCGTCGTCCGGCCGGTCAGTGCGGCCGAGACCCAGGCGGTGGTGCGCTGGTGCGTCGATCACCGGGTGCCGATCGTGCCGCGCGGGGCCGGCACCGGCCTGTCCGGGGGTGCGAACGCGATCGACGGCTCGGTGATCATCAGCTTCGAGCGGATGGACACCATCCTGCGGATCGATCCGGTGGAGCGGCTGGCGGTCGTGCAGCCCGGGGTGGTCAACGACCACCTGCGAACCGCCGCCGCCGCGTCCGGACTCTGGTATCCGCCAGATCCCGCCAGCTCTCCGTGGTCGACCATCGGCGGCAACGTCGCCACCAACGCGGGCGGGGTCTGCTGCGTCAAGTACGGCGTCACCCGCGATTACGTGCTGGGGCTGGAAGTCGTCACCGGTACGGGGGAGCTGGTCCGGCTGGGGCGGCAGACCGCCAAGGGCGTCGCCGGCTACGATCTCGCCGGCTTGCTGGTCGGCTCGGAGGGCACGCTCGGACTGGTCACCGAGATCACCGTACGGCTGCGCCCCTCCCGGCCGCCCGAGCACACGGTCGTCGGGTTCTTCGACACCCTCGTCGCCGCCGGTGAGGCGGTGGCCGGGGTGGCCCGGGCCGGGGTGGTGCCGTCGGCGTTGGAGCTGCTGGATCGGCACTGCCTGACCGCGGTCAACGACTGGAAGAACCTCGGTCTGGAGGCCGACTCCGCCGCGATCCTGCTGGCCCGGCTGGACGCTCCCGGCGCGTCCGGCGACGCCGAGGCCGACGCCGTCCTCGACTGCTTCCAGGGCAACGGAGCGACGTGGGCGGCACGCTCGACCGACGCCGAGGAGGCCGACGCGTTGTTCGCCGCCCGGCGGCTCGCCTATCCCGCCGTCGAGCGGCTCGGGCCGGTGCTGACCGAGGACGTCTGCGTACCGATCACGCAGGTGCCGGCGATGCTGTCCCGGATCGAGGAGATCGGCCTGCGGCACGACGTGCTGATCGCCAACATCGCCCACGCCGGAGACGGCAACCTGCATCCGCTGCTGATCACCCCGCCGGGGGACGAACCGGCCCGGCTCCGAGCTCAGCAGGCGTTCGAGGAGATCCTCACCGAGGCGCTGGCCGTCGGCGGCACCGTGACGGGGGAGCACGGCGTGGGTCTGCTGAAGCGGGCCGGGCTCGCCCGCGAGCTCTCGCCGGCCGTGACCGACCTGCACCTCGCCGTCCGGCGCGCCCTGGATCCGTACGGGATCCTCAACCCCGGCAAGGTGATCGAGGGCTGACACCCGAGCGGGCTGAGGGCCGGCCCGTGAGGATCGACCGGACCCACGTATCTGCAGCCGCCTCTGGAGTGTCCTCTGGCTATCCGGGTCGCGGCGGGCGGTCCGGTCGGACCAAGGGGAGATGATCATGGCCTTCAGCGTGTGCGAGGCCCGGCCGGCCGATCTGGCGCGGGCGGTGCTGTGTCTGGACGAGCTGTCCAAGGACGTCAGGGGTGAGCTGATCATCGTCGACGCGGACCGGGACGTCTGCCAGAAGCTCGACTGCGTCACGTTGACCAGCGAGCACGTGATCCGGGCCGAGGTGCAGTCGCACGCCTGCGACTCCGAGATCGGCAAGCTGTTCGACGGACGCTTCTCGGTCAAGGACCTGACCACCGTCTTCGCGCACGGCACGGGGATGGCGCGGGGAGTCCACGCCGGAACGTTCGTCTGGCGGACGTCGGTGGGCGTGGTGCAGGGCCGACTCTCCGGCATGACCAACGAGGGCACCCACCGGGAGCCCGCCTTCAAGGGTTGTCAGGAGTGCGGCGAACGCGGGGTGATGGAGGGGAAGCTGTGTGGTCGTCTGGTCCGGGCCGCCGATCCGAAGCTGGCCGGTGCCCAGGTGACCGCGGCGTACAGGTTCGCGTTCGAGCCGAACGAGAAGGGCGGCGAAGGCGAGCTGGTCGGCACCATCGAGGGCCTGGTCGTGCGCGCCTGCGAGCCGGTCGCCGAGTGCGTCACGTTCGGCACCGTCGGCACCGACGCGAACCCCCGGGTGGTCGGCCCGGTGTCGATCGACACCAGGGACACCAGCGGCGTCACCCCCACCCAGACCGAGGTGGTGACCTGGTCCGGACACACCGGACTGCACCTGTGGCACACCTCGACGCTCTCGTTCGCCCAGCCGGTCACCCAGGTGGAGCTGACGATGGTGCACTTCTCCACCGCCCCGAAGGTGACCGCGTACGACGCCGGCGGCGCCGTGGTGGCCACCACGAGCATGAGCGTGCCGCAGCAGACGCCGGAGACGCTGGTGCTGACCGGTGCCGGCATCGTGACCGTGGTGGTGGACGCCCCGAGCGACGAGGTGCTGCTGCTCAGGCTCTGCTGGGCCTGAGCGGACCCCTCGCCCCCCGCCTCCCCGAATCCGCGGGTGCGGCCACGCACTCGACGTACGAGAGGTGACGGGTGGGGCGGCGCGGCACCGCCGGCCTCGGCCACGTCCTGGCCGGTCCGTCGGTCCTGCCGGTCCGTCGGTCCTGCCGGTCCGTCGATCCTGACGAGGGTGTCTCGCACTACCTGCACGGGGTGTCGCCGGACGGTCGCCGGCTCGCGTACGCACGGCTGGCGGAATCCGGCGCCCCGGGACGGCTGGCGATCATGGAGCCGTACGGTCCGACGACCCTGATGGACACCGGTTCCGGCCACATCGACGGACCGGAGTGGTCGCCCGACGGTGCCTGGATCTACCTGAACACCGAGGCGTTCACCGACGTGCCCGGCCTCGCCCAGCTCGCCCGGGTCCTCGAGGACGGTCTCGTGACCGCGACGCCGAGGTCGAGCGGCTGTGGCGAGCGAGTCCGTGGACTGGTTCCCGCACCCGTCCCCGGACGGCGGCTGGCACCGGACAGCGCCCGGTTCGCCTTCGTGGCCTACCCGATCGACTGAGTCGTCGCCCACATCGCCTCTGTCCAGCAGATCCCACCCGGGTGACCGGGCTCAGGCGCCCGACGCGAAGTCGTCGTAGATCGCGCTCACCTCGGCCAGGAAGCGGCGGATGGCGGCCCGTTCGTCGTCGGAGAACTCCTCGGCCACGGCGTCGACAGCGTCCAGCAGGGGCCGGATGTGGTCGTTGACCTGGATCAGCGAGCTCGCGGTGGGGATCAGGTTCACGCGGCGGCGATCGGAGCGGTCCCGCTCGCGGGCCAGGTGCCCCACCTTCTCCAGCCGGTCGACCAGCTCGGTGGCCGCAGCCGGGGTGAGGCCGAGGCGGGCGCTCAACCAGCCCGGCCCCACCGGCTGCCGCGCGGACGCGAGATGCGTCATCGCGGCCATGTCGGTCTGGCCCAGACGCATCCGCCGGGCCAATGCCGTCTCGGCGTCGGTCATCGCGGTCTGCAGCGTTCGGAGCGCCCTCGTCTCGGGCTCCACCTGCCAGCGCCCCGGGGTCCCACTTGTCGCGTCGTCCACAGCGTCTATAGTAGAACCGGATCATTAAGTAATCGAAACATATAGAAGGTTGATTTTCATGTCGGTACGAACGACTCCCGATCCCTGGGCAGGGGTACGCGGTCAGCGGGCGGTGATGCTCACGACCTGTCGCCGGGACGGTCGAGCCGTCGCCACGCCCGTCGGCTATGGGATCGACGGCCCGACGCTCTACTTCATGACCGATCCCGGGACCGGCAAGGTCAAGCGACTGCGCCACACGGCGGCGGTCACCCTCGCGGCCAGCACGCTGCGCGGCGCGGTCAAGGGTCCCGCTCTCGCCGGCGTGGCCACCGAGGTCACCGGGGCGGAGGCAGAGCGGGGTCGCCGGCAGATCACCGCGACCAACCGACTGGCCTGGTTCCTCCTGCTGCGCAAGGCACGCCGCGCCGGCTGGGACTGGGTGGTCTACGCCGTACGGCGCGACGCCACCGACGGCACCATCGAGAACGACCACGTCGACGATGACACCGAGCACACAGACATCCAGGAGACTTCGTGACCACCGCAACTCAGGAACGCATCGCGAGCAGAACGGTCACGATGGCCATGCTCTTCTTCGCTGTCGGCCAGCTCATCTCACCCATCTTCAACGCGGTGCTGGGCGGTTCGTTCACGACGTCCAACCGCAACGGCGAGCCACCCCTGACCCCGGCCGGCTACACCTTCTCCATCTGGGGACTGATCGAGATCGTCAGCGTGGCGCTCGCGATCTTCCTCGTTCTCCGCCGGAAGCGGACCGACGCCGATCTGATCGACCGTCTCGCCGCACCGTTGCTCGTCGTCTTCGCCGGCTTCAGCGTCTGGATCCTCGCCGCCGAGCTCGAGCCGGTCTGGTCGACGCTCGTGGTGATCGTGATCATGTTCGTCGCCCTGGTCTGGGCCCTGCGGATCGCCCTCGCCGAACGCTCGAGGATCGCCGCCTGGCCGCGCCCGGGCCGGGCGCTGCTGTGGTGGACTCTCGGCCTGTACGCCGGTTGGATCAGCGTGGCCATGTGGCTGAACCTGACCACGGCCTTCGCCGGTTCCGGTGCCCCGATCACCGGCACGCTCGGCATCGCGGCGCAGATCGCGACCCTCGCCGGAGCCCTGGGCACCGTCCTGATCATCTTGGCCTGGACCGGTGGGCTGCTCTCGTACGCGGCCGCCGTGTGCTGGGGCCTGGTCGGCGCGATCGTCGGTACGCTCGACGCCGGCCAGCCGGCGCTCACCATCGCCGTCGTGGTCGGCCTGGTCGTCGTCGTCGCGGCCACCGTTCTCACCCGGCGGCGGAGTCAGACGAGCTTCGCCGAGCGACTCGCCTGACCGCGACCTCTACTCGCAGCTGCACCCACAGCCCGCAGCTGCACCCGCCGCCGTCGGTGCACCGGATATTCCGTGTTGCCGGTGCGTCGCCGGCGTGAAGGTGCAGCGTTCGGGCGATCGCACAGAGTCCGTCCGGATGGCGCCCCGGAGTCGCGTACGGTCAGCGCCGGGTGTCGGACCCTTCTGTGGGCTTCGGCTTGTGTGCCCGGATGGACCCGGCGTGGGCCTTGGCGGTGGGGTCGTTCCGGGTCTTGATCAGACTGGCGATCGTGGTCACGGCGAGCACGACCAGGATCACGGCCAGGCTGAACAGGGTGGGGATCTCCGGCACGGCCGGGTTGATGTCGACGTGCAGCCAGTGCAGGATCAGCTTCACGCCGATGAAGGCCAGGATGATCGACAGCCCGGTGCTGAGGTAGACCAGGCGATCCAGCAGGCCCTGGACCAGGAAGAAGAGTGCGCGCAGTCCCAGCAGCGCGAACGCGTTGGCGGTGAAGACGATGAACGGCTCGTTGGTGACCCCGAACACCGCGGGGATGGAGTCGAGCGCGAACAGCAGGTCGATGCTGCCGATCGCGATCAGCACCAGGAACAGCGGCGTCACCATCCGGCGGCCGTCGACACGGGTGACCAGCTTGCCCTCGACGTAGTCGTCGGTGACCGGTAGCAGGCGCCGCGCGCCCTTGACCACCACGTTGTCCTCGATGTCGGGGTCCTCGTCGCGGTGGCGGAACAGCTGGATCGCGGTGAAGATCAGCAGCAGCCCGAACAACAGGAACACGACGGAGAACAGCGACAGCAGCGTGGCGCCCAGGGCGATGAAGATCGCCCGCATGATCAGGGCCAGCACGATGCCGAACGTGAGCACCTTGTGCTGGTGCTTCTCGGGCACCGCGAACGTGGTCATGATGATCACGAAGACGAACAGGTTGTCGACCGACAGGCTCTTCTCCACCAGATAGCCCGCGAAGTACTGGACGCCCAGCTCGCCGCCGAAGGCTGAGGTGAACCAGACCCCGAAGCCGATGGCCACGGCGATGTAGAAGATCGACCAGCCGGCCGCCTCCTTGAAGCCGACCCGGTGCGGTTTGAGCGCGGCCACCACGAGATCGATCGCCAGCAAGGCGATGATGATGGCGATGGTGACGCCCCAGACGAGTGGGGTGATGGTCATCAGAAGTACCTCTCGGCGGCGGGGGACGAGTCCCTGACCCTACCGATCCGGTCAAGTCTCAGACCGTGATCAGACAGAGGAAGCAGGGGGACCGGCCACACGATCGTCGGGGGGCAGCCAGGTCGGGCCGGGTCCCGGCGGCGGGGAGGTCCATCCCATCCGGCGCGCGCGGGTGACAGCCGTCCGTACGACCTCGGCGACCGGCTCCGTCAGCTGCTCGTCACGCCAGGCGATCGACCAGGGGTAGACGGGTTGGTGCGGATCGACGCGCTGCCGGTCAAACCGATCGTGGTCGGGCACTCCTTCGGTGGGCTGATCGCCCAGGAGCTGCTCGCCGACGGCTACGCCACCGCAGCCGTGGCGATCGACCCGGCCCCGTCGACTCCCACCAAGGGATCCGCGGACCGTCGCCGATGGTGTCGGGCACCGAGGACCACGCCGTCCCCCGCTCGGTGACCGAGGCGGAGTGCACGCTGTACGCCGACAACCCGTCCCTCACCGAGCACCGGCCGCTGGACGGCCGCGGCCACTCGCTGACCATCGACGCCGGCTGGCGGGAGGTCGCCGAGCTGACCCTCGGGTGGATCGCCGAGCAGGAACCGGCCCTGGTCAGCGCAGCGCCTCGCTGACCGCCGGTTCCACCCTGCGGGCCGGCAGCCGCACCCGGATCGTGGTGCCCTGACCGACCTGGCTGATCACGTCCGACGTGCCGCCGTGGGCGATGACGATGGAGGACACGATGGCCAGGCCCAGGCCGGCGCCACCGGTCTGTCGGGTACGGCTCGCATCGCCGCGCCAGAAGCGGGTGAAGACGTGCTCCTGGTCCGCGGCGGGAATCCCCGGACCGTGATCGGTCACCAGCAACGTGTGGACGGCACCGCTCGGGCCGAACGTGCCGCTGGTGTCGGGCCGGGCCGGACGGACGGTGACGTCGACCGGCGTACCGGCCGGAGTGTGCTGCACGGCGTTGCCGAGCAGGTTCTGCAGCACCTGCTGCAGCTTCGGCCCGTCACCCAGCAACGCGGCCGGACCGGCCGCGTGCAGGGAGAACCGACGGTCGGGGTTGATCACCCGGGCGTCCTCCAGCACCTCGGTGGCCAGCGCGGTCAGGTCGATCGGATCCAGGTCCAGCGGTCGGGCCCGATCCAACCGGGCCAGCAGCGCGAGCTCGTCGATGAGCACCCGCATCCGGCCCAGCTGCGTCATCGCCCGCTCCATGGCGTGATCGCGGCGGACCTTGTCGGTGAGTCCGCCCTGCAGGTAGAGCTCGATCCAGCCGGTGGCGGTGGTGAGGGGCGTCCGCAGCTCGTGGGAGGCGTCCGCGACGAACGCACGAAGTCGCCCCTCCGCGGTCTCCTGGACGTCGAAGGCCTCGTTGACCGTGACCGCCAGCCGGTGCATGTCGGGGTCGTCGTCGGGGACCGGCAGCCGGATCGAGCGGTCACCGGCGGCGAACCCGTGCGCGCTCTCCGACATCGCCTTCAGCGGGCGGAGACTGCGGCTGACGATGATCACGGTGGCGGCCACCAGCGCGAGGATCGCGGCGAGCACCCCGCCGGCCGCCACCAGGATCAGCCGCTGCACGGTGGCCAGACTGGGTCCGGTGTCGAAGCCGATGACGAGACCGTCGGGCACCAGGACCTGCTGGCCGGATCCGATCACGGAGAGCCCCGAGCCCGCCACATCCAGCCGGATGACCGTCATCGCGGGTCGGTCCGGGACCTGGTGCGGTTGACCGTCGTCCTGCCCGGCCGTGATCAGCGTCGCCGCGGTCGACGGATCGGTGTTGGCGATCAGCACGGGCCGTCCGTCGCGCACGAAGACCACCGCGGCACCCTCGGGCCGCGCCATGTTCTCGAGCGTGGCGGCATCCAGCTGGACACCCTGCAGCCCGACCAGGGAGGCGCGGATCCGCTGCGACGTGCCGAGCAGCCGGTCGTCGATCCGATCCCGCACGTAGGCGCGCATGTAGAGGATGGAGACCGTCGTGCTGATGGTCAGGATCACGGTCAAGGTGATGGCGAGGGTCACGATCAAACGGCTGCGCGTGCTCCAGCGCCGCGGTCCGCCGCCGGACCCGCTCACGCCGACTCCTCCGGCGCCCGGATCGTGTAGCCGAAGCCGCGCACCGTGTGGATCAACGGCGGAGCCTCGACGTCGATCTTGCGTCGCAGGTTGGAGACGAACCGCTCGACCACGTTGCTGTCGCCGCCGAAGTCGTACTGCCACAGCTGGTCGAGGATCTGGGCCTTCGACAGCACCCGGCCCTGATGCAGCAGCAGGTAGACCAGGAGCCGGAACTCGGTCGGGGAGAGATCGATGCTGCGATCGCCGCGGCGGGTCAGGTGCCGCTCCTCGTCGACCTCGAGATCGACGCAGCGGAGGATGCCCCCGGCGCCACGCGACGAGGTGAGCGTGCGGGCCAGATCCCGCTCCAGTCGGCTGCGACGCAGCAGACCCTCCAGCCGTACGGTCACCTCCACCACGCTGAACGGCTTGGTCAGGTAGTCGTCGGCGCCGAGTCGCAGCCCCCGTACCCGATCTTCCACGGTGTCCCGGGCGGACAGGAACAGCACCGGCAGCGTCTCGCCGCGGTGCCGCAGCAGCTGGAGGAAGTCGAAGCCGTCGATGCCGGGCATCATCACGTCGAGCACGATCGCGTCGGGATCATCGGTGCCGAACAGGGTGAGCGCGGTCTGTGCGTCGGGGGCGGTGGTGACCCGGAACCCGGCGAACGACAGCGACGACTGCAGCATCTCCCGGATGCCGTCGTCGTCGTCCACCACGAGCACGTGGGCCTCACCGGGCGTCACGGCGACAGTGTTCCACTGCCGGGCGGCGGGACAAGGGGCGTGCGGCGCCGTCAGGCAATCGTCAGGTTCCCGGGCGGGGTTCTGTCAGGCGCTCCCGATTGGGTGGCAGGCGAGCGAGGCACGGCGGGTGCGTCGCTGGGGGTGAGGTCATGTCGACGTTCCTGTACGCGCTCGGGCACGCGGTCGCCCGTCATCGCTGGCGGGCGCTGATCGTCTGGGTGCTGCTCGCCGGGGTGTGCTTCGGGATCACCAGCGTGGCCAAGGGCTCGCTGGTGAACGACTACACGATCCCGGGCACCGAGTCCCAGCACGGCATCGACACCTTGGACGAGCGCTTTCCGCAGGCGTCCGGGACGACCGGCCAGCTCGTCTTCGAGTCGACCTCCGGACCGATCACCGACCACCAGGCCCCGATCGAGGACCAGATCAAGGCCATCGAGAAGGTCAAGCACGTCAGCGGCGTCGACGACCCGTTCGCGTCCGATGCCGTCGGCACGATCTCGGCGGACAAGAAGTTCGCGCAGTCGCAGATCCAGTTCGACGTGTCGGTGACGGACCTGAGCCAGAGCACGATCGCCGAGGTCGAGAAGGCGGCCAAGACGGCGACCGGGGCCGCCTACACGACCACGCTCGGGGGCGACATGTACACGTCCACCGGTGCCGGTGTCGGACTGACCGACCTGATCGGGGTGTTCGTCGCCTTCATCGTCCTCTCGATCACCTTCGGCTCGCTGATCGCCGCCGGGCTGCCCCTGATCACGGCCGGACTGGGGGTCGGCATCACCATGTCGACCATCCTGAGCATCGCGTCGGTCGCGACCATCTCGACCACGACCCCGACCCTGGCCCTGATGATCGGCTTGGCCGTCGGCATCGACTACGGCCTGTTCATCGTCACTCGGCACCGACGACAGCTGGCCCACGGGATGGATGTCGCGGAGTCCCTCGCCCAGTCCTCGGCCACCGCCGGCTCGGCGGTGGTGTTCGCCGGTACGACGGTGATCATCGCCCTCTGCGGGCTCGCCGTGGCCAACATCCCGTTCCTCACCGTGATGGGGGTGGCCGCGGCCGGCGGGGTGCTGGTGGCGGTGTGTGCGGCCCTCACGCTGCTGCCCGCACTGCTGGCGATCTGCGGCAACCGACTGCGACCCAAGCCGACGTCGCACGCGGTCAAGCTGGTCGGCAAGGCCGCCACCGGTCACACCATGGGTGCACGTTGGGTCGCCATCGCCACCAAGGTCCCCGCGCTCACCGTCGCGGTCATCCTGCTGGTCATCGGGGTGCTGGCCATCCCGATCAAGGACCTGGCGCTGGCCCTGCCGGACAACGGCAGTGCCGAGGTCGGGTCGCCGCAGCGGACCACCTTCGACCTGGTCGCCACCGAGTTCGGGCCCGGCTACAACGCCCCGCTGCTGGTCACCGCTGACATCATCACCAGCACCGATCCGAAGGGCACCGTCCAGGATCTGGCCGACGACATCGCCAAGATCCCCGGCGTCGAGGCCATCACCAAGCAGACCCCGAACGAGACCGCCGATCTCGGTCTGGTCCGGGTGGTGCCCGAGTGGGCGCAGAGCGATCCGCGGACGACCGAGCTGGTCGGCAAGATCCGCGCCCAGGCTCCCGGCTGGGAGACCAAGCTGAAGATCTCCGACATCACCGTGACCGGACAGACGGCGGTCGCCATCGACGTGAACACCCGGCTGAGCGAGGCCCTGGTGCCGTTCGGTCTCGTGGTGGTCGGACTCGCGCTGATCCTGCTGATGGTCGTCTTCCGCTCGATCGCCGTGCCGATCAAGGCGGCGCTCGGGTACCTGCTCTCCATCGCCGCGGCGCTCGGTACGGTGACCGCCGCCTTCATCTGGGGGTGGGGGGCCGGACCTCTCGGTATCACCGAGATCGGCCCGCTGGTCAGCTTCCTGCCGATCATCTTGATGGGCGTGCTGTTCGGTCTCGCGATGGACTACGAGGTGTTCCTGGTGTCCGCGATCCGGGAGGACTACGTCCACGGCGGTGGGGTCACGGCCAAGCAGCGGGCCCAGCACGCCATCCGGACCGGCTTCATCTCCAGCGCCCGGGTGGTCACGGCGGCGGCGGTGATCATGATCTCGGTCTTCGCCGCGTTCATCCCGCACGGCAGCTCGACCATCAAACCGATCGCTCTCGGGCTGGCGGTCGGGGTGTTCGTCGACGCGTTCCTGGTCCGGATGACCCTGGTGCCGGCCGTGCTGGCGCTGCTGGGCGCCAAGGCGTGGTGGATGCCGAAACGGTTGGACAAGGCCCTGCCGCACATCGACGTCGAGGGTTCCGCGCTGGTCCGGCACGTCGAGCAGGTCCGGTGGGAGGAAGCCAACGGGCCCGTCGCGGTCCGGGCCGAGGCCGCGGCCATCGCCACCGACGCCGGTCCGGTTCCGGTCGACCTCTCCGTGCCACGCCAGTCCACCGTGACCTACGACCATCCCGATCCGGCCGTCCGGGTGGCGCTGGTCTGGACCCTGGGCGGTTGGCGCAAGCCGGTCGGCGGACACCTGGCGGTGCTGGGCCGGGTGCTGCCGGAGGAGGCGGGGGCCGTCCGCAAGCTCGTCCGGGTCGTGCCGCTGCCGAGCCGGGACGACGACGCCGTCGATGTCCGGCGCTACGTGTCGACGCTGCTGGTGGCCCAGTCCGACAAACCCTGGCCGTCGCGCAGGACCACCCACCAGGCCCTGGACCAGGCGGAGAACTGGCTGTCCCCGCTGCGGGTGGAACCCGACGGCGAGCGGTTGGCGGACCGCCGGATCGGTGACCTCACCATGCTCGAGCGCCTCCTCGTCACCCTGAGCGCCGCCGCCGTGCAGTCGCCCGAGCTGATCGTGGTCGCCGAGCCGGATCGAGACCTCGACCCGGGCTCGCTGTCCTGGTTCGCCGGCGTCTGCGCCGAGCTCGTGCACGACACCGGCACGACCGTGCTGCTCGTCGGGTCGACGGTGACGGCATTGGCGGCGGGGTCGCCCTCGGATCCCGCTGACTCGGCCGAGCGGGCCGAGGACGAGCAGACCGACGATGAGCGGGCCGAGGCCGTGGTCGCCGAGGACCAGGATGCCGACCCCGTCCCCGCCGACCCCGTCCCCGCCGACCCCGTCCCCGCCGGCCCCGTCCCCGCCGGCCCCGTCCCCGCCGGCCCCGTCCCCGCCGGCCCCGTCCCCGCCGGCACCACCGAGGCCGGCCCGGCCGGCGAG
>DATDBH010000137.1:0-2326 GCA_036524985.1 Microlunatus sp. | reverse complement strand
GATCGCCCGCACAGATCCACTGAGGAGAGGTTGAAGCCACACCATGGCTGTCGACATCAAGACCGACCTGACCCATGTCCGCAACATCGGGATCATGGCCCACATCGACGCGGGCAAGACCACCACCACCGAGCGCATCCTGTTCTACACCGGCATCAACTACAAGATCGGTGAAGTCCACGAGGGTGCGGCCACGATGGACTGGATGGAGCAGGAGCAGGAGCGCGGCATCACCATCACGTCCGCCGCGACGACCTGTCACTGGAAAGACCACCAGATCAACATCATCGACACCCCGGGACACGTGGACTTCACCGTCGAGGTGGAGCGCTCGCTCCGCGTCCTCGATGGCGCGGTCGCCGTCTTCGACGGTGTAGCGGGCGTCGAGCCGCAGTCCCAGACGGTGTGGCGTCAGGCGGACCGCTACAGGGTCCCGCGCATCTGCTTCGTCAACAAGCTGGACCGTACGGGTGCGAGCTTCGACTTCTGCGTGCAGACGATCAAGAACCGGCTGAACGCCATTCCCGCCGTGCTGCAGCTGCCGATCGGTTCCGAGGGCGGCTTCCTCGGCGTCGTCGACCTGGTCAAGATGCGCGCCCTCACCTGGCGGGGCGAGACCACCATCGGCGAGGACTACGCGGTCGAGGACATCCCCGCTGACATGCTCGAGCGGTCGCAGGCGGCCCACCACGAGCTCGTCGAGCTCGTCGCCGACTACGACGACGACCTGATGGAGGCCTATCTCACCGACGAGGACTCCGTCGATCCGGAGCTCCTGGCGAAGGCGATCCGTCGCGCTGTGCTGTCCAGCAAGATCACCGCGGTGCTCTGTGGCAGCGCCTTCAAGAACAAGGGTGTGCAGCCGCTGCTGGACGCCGTCATCGCGTACCTGCCGTCGCCGGTCGACGTGCCCGCCATCGACGGCTTCAAGCCGGGCGACGAGTCGGTCAAGATCGAGCGGCACCCGGATGCGACCGACCCGTTCTCGGCGCTGGCGTTCAAGATCGCCGCCGACCCGCACCTGGGTCGTCTGACGTACATCCGGCTCTACTCGGGCAAGCTCGAGGCCGGCTCCACGGTGTTGAACTCCACCAAGGGTCGCAAGGAGCGGATCGGCAAGATCTACCAGATGCACGCCAACAAGCGTGAGGAGATCGCCAGCGTCGGTGCCGGCCAGATCGTCGCCGTGATGGGTCTGAAGGACACCACGACGGGCGAGACCCTGTCCGACCAGGCCAACCCGGTCGTGCTGGAGTCGATGGACTTCCCGGCACCGGTGATCGAGCAGGCGATCGAGCCCAAGACCAAGTCCGACCAGGAGAAGCTGGGCGTCGCGATCCAGCGCCTCGCCGAGGAGGACCCGACCTTCCGGGTTCACACCGACGACGAGACCGGTCAGACCATCATCGCCGGCATGGGCGAGCTGCACCTCGAGGTGCTGATCGACCGGATGAAGCGCGAGTTCCGCGTCGAGGCGAACATCGGCAAGCCGCAGGTGGCGTACCGCGAGACCCTCCGCCGGGCGGTGGAGAAAGTCGAGTACACGCACAAGAAGCAGTCCGGCGGCTCGGGTCAGTACGCCCGCGTGATCATCAAGCTGGAGCCGCAGGAGGCGGGCACGGGCTACGAGTTCGTGAACGCGGTGACCGGTGGCCGGATCCCTCGTGAGTACATCCCGGCGGTCGATGAGGGCGTACAGGACGCGATGCAGTTCGGTGTGCTGGCCGGCTACCCGGTCGAGGACATCAAGGTGACCCTGACCGACGGCGCGTACCACGACGTCGACTCCTCCGAGCTCGCCTTCCGCATCGCCGGGTCGATGGTCTTCAAGGAGGCTGCTCGGCGGGCCGATCCGGCGCTGCTGGAGCCCGTGATGGCGGTCGAGGTGATCACGCCCGAGGACTACCTCGGCACGGTCATCGGTGATCTGAACGCGCGACGCGGCCAGATCCAGGCGATGAACGATCAGCACGGCAACAAGCTGATCGAGGCTCTGGTGCCGTTGTCGGAGATGTTCGGCTACGTCGGTGACCTGCGGTCGAAGACCTCCGGTCAGGCGAACTACTCGATGGAGTTCCACTCCTACGCGGAGACCCCGAAGTCCATCTCCGACGAGATCATCCAGAAGGCCCGCGGCGAGTGATCGCGGGTCCCACAGGACCCCGACGAACCGTTTGACCTAGGGCGGATCGTCGGAAACACTTAGGCCGGACCAAAACCTGGCCGACACCGTAACAACCACAAGAAGCGCCTCGCCGAACAGCGTGGCGAACCAGCTAGAAGGAGCCTCAGTGGCCAAGGCCAAGTTCCAGCGGACTAAGCCGCA
>DATDBH010000136.1:0-38153 GCA_036524985.1 Microlunatus sp. | reverse complement strand
CGAGTTGCGCGCCATCGTCGGCGTGCTCCGCTCTCCACAGGACACCGAGTTCGCGCCGCAGCCCGGCGTGGCCGAGGTCGAGCAGCTGGCCACCGATGGCCTGACGCGCCCCTGCGTCGAGGTGACGCTATTCGGCGAGTTCGACGACCTCAGCCCGGCGGTCGGGGCCGCGATCTACCGCCTGGCCCAGGAATCCCTCACCAACGCTCGACGGCACGCCCGCCACGCGACCCAGGTCACCGTCGCCGTCACAGGCGACGCCGACCAGGTACGGCTGACCATCGACGACGACGGCTCCTCCGGCGCCGGCGGCCGCGCCCCAGCGGGCTACGGCCTGGTGGGCATGCGGGAACGCGCCTCACTGCTCGGCGGTACCTTCCACGCAGGCCCCGCCGCCGAGCGGGGCTGGCGGGTAGAGGCGGTCCTGCCCCGAACCGGGATGCCACGATGAGCATCAGGGTCCTCATCGCCGACGACCAGCCCATCGTGCGCACCGGGCTGACGATGCTGCTCGACGCCCAACCCGACATCGAAGTGGTCGGCGCGGCCGCCGACGGGCGCGAGGCAGTCCGCCTGGCGCTCCAGCTGCGCCCCGACGTCGGCCTGTTCGACATCCGAATGCCGCTGATGGACGGCATCGAAGCCACCCGACGCCTCGCCGGCCCCGACGTCACCGACCCCCTGCCGATCGTGGTCATCACCACCTTCGACCTCGACGAGTATGTCCATGGTGCGCTCAAAGCCGGCGCCCGCGGGTTCCTGCTCAAGGACGCCGGACCCGCCCTGCTGACCCAGGCCATCCACGCCGCCGCTGACGGAGACGCACTGATCGCACCCAGCGTGACTGTCCGACTGCTCGCAGCGTTCGCCCACGCACAGACTTCACCACCCAGGCAGCCGATGGAACCACTCACCGCCCGCGAGGAGGAAGTCCTCCTGCCCGTAGCCCGAGGTCGCACCAACAGCGAGATCGCCAGCGAGCTCTACATCACCCCGAGCACCGTCAAAGCCCACCTCGCCAGCCTGATGCGCAAGCTCGGCGCCCGAAACCGCGTCGAGGTCGCCATGTGGGCCCACGAGACCGGTCGCATCTGACGGCCCTGGCTCCCTTGCCAGCGGATCACCGGAGGGCACGGGCACCGCGGAGGATTCTCGCAAGGGTGGACGAGGATGACGACGGGTAGACACCAGAATGGCGGCGCGGAATAGTACGGGATGAAATCACCCCCAGCACCCACCAACACGCCGATAATTGACGTCGGCAGAGGAGTCCAGCGACGTGCCGCAGCGCCATGGCCCCCCGACGGTGCCTGTCGCTGGAGGCTCGAGCGCTACCCGTGGTCTGCACCTGCTGGTCGTGATGCTGCTGGCGCTGGGCGCCGTCTTGGCCCTGCCGGTCACGGCGTACGCCGCCGACCCGACCGCGTCGATCTCGATCCAGAAGTCGGTCAACACCTCCACGGTGGTGCCCGGGCAGACCTTCGACTACACCATCCAGGTGCAGTGCACCTCCGGCGCGGTGGCCGGGTGCGTCAACGCGGAGGTCACCGATGAGCTCCCGGAGTACGTGAGTCTCAACGGCACCGTCACCGTCGCCGGTTCGACGGACAACCCGACCGTCGACGACGGTCCGCCGATCGTCGTGACCTTCAACGACGATCTCGGCGGCGGCGCGGTCGGCCTCGCCCCAGGCAACGTCATCGACATCACCATCCCGGTGAAGATCGACGATGACATCCCGCCGGAGGCCAGCGGCCAAGACCTGGTCAACACCGCGACCATCACCGCCGACAACGCCAGCGAGAAGTCAGACGATGCAACGGTCACCCCGGACGTCGAGACCACGCTGGACGCAGAGACGACCAAGGTGTTCAGCTCCGACGGCGACCCGGCCGTTCCCGGCACGCCGCTGACGGTCGCGCTGACGGGAGAGAACACCTCCAACGTGCCGGTCGAGACGCTGGTCATCACCGACCCGCCGGCTACGGGTGCCACAGCGAACCCCTTCACCTACATCGGCATCGTCGACCCGCCCGCGGACGTCACGATGCCGGATGGCGCGGACACGGTCCAGGTGTCCCTGTACGTCGACGGGGCCTGGGTGGACGGCCCAGCCGGCCCTCCGCAGCCCACCTATCCGGCCGACGTGGACCCGGCCGACGCCACCGGTATCCGGTGGACGTTCGCCAGCACCGACGGCGCCGACATCCCTCCGGGTGAGGCCGCCGAGGTCGGCATCAACCTGGAGCAGCGGGACAACGTCGCCGATCTGAGCGAGGCGACCACCGTCACCAACGTCGCGGACACCACTGTCAGCAACGGAACGGATGACGCGACCTCGGAGCCGGCCAGCGACACGTACCGGATCAGACCGGTCGCCATCGACGTCATCGCGGGCAAGACCTTCGACCCGGACACGGTCACCGCCGGAGACCCCAGCACGGTCATCCTGACCGGCACCAACAACTCCGAAGACCCGTTGACCACGATGACCATCACGGAACCAGCAGCGGGCACCCCGAACCACTTCGCCGACGGCGGCTTCACCTACACCGCCAGCGAGAATGACGTCGACTTCCCCACGGGGGCGACCGCAGGCACCGTCACCTTCGCCTGTGACGGCGCCCCTGCCGACCCGCAGCCCCTCTCCGACGGCTCCCCGCTGCCCGATCCGCCCGCCGGCTGTGACCCGGTCACCGGGTTCAGCGTCACGTTCACCGGCAGCATCGAGCCTGGAGCCGAGGCCACGGTTCCGTTCGTGGTCACCACCGATGAGGACCAGACGCAGGACGAACTGACCCGGCTCAACGTGGTGCAGGTCGACGGGTCGAATGGCCAAGCGTCGGCGACCAACCGCGCTACCGACCTGATCACCTCCTACATCAAGCGGCTCGACGTCGAAACCACCAAGAAGATCGTGCCGTCGACGATTCCGGCCTGGCCGGGCGAGATCGTCACCGCTGAGCTCTCCGGTCGGGTGCTGCCCTTCCCCGACTCCACCGTGCCCGCGACGCAGATCATCGTCCAGGATCCGTCCTCCATCCCCGATCCGAATCAGTGGTACGACTCGTTCGACCCGGCCGGCGTGGTCGCGACTCCAGTGCCGGCCTGCGCCACGGGCAGCGTGAACTACACCGTCGACGGCACCACCTGGCTGCCCGTGCCCGGCATGCAGGACGTGCCGCCCGGAATCTACAACCAGCCCTTCCCGCCGAACGTGCAGGAAGACGCCATCGGCATCCAGTTCGTCTACACGGCGGACCCGGCCGGCGGCTCCTGTTCCGGCGGGTTCGCGCCAGGCACCTCGGTCGCGCCGAACATCTCGTACTCGCTCGAGGACGACGTGCCCAACGAGGCTGCCACCTTCACCGACTGCGCGGCCACCTCGGCCACGACGAGCACCCCGCCCCTCGACGCCACCTCGCCTCAGGCCTGTGACGCCGTCGACGTGACCGCGTACGACGGCGCCGGTGTCGACGCCATCGACAAGTCCTGGGACAAGGACCTGCTGAATGCCCGGTCACAGGAGCAGTCAGGAGCGACCATCTCCTGGTCGACCGGAGGCTTCACCGGCATCGGACGGGTCCAGATCACCGACCCGAACGACTTCGATCAGGCCCTACCGGACAGCGTCTTCGACACCTTCGACCTGGTCCGCATCGATCCGATCACCGCTGCGCTCGATCCGCTGCTCACCTACGACCAGATCATCGACGTGCGGCTGTTCCGGCTGCCCGCCGGCAGCACCGCGCCGACCGACGGGACCTGGCAGGACGCCACGAACGATCCGTGCCCGGCCGCCTGTGACGGCACGTTCCCCGGCTACACGCTGACCGCGGAGGAACGGGCCACCACCATCGCGTTCCAGCTGGACTACATCGAGAGCCCCACACGCGAGGACCGGCTGTCCGCGGGCGCGCCACCGGTCGGCTCCGGCGTCGCCGCGTCGACCGGCAACAACCGGCACCTGCACCCTGTCTTCCAGCTCCGCGACGAGCTGCGCGGCGACCCGGACGTCCCGATCACCGCCGATCGCCTCTACAACACCGCAACCCAGGGCGAGATCCTCAACTCGGTCCAGCTCGACCCCTTCCGCCGGATCATCGACCGCGACCCGATCCAGCGATTCACCGCCGACGACACCATCGAGTTGGTCGACGTCCCGGTGACCGCGGACGCCACCAAGTCCTGGACAGGCGGACCGCTGGGCATCCCCGACCCCGACGTGCCCCAGGACCAGTGGCCCACCGCACGGGTGACCATCACCGGAACCAACACCACCCCGGCCAAGGTCGACGAGCTGGTCATCGCCGATCCCACTGCCGGCACCACACCGTTCGACGCGTTCAACCTGGTCCGTTTCGTGTCGATCACGCCACCGGCTGACATCGGTGCGACCGAGGTCACGGTCCACCTGACGCCGGGGCCAGGTGGGAAGACCGACTACACCCGCGACGAGGCGCTGGCGCTGACCGAGGCCGACCTGGTCGACGTCACCGGGTTCTCGTTCGACTACACCGGTCGGATCAACGCCGGCTCCCATGACCCGATACCGACCGCGACCATCGTGTTCGATACCCGCTTGCGCACTGAGTCCCGGTCGGCAGGGCAGCCGCCTCAACCGGGTACGACCGTCACGAACGCCACCACGACGACCGTGTCCGACCTGGTCGACTACCCGGACGTCACCCCCAACAGCCAGACCGCCAACGCCGCCGACGACATCGACCTGGTGGCCCAGGGACTCGACGTGGTGGCCGGCAAGTCGTTCAGCCCGGACACGCTCACCGAACCCGACGACGGGCCGGTGACTGCCACCCTCTCCGGCCAGCCGGTGGCGCCGGGCGACGGCGGACCGCTTCCGCCGTCACGGGCCGTGAAGCTGGTGCTGACCGACACGTCGGCGACGTTCTGGAACGCCTACGACCTCGTCCAGCTGAACCCGATCACCTTCGTCGCCCCGGTCGACCAGGTGCAGGTGGACGCCTATGTGGGCGGCACCTGGTCGGTGAACGGCAGCGGCGACCCAGTGCTGACCGGTGGCGACTGGGTGACCGGAACGGCGACCACCGACTCGAACGTGACACTGCCCGGCGGCGTCACCGCGGACCAGGTCCAGGGGCTGCGCCACACGTTCACCCGCGCCGACGGAGCCAACTGGGAGAACCCGGCCAACCCGGTGCAGACCGCCACCTTCCAGGTCCAGCGCCGCGACACGCTGAACACCGGCGGTCCGGTGCTGCCCGACCTGGCGCAGAACGACCCGGCGCCGGGCGAAACGGCACCCGGGGTGACGACCAACCTGGTCACCGCGGAGGTGACCAGCTCCGACGTCGACGGCAACGGTGATCCGCTGACGGCGACCGACGACGACGATGCGACGATCACCTACCACCACGCCACCAACGCGGTGACCGTGACCAAGGTCGGCAACAGCAACGCCGGCAGCTCGGTCGCTCCCGGCGCCGACTTCCCGTACACGCTGACCGTCACCAACAGCGGCGACGTCGACATCGTCAACCCGGTGATCACCGACCGGCTGCCCACCGACGCAGACGGCCCCCAGGTCGTCGTCGCCGACGACCCGAGGCTGGCGTACGAGATCACCGGCGGCACCGGCATGCCCACCGATCCCGACGCCATCACCGTCACGGTGACGCCGGACCTGGCCACGGCAACCGAGATCCGGTGGCAGTTCCCGGACGGGAGCACGTTGCCGATCGGGGCCTCCTACACCATCACCTTCTACGTGCACACCCGGCCGGGTCTGGCCGCGGACACCGACTTCACCAACGAGTTCGGCGTCACCGGCGACCGACCCTGGGACGACTGCACCAACGGCGGCAGCGACGCCGTCGAGCAGAACGGCGAGTGCGCCACCGACACCACCAACACCGTGCAATCGGCCGGGGCGGTCTCGGTGAGGAAGCAGGTGCGGGCCGAGGGTTCGGACACGCTCGGCGTGGTGATCGACCCGCTGGCCACCCTCCGGCCGGCCTGCCAGGCCGATGCCGACGGGTTCTACTCCCGGCCGTGCATCCCGATCGCCGAGCCCGGTGGCGACATCACCTGGCGCTGGCACTTCACCAACTCGGGGAACCGTCCGCTGGACCGCATCCTCGGCATCGATCGGCTGCCGACGGCCACGGGCGACCAGATCGCCACCGCGCCCCTCGACCGCGGCAGCCAGTGGAAGCCAGTCCTGACCGGGGCGAGGCCGACGCTGGCCAACGGTGACGGAACCTTGGCGATCTACTACACGACGTCCACCACGGGCTGGTGCGACGGGCCCGAGGGCCACGACGACTACCAGCTCTGCGACGCCGACGACCCGAACGTCAGTGGTGGCGCCGGCCTGGACTGGGAGGAATGGCCGGCAGGGCAGACCCTGGCCGATCTCGACGTCGACCCCGATGACGTCACCGGTCTGGCCTCCGACTTCCTGCCGACCTCGGGCGGCGACCCGGATGACCTCGCACCGGCGGCGACCTTCGACGTTGACGTGCCGATGGTGGCGCCGGCCTTCTCACCGGCCGACACCCCGAACACCACGGGCCTCTCAGCGCAGAACACGTACGCGTTCAACACCGTCGGGACCTCCGCCCGGGTGGACTCGACCGTTGGTCGCGCCGCCGCGGCAGCCGACATCGGCACCCTGGACGCCGGCGATCCGTACACCCTGACCACCGAGCCGCCGCGGGTGGGCGTCGGGCTGGCGCACGGCGGGTTCACCCTGGTCAAACGAGTGGACGGGGACGGTGCTCAGCACTCACCGGACACGTTCAACGTGACGGTCTCGTGCACGTCGGTCGGTGAGGACGTCCCGCTGCCGGCTGACGTGGCGAATCAGACGGTGTCCGCGGACACCCCGGTCCGTGTCTACGACCTGCCCTACCACGCGAGGTGCACGCTGGCCGACGGCGCGGGCAACGGCCAGACATCATCGAACGCGCCGCAGACCGTCACCGTGCAGCAGAACGAGGCGGACTTCGAGACGGCCACGCTGATCAACACCTACGACTCCGCCTCGTTGTCGATCGCCAAGGAGGTCATCGACTCCGCGGTCGACGCCGACGGCAACTCGATCGCCTACGGGCCGTTCAGCTTCACCGTGGAGTGCACCTTCCTGGGCGAGCCGGTCGAAGCGATCGAGCCGATGACCTTCGAGCTGAGCAGTGACAGCGACCCGGTCGTGCTGACGGGTCTGCCGGCGGGAGCCGAATGCACGGCAACCGAGTCCGACACCGGCGGCGCCGGCAGCACCACCTCCGAGGGCACCACGGGCGCCGGCTCCGACGACGAAGAGAGAAGCACCGGCGGCACCTCGATCGACCTGGTCCTGGCCCCTGACGGCGAGGACCCGGTGGTCACCAACACCGTGGTGTTCACCAACACCTTCCCGACCGGCAGGGTGGTGATCACCAAGGAGATCACCGGTTCGGCAGCCGACCTGTACCAAGTCGGTCCGTTCACGGTCCACCTGACCTGCGTGGATGCGAGCGACCCCACTCGGACCGTCTACGACGCCGACCACCAGCTGACCACCGACGACCTGACCTGGACCGTCACCGACCTGTACGTCGACTCGACCTGCGAGGTCACCGAACCGGCCACCGGTGGGGCCACCACCTCCGTGGTGTCTCCGCAAGAACCGTTCCCGGTCACAGCGGACTCGAACGAGTCGCCGGTCCAGGTGAGCGTCGTGAACACCTTCGATGTCGGTGGCTTGCGTCTGATCAAGAAGCTGGACGACCCCGACGCACGGGTCGACGACGACACGTCGTTCACCTTCGAGGTGGCCTGCCGGATCCTGGTCGACGGTGAGATCCAGGACATCACGCTGCCAGACGGTGGCGTGGTCGAGCTGACGAAGGCCTCGGGGCTGACCGCGACATACGACGATCTGCCCGTTGGTGCGGTGTGCACCGTGACAGAGACCGCGACCGGCGGCGCTGACGACTCGGTCGTCCAGCCTGGCCAGGTGACCATCGGCGACGCCACCACCGTCGACGTGATCGCCACCAACACCTTCGACCCGCTACCTCCCGACCACGGAGGATCGTCCGGCGGTGACAGCGATCTGGCGAGCACCGGTGGGCCGAGCCTGATCTTCTTCGGGATCGGCGTGCTGCTGCTGATCGTGGGGGGCACCCTGCTGCTGGCGCGCCGGCGCTCCGACTAGTGGTTCGCGGCCGGGAGCTCGTCGAGGGTGTCCGGTGTCCAGGTGCGTGCATCGCCAGGCCGACGCGGGAGGGGTGCCGAGTTGCATCGCGATCGAGGAGAACGCTGCACGTGCCTGCCTGGGCGCCGGACACGCCGACGACCCTCCGGCCGTGACCACGGCCCAGCGCCGGACCGGGGGCGGGCTCGGCGCGCCGCCAACGTCGGACGAGTTCTTCGGCAGAGTCCAGAGACCGCTCGCCGATCAGCTGGGATCGAAAGAGTCGGCCGCGTTGCCCTGTGGTGACGCACCGACGGCATCGATGTCCATCCCGTCGCCGCCGAGCCCGGTGCCCGGAGCCTGTCCCAGACCCTGGCCGAGGTCGGCACCGAGACCAGCTGCTCCATCGGCCGAGCTCTGACCGATGGTCGACGAGGCGTCCAACGGATCGGCGCCGAACTGGACCTCGACGCCGTCGAAGACGCCGTCGAGGTCGCTGTCGGCCTTCGTCGGGTCGGTGCCGAGCGAGGCCTCCGCGGAGTCCGACAGCTGGTCCCCGTCGGTGTCCGCACTCTTCGCGTTCGTCCCTGCCAGCTCTTCCGTACGATCGGACAGACCGTCGCCGTCGGCGTCGGGGACGCCGTTGCGGACGTTCTCGGCGAATCTCCCGGAACCGATCACCCCGGCCACCCCCGGCAGCCTCCCGCCGTCGGTGCCCAACGAGACCTCCTGCGTGTCGGGCACGCCGTCCTCATCGGTGTCCGCCGCCAGTGGATCCGTGTGCGAGACGACACCCTCGTAACCGTCGGAGAGTCCGTCGGCGTCGCTGTCGGCTTTGGTCGGATCAGTCCCGGCCAGCTTCTCGAAGGCGTCGGTCAACCCGTCGGAATCGGAGTCGGGATCGGTCTCAGCGGCGCCGGGAAGCTTCGCCACCGGCCGACCCGGATCGATCTGGTAGGCGTCCGATGCGCTCGCCGGTCCAGCGGCTCCGTTCGTGCCAGCAGTTCCGTTCGTGCCAGCGGTTCCGTTCGCACCCCCGGCTGTGGCCGTACCGGCGGCTGTGCTCCCGACGGGCGCAGCGGCCGGAGCGGGATCGTCACCTCCGACGGAACCGGTGGATCCGTAGACCCCCGCCCCGGACGCTGCCGCCCCGTCTCCGGCGGGGCTCGCGCCGCCGCTGGGGTCAACGACGGCGGACTGCGCCGCTGTTGCCTCGCGATGCTCCTTGAGGCCTTTCTCGTCCGAGATCCCGGGCACCGTGGCCGCGAAGTTGAACCGGTGCTTGGCCGACCACTCACCCACGCCGTACTTGGTGCCCTTGGCCTCGACCGTCCGGCCGTCGCCGAGGCTGATCGCCACGTGCGCCTGGCCGGCCGGCAGTCCGCCGGACGGCTCGCTGGAGAAGTAGAACAGCAGCGCACCCTTGGTCCGCAGGGCCTGCTCGACCGGGATGTCATGATTCATCCGCTTGAGCGCCATGTACTGGTACTCCGCCGTGCTCTCCAGCTTCACCCCCGCCTGGCGGGCGCTCCACTGCGTGAAGGAGGAGCAGTCGAAGGTCTTGGGGTCCGCGGCGGTCGGCGTCCGCGGCGCGCCGTACACGTAGCGATCACCGATCTGGTCCTTCGCAGCGGCGAGGAAGATCGAGAGCTTGTCGTCGGCCGGCTGTCCGGCCCCGGCCGGCGCGGGGGCCGGGTCCGACCCGTTGGTCCCCGCCGGCGCCTGCTCGGTGACCGTCGCCTGTTGCGCGGCCGCAGCCTGCTGGGCCGCTGCGGCTCTGGCCTGCGCCGCGCCCTGCAGTGACCACGCCGGCGTGGGGGTGTGATCGAACGGCCCACCGCTGGAACCCAGCGGGTCGCTCCCGGAGCTCACCTCCAGACCGTCGGTGACCCCGTCGACGTCGGAGTCGGCCACCGTCGGGTCGGTGCCGAGCGACGCCTCGGACGCGTCCGACAGGCCGTCGGCGTCGGTGTCGGCCTTCTTCGCGTCGGTGCCCACCACCTGCTCGGTGTGGTCGGACAGGCCATCGGCGTCTGCGTCCTCGGCCCCGCCACGAACGTTCTCCGCGAACAAGCCCTCGCCCACGACGTAGGCCGTGCCGGGCACCGTACCTGCGTCGACGCCCTGCGCGACCTCGGCGGCGTCGGCGACCGCGTCGTGGTCGGTGTCGGCGAGCAGCGGGTCCGTGTGGGAGACCATGGCCTCGTACGCGTCGGAGAGGCCGTCACCATCGCTGTCGACCTTGCTCAGGTCGGTCCCCGCCAGTCTCTCGAACTCGTCGGTCAGGCCGTCGGTGTCGGTGTCCCGCTGCGCGGGTCCGGCAGGGGGCACCGGTGCCCCCGCCGTCGAGGAAGCCGTCGTCGCCGCGGCTGCTCCGGGCGCAACATCGTTGGCCCCGGGGTCGGGGGAACCGGTCAGCGGCACGCCGCTGTCGATCTTGTCGTACTGGCTCTCGGCGAGCGGCGAGAGCATCTTCGATCCGTAGCCACGCACTCCGCGAGGGTCGCCGGCGACACCGATCTCCTTCTCCACCTTGCCCAGGTAGGTCCGGTAGTCCGCGCGCGAGTTCTCGTTGCGATCATGGGTCGTCGTCCACGGCCGCATGTCACGGCCCTGCAGACTGATGGCGTACGCGGCCCGCGCATTCCCCTCCGGGCTGCTGAGATCACCCCACTTGGTCGACCTCGACGAATCGGCCTTGACGTTGATCTGCCACAGGCCGACGGAGTACTCGCCCTTGTCGTTGAGGGCACCGGTCCGGCCACCCGATTCCGCCATCGCGATCGCGGTCCAGGTCACCGCCTGGTGGGGGGTGAACCCAGCCGAGCGCGCAGCATCGTAGATCTCGCGAATCGTCAGGGTCGTCGACATCGCCCTTCCCCCCTCGTGCGGCCGGCACCACGTGCGTGACGACCCCTTCCATGGTACGACAGGAGGGTCGAGCGACGCCCGGCATTGCTGGCTGAGCAGAGACCTCGGGCACCGCAGATCGGCGTCGCTGCCCCTTCGGGAAGGAGGATCTGCTCGCGCCGACCTGGCAGGCGGATGCCGACCGTGCGACAGTACGACCATGGTGAGTCATCCGGATCGCCCACGGGTGGAGGTCACCGCAGATGCATGATCATCTCGGCCACGCGGCACCCCGTTCCACGCCACTAGGGTCTGTTGTCGTACCGCAATCTCGACGACGGAGCAGCCGATGTCTCAGCACCTGATCTTCGTGGGTCCACAGGTGGCGGCCAGCGCCCCACCTCAGCCGCCGAACGGCCCCCACCAGCAGGGACCACGACCCCCGGTGCCCGGTCAGCGCCCCGGCCCTCCAGGTCAGCGACCCGGACCACCCGGACAACGACCCGGACCGCCGATGCCGCCGTACGGACCCGGCGGTCGAGGCCCGGGCGGTCCGGGCGGGTATCCGCCTCAGCCGGGAGGCGACGGAGGTCCCTTCGGTTCGCGCCGCAACCTGATCCTGGCCATCGTCGGCGGCGTGGTGTTGATCGGCGCCGCGATCGGCATCGGCTTCTGGCTGGTCAAGCCCGGCACCAGCGCCACGCCGCCACCCGTCGGACAGGTCAGCGCCCCGCCCGTCTCCCAGCCCGCCACCCCCCTCCCATCGACGACCGCCGCCCCGTCCGGATCAGCCACGCCATCACCGTCGCCGTCGGCGAGCGGCGGATCCACGGCGTCGGGCGCGCTACCGGCGGGACCAGCGCTGGCCCCGAACCTGCTGGTGGTGCCGATGCGCACCGATGACGACGACGAGGACACGCGACCGCTCTACCTGGTCGATGCCGGGTCCACCGGCGCGCCGCAGAAGCTCCCCGGTCCGGACGGGAAGCTGGCGAACCCTCTGCTGCAGCCAGCCCGGACCTCGATCGTCTTCCTGGAGGATGGAACCCTGCACGTGATGGCCTCCGACGGCAACGGCGAGCGCGATCTCGCCGACCGGGAGCCTGCGGGTTGCGACACCGTCGCCGGTGCCAGCTGGAGTCAGGCGGACGCGTCGACCATGGTGATCTCGTGTCGGCTCGGCAAGAACGACTTCGAGCTGCTGGTCGTCGACGCGGACGGGAAGCTGATCCGGCGGCTGGATGCTGGCCAGAAGCGCTTCGATGACGTGACGATCTCCCCGGACGGGCAGACGGTGCTCTACTGGGCGAGTGCGTCGAACACCGGCGACGGCGGCTCTCTCTTCACGTTGCCGCTGGTCGGCACCGGCGCTCCGAAGAAGATCACCTCTGGTGCGAAGGGTCTCGACGCCGACCCGGCCTGGTCGCCCGACGGAAGTCAGATCGCCTTCCGCCGACTGGTCGGCGGGGCGGGGGGCAACGCCGACGTGTACGTGATGAACGCCGACGGATCGGCGCAACGGGCGGTGGCCGACACGAAAGCCTCCGACGTGAAGCCGGTCTGGTCCCCCGACGGGAAGAACCTGATGATCATCTCCAACCGGAAGTCGGCTTTCGGCAGCGCCGGCAAGACCTGGGACCTGTGGCTGACCCGAGTGAGCGACGGCGAGGTGCTGAGCAACGCCAAGCTGGAGGCTGAGGAGATCACCACGCCCACTTGGACTTACCGCTGAGGAACGTCGGGATCGCCCTCAGACGGAGGAGCGCCAGGTGCTGCGCGTCATCTCCTCCGGAAGGGGGAGCACGACACCGAGGTCGTCCCACACCCGCCGATGATCGGCCCGGGCCACCGCGGCGGCACTGAGGTCGCCGATGCGCTCGTACGTCTCGATCAGCAGCCGCCAAGCCGGGTCGTGGCAGGCGTCCAGCGTCACCGATCGACGAGCGAGGTCGATCGCGACGCCATGATCGTCGACCGTGACTGCGTCGGCCGCCGCGGCAGCGGCAACGCCGGCGGCCAGCAACCGCAGCCGATCGCGGTCTTCGACCACCCAGTCGGCCGGTCCGACTTCGGGGAGGAGCTCGCCCAGATAGAGATCGAGGGCCGTCCGGCGCGCCGTCAAGGCCTCGCCCCCGCGCAGATGTCGAGCCTCCTCGATGATTCGCTCGAACGCGGTCACGTCGATCTCCGCACCCGGGAGCACCAGCTCGTACGCATCGCCCTGCCGTCGGATCGGATCGCCCGGCACCCCGCCGGCGCTCAGGCACTGCCGGATGCTGGAGACCGCGACCTGCAGGCTGCGGACCCCCGAGCTCAACGTCGCCTCCGGCCAGAGTGCCTCGATGAGGAGCTCTCGGTGCAGCGGACGACCCTGGTGCAGAGCCAACAGCATCAGCAGGCAGCGGGCCTTCGGACGCAACGCGCGCCAACCGGTCTCCACCCCGTTCACCCGCAGGCTGAAAGCTCCGAGGCAACGCACCTCGGTCCTCGTCGACACGACGGGCGCCACCGAGGGTTTCATCATCACGTCCGTCCGGGCCCGCACGGGCGCGACGAGTTCGGCGAGATGGTCGACCACCCCGGCCAGTGCAGGGGCGCCGAGCTCGGCGGTCAACCGGGTGACCTGTGCACTCGCCTCGGCGACCAGCGCGTCGGCTGCTGCCCGCCGCGCCGCGACCGCGATGGCGACCGCCGCGACGAGCAGCGACCAACGGTCCGGGCTGCGCGCCAGCGAGGCCAGGAGATCGGCCGCCGCCTCCACCTGCCCCTCGACCCCCCCGACGTCCAGCTGAACCGCCATCTGCAGACATCGCCCCAGCCGGGCGAGCCACGGCCAGCCGTGCACCTCGGCCGTCAGCGTGATCGTCTCGATCTGGCCGACCAGGTGATCATCACCGGAGCGGACCGCCTGCGCCAGGCAGCCCACCAGCTCAGCCGCCAGGGACTCCCACCCGACAGCGCCGTCGACGGGGACCCACGGCACGGCGAGCAGTCGCTCGGCCGTCCCGAGATCACCGGACAGCGCGTAGGCCAGGCCCCGGAGCCAGCCCCGCTCGTACGATTCGGGACGGCGTACGTCTCGAGTCAGCCGGCGCAGCTCGATCGACAGTCGCAGCAGGGCCGACTCCGCGTCCGCGCCGGGTGGCACCGGCGGCAGGGCGCTCGTCGCCGACTGCGGCAACCAGACACCGACCGCCTGCCTCTCCGCAGCGCAGCGCCGACCGAATCCGGGATCGTCCAGCAGCCGTTCGGCTTCTCGGTAGGCCTCGAGGGCCTTCTCGACCTGGCCGTCGCGAGCGAGTCGCCGAGCACCGGCCAGCACCAGTCCCGGGTCATCCGTCGGTGCACCGGGCAGGGCCAGCATCCGCCACAGGGTCTCGTCCCCGTCGACGACGGTGGTGTCGGGCCGCATCAGCCGGGCGACGGCACCCCAGTCCTCGGCCCGGGCGTGGGCACGCACCGCCTCCGCCGGTCGACCGGCCTCCTCCAGCAGACGCCCGCTGCGGGCGTAGAGATCGCGCGCCGCCCACCCCCCGAGCTCGTCGATCAGCAGCACCTCCAGGTGGGTCTGCAGCACCTGGTGGTAGTGGTACGTGAGCCCGCCGTCGGACGTGGTGGTGAAGAACTGCTCGCGTTCCAGCTCGGCCAGCACCGCGGCGCTGCCCTGGGTCTCGAGCAACGCGTCACACAGGTCCCCGGTCAGCACTCCCAGTGCGGCCGTGTGCAGCAGGAACCCGCGCCGCTCGCTCGGCAGCCCGTCCAGGACGTTGCGGGCCAGGTAGGACCGGATCAGCCGGGACCGCCCCGACAGCTCGGTGACGGCCCGTTCCCGCTCGAGTCGACCCAGCTGGGTGGTGGCGAGGTGGAACAGCTGCAACCCCGCGGCCCAACCACCCGTACGACGGGTCAGAGCGGCGGCAGCCTCCGGAGTCAGCGGTGCGTCGTAGACCGACCGGAAGAGCTGCTCGACCTCCCAGGAACGGAACCGCAGGTCCTCGCCGTCGACCAAGATCAACTCACCGGACACCAGCAGTCGCGACGTGTTGAGCCCCGGCTGCCGTCGACTGCCCAGGGCGATCGTGATCGTCCTGGGACGGAGCCGGAGGAAGACCTCCAGCGCAGCCTCGGCGGGTGTCCCGGCGATCTCGTGGAGATCGTCGACGACCAACCGGACCGGTCCGACATCGGGTCGATCGAGCCTGCGCACGAGATCGGCGACCCGGCCCGATCCGGCGGCCTCGACGATGCCGGGGTCGGCGAGCGCGGAGCCGAGCGCAAAACCGAGGTGCCGGGTCAGCGCGACTTCCTCGGCGTCTTCGGGCCCGGCCCGATACCAGGCGGCGGGCAGCCGGTCGCTCTCCACCAGCTGGGCGAGCAGGGTCGTCTTGCCCGAGCCCGGGGGCGCGAGCACCAGCAGGCACGAGCAGTCCTGGCCCTGGTTCGTCAATCCGGCCAGCCGGCGATCGAGACGTTCCCGGACGAGCCCGCGCAGCACCGGACGCCGGACCTTCTCCAGGAAGATCACCGGATCCGGGGTGCTGCGCAGATCGTCCATCGGCTCTCGATCGGTCGGCTGACGGGCCATGACGCGAAGAGAACCGAGAAACTGCACAGATACCCGAAACACCCGCCGACGACCCGACCCTCCCCATGCTAGGGAAGATTGGTACGCCTTGCGAAGCCTTTGCGTCCATCGTCGGACGGCTGTCCGGGCGTTGTCCGGGTCCGGTCCGGAGAATCCTCAGCGCTCGGCGACGAAGCGCCGGGTGACGGCGATGTCGAAGTCCCCCAGGTCGGACGACACCATCTCGGTGAAAGCCGCCCGGAGAGCGGGGAGGAGCACCGGATGGGTGTCGGTCTCCTGCGCGACCGCGGTCGCGAAGTCGAGATCCTTGACCATGTACTTCGCCACGCCCGACGGGCTGTAGTCCTCGGTGACGATCCGGTCACCGCGGGTCGCGAGAATGCGGCTCCCGGCATAGCCGCCGGCCAGCAGCTCGAACAGGGTGGCCAGGTCCAGACCGCTGCGGTCGGCCAGCACGGCGGCCTCCCCGAGGGCGAGGATGGTGGCGGCGACGATCATCTGGTTGCAGGCCTTCGCCACCTGACCGGCACCCAACGGCCCGAGGTGCACGGGGGTCCCGCAGGCCGTCAGCACGGGCAGCACCCGGGCGACGTCGGCGGCGGCACCGCCGACCATGATCGACAGCGTGCCCGCGGTGGCACCGTCGACGCCGCCGGAGACGGGTGCGTCCACGAGCCGTACGGCGCCGGCGGTCTGCTCACTCAGACGGGCGGCCAGCTCACGTACCCCGGTGGGCGAGGAGGTCGACGAGATGATCACGACCAGGTCCTCCGGTGCAGCGGCCAGCAACCCGTCCGGTCCGGCCAGCACGCCCTCGACCTCAGGCAGATCGGGGAGCATCAACAGCACCACGTCGGCGTGCTCGGCCAACGATCGGGGCGACTCGTGCCAGTGCGCCCCGGCTTCGATGAGGGCGGTGTGCCTGGCGCGATCGCGCCCCGAGATCCCTACGGTGCCCACTCCCCGCTGCAGCAGATTGGCCGTCATCGGGGCACCCATCGCACCAAGCCCGATGACGCCGACGACGAGGTCTTCCTCTGCGGTCACCATCAGCGCAGCATAGCGAACGCTGTTCAATGCTGTGAACACTCACTAGACTGCCCAGAGCCATCCGGCACCACACCCATCAGTCACCGAAGCCTGGGAGAAGCCTCATGGAAAGCCCGGACACCCGACTGCGCGTCGTCGTCGCCACCCCGCTGAGCGAGGAGAACTGCGCCCGGATCCTCGAGCTGGAGCCACGGATCGACCTCGTCCGCGACCAGAGCCTCTACCCGCCGATGCGCCACCCTGCGGACTTCGCCGGCGACCCGGGCTTTCGCCGGACCCCGGCTCAACAGCAGGCCTTCGACCGGATGATCGACTCCGCCGAAGCCCTGTACGGGGTCCCCGACGTCGACCCGACCGCCCTCCGGCGCACGGTGGAGGCCAATCCGGGCCTTCGCTGGGTGCACACCATGGCCGCCGGCGGTGGCGGTCAGGTCAAGGCCGCCGACCTGAGCGCCGAGCAGCTGGCCCGGATCGCCTTCACCACCTCGGCCGGCGTGCACGGCGGACCGCTCGCCGAGTTCGCCGTGTTCGGGCTGCTGGCCGGCGCCAAGGACCTCCCCCGCCTGCGGGCGCTGCAGCGGGAGCACGAGTGGGCCGGGCGCTGGGAGATGAAGCAGGTCTCCGAGATGACCGTGCTGGTCGCCGGGCTGGGTGGCATCGGCATGGAGGTCGTCCGCCGGTTGGCGGCGCTGGGTGCGAGGGTGATCGGCACCAGCCGGCACACCCGTCCGGTCGAGCACGTCGATCTGGTGATCCGACCGGACGAGATCGCCGCCCACGTGGGCGGGGTCGACGCCATCATCTCCACCCTGCCAGGCACGGAGGCGACCGAGAAGCTGATCGGTGCCGAGGTGCTCAGGCAAGCCAGACCCGGCACCATCCTGGTCAACGTGGGGCGCGGCACGGTGATCGACGAGGAGGCTCTCACCGAAGCCCTGGCCGACGGTCGCATCGGCTTCGCGGCATTGGACGTGTTCGCCGTCGAGCCGCTGCCCGTGGACAGCCCGCTGTGGGATGCTCCCAACGTGCTCGTCAGCCCTCACACAGCCGCCCTCAACGTGGCCGAGGACCGCTTGATCGCCGAGCTGTTCGCCGCCAACGCCACCCGTCTGCTGGACGACGCGGACCTCCTCAACCGGGTGGACACCGTTGACTTCTACTGAGCCGATGCCTGGGAACCCGGGGTCCGCCAAGGACGCCGATCGCTCTCCGGCCCCGGCCGTCACCCGGGCGCTGGCGATCTTGAGCCTGCTTGCCGACGCCCGGGGTGAACCGATGGGCCTCGCCGATCTCGCCCGCGGCATCGGGGCCGCGAAGTCCTCCACGTCCAACCTCTGTCAAGCGCTGGAGGAGGAGGAGATGATCACCCGCGGCCCGGCCGGCTACGTCCTCGGCCGGCGCAACGTCGAGCTCGGTGGCGCGTTCATCGCCCAGTTCAACCAGATGCGCGAGTTCTACACCTTCTGCGAGCACGCGCCGCTGCTCAGCCACGAGGTCGTCCAGGTCGCCATGCTCAACGGCACCGACGCGGTCTACCTCGCCCGCCACGAGGGCCGCGCCCCGATGCGACTGACCGCCAGCATCGGCAGCCGCTTCCCGGCCGCCCCGACGGCTGTCGGCAACGCGCTGCTGACCACCCTCACCGACGCGGAGATCATCGAGCGCTTCCGCGGCCCCCAGCACTTCCCGCAGCTGACCGAGCGCAGCGTGCGGACCGTGCCGGCCCTGCTGGCCAAGATCCGTGCGGCGCGAGAGCGCGGCTACGCGGTCGACGACAACGAGGTGCATCCGGGGATCTACGGGGTCGCGGTCGTGCTGCCGCCGTGGACCAGTGGCGATCAGCCGCTGGCCATGGGCACCTCGCTGATGGCGGCCACGGCGACCCCGGAGTTCCTGGCCGCGGTGGTCGCGGAGCTGCACGAAGCCGTCCGACGGCTGAGCAACCCGCTGTATCGAGCGGCCCTCACCACGCCGTAGTCGTTCAGCCTATTGAACTCCGTTCAGCATGCTGTTAATCTCCTGACACCGTCCAATCAAAGGAGATGACGATCGTGGCCGCTGACCACCTCGCCCCACCCGTGAGCGAATCCGATGATCCGGAGTACGCCGCCAACCTGCGTCGCGCCACCTTGGCCAGTACGGCCGGGAGCGCCCTGGAGTACTTCGACTTCGCGTTGTACGGCCTGGCCTCGGCGCTGATCTTCCCCACGCTGTTCTTCAGCAACCTCGACCCGGCCACCGCCCTGATCGCGAGTTTCGCCACCTTCGGGGTCGGCTTCGTGGCCCGTCCGCTGGGCGGCCTGTTCTTCGGCACCATCGGTGACCGACTCGGTCGCAAGTGGGTGCTGGTCGTGACCATCGTCTTGATGGGCGGGGCGTCCACGCTGGTCGGGGTGCTGCCCACGTACGAGACCATCGGGATCTGGGCCCCGATCCTGCTGGTCTTCCTGCGGTTGTGCCAGGGCTTCGGCGCGGGCGCGGAGCAGGCCGGTGCCACGGTGCTGATGGCGGAGTACTCCCCGGTGAAGAGCCGCGGCTTCTTCTCGGCGCTCCCGTTCATCGGCATCCAGGCCGGGACCCTGCTGGCGGCCGGCGTCTTCGCCTTCCTCGGCACCCTGCCCGAAGAGGTCCTGCTGGGCTGGGCCTGGCGGATCCCGTTCCTCGCCTCCATCGGACTCATCCTGGTCGCGTTGTTCATCCGCCTGCGGCTCAAGGAGAGCCCGACCTTCGTCCAGCTGGAGAAGCACGAGCAGATCGCCGAGAACCCCCTCCGGGACATCTTCGGCAACTCGCTCGGCAGCATCCTGCGCGGTATCGGCCTGCGGATGGCCGAGAACGGCGGGTCGTACATGTTCAACTCCCTCGCCGTGGCGTACGCCACGAAGACGGTCATGGTGAATCCGTCGATCGGACCGGTCGCCGTGGCAGTGGCCTCCCTGATCGGCATGGTCTCGGTGCCGCTCGCCGGCCGCATCTCCGACCGGTTCGGCCGGGTTCCGGTCTACCGGTTCGGTGCGATCGTCATGCTCGTGCTGGCCTTCCCGGGCTGGTACCTGATCTCGCTCGGCAACCCGGTGCTGGTGATCGTCGTGATCGGGGTCGCGATCGGCTTCGGCGTGAACACCATGCTCGGTGCCCAGTGCGCGTTGCTGCCGGAGATGTTCGGCAACAAGCACCGCTACCTCGGCGTCGCCATCTCCCGTGAGTTCAGCGCGGTCATCGCCGGCGGCCTGGCCGGTGTGCTCGGAGCCATCCTGATCAAGGAGTTCGACGGCTCCTGGGTCCCGCTGGCCATCTACGCGTTCGTGCTGGCCGCCATCACCTTCGCCACCACCTTCATCACCCCGGAGACCAAGGGTCGCGACCTGACCGAGCTCGGCGACGCCCTCGACCGGCAGCCGGTCGGAGCGGGTCGATGAGTGTCTTCGACCTGACCGGCCGCACGGCGCTGGTGACCGGGTCCAGCCGGGGGATCGGCTATGCGCTGGCGCAGGGACTGCTGGAGGCCGGCGCGCGCACCGTGGTGCACGGCCGCGATCTGGCCGTGGCCGAGGCGTCAGCCGCCCGGCTGCGGGAGATCACCGGCGGCGAGGTGCTGGTGGAGACGTTCGACGTCACCGACGCCGAGGCGGTCGAGGCCGGCATCGGTCGGATCGAGCACACCTGGGGCACCCCGGACATCTGTGTGAACAACGCGGGCATCCAACGCCGCGCACCGTTCACCGAGTTCGCCGCGGCCGACTGGCACGATCTGCTGGCCACCAACCTGACCAGTGCCTTCCTGGTCGGCCAGCGCGTCGCCCGGGGCATGGTCGGTCGCGGCAGCGGCAAGATCATCAACATCGGCTCGGTGCAGAGCCGGCTGGCTCGGCCCAACATCACCCCCTACAGCGCGACCAAGGGCGGCATCGTGATGCTGACCCAGGGGATGTGCGCCGACCTCGGGCCGCACGGCATCCAGGCCAACGCCCTGGCGCCGGGCTACTTCGCGACCGAGCTGACCCAGGCCCTGGTCGATGACGCCGAGTTCAGTGCCTGGGTCGCCCAGCGAACGCCGGCCGGTCGGTGGGGCCGGGTGCACGAGCTGGTCGGGGCCCTGGTGTTCCTGGCCTCCAGCGCGTCCGACTTCGTCAACGGGCAGACGATCTACGTCGACGGCGGCATGACGGCGGTGGTGTGATGATCATGAACGTGCTGCCGCGGGTGCTGATCGGGATAGCCCACAACAAGACTCTCAACGAGCATCCGCTGCCCATCCAGGCCTGGCACAAGTCGTTGCGGTCGATGGTGGCGAACGGCGAGCCGATCGTGGCTCGTCGCGATGTCGGCACGATCAACGTCGAGGGCGAGCTGGCGGTGATCATCGGCCGGGAGACCTCAGGCCTCACCGTGGACAACGCCTTCGACTACGTGACCGGTTTCACCATCGCCAACGACGTGACCAACGTGGACCGCAACGCCCACGACGAGTTGATCTTCCAGGGCAAGGGCGGCGTCGGCTACACCCCGCTCGGCCCGCGGGTCGTCGACGCGCTGCCCGATCCCGAGCAGACGTCCATCCGGGTCTTCGTCAACGACGAGCTGCGCGCGGACTCGGGCACCCACAAGCTGCCGTCGACCATCGCGGAGAGCCTGGCCTACGTGGCCTCCTGGGTGCCGCTCGGGCCGGGTGACGTGATCATGACGGGTGCGCCCGGCACCGCAGTGCCCGTCCAGCCCGGTGACGTCGTCAGGATCGTGGTCGACGGCATCGGCACCCTCGAGAACCCGGTGGTATGACCAGGATGATGAGACTGCCCGACACCTCCCCCGCCGTGGTCGCGCACGCCGCCGGCGACCTGCGGATCGACGACGTGCCCCTGCGGCCGCCGAGCACCTCGGACACCGTCGTCGAGATCGCGTACGGCGGGATCTGCGGATCCGACCTGCACTACTGGACCCACGGCGCGGCGGGTGAGTCCGTTCTCCGGGCGCCGATGGTGCTCGGTCACGAGGTGGTCGGCACCGTCGTCGCCGCGGCCATCGACGGGACCGGACCGGGCGTCGGCACCCGGGTCGCCGTGCACCCGGCCTCGCCCGGCGGCGACGGTGTCACGCGCTACCCGGCGGATCGGCCGAACCTGTCGCCCGGCTGCACCTATCTCGGTTCGGCGGCCCGGTTCCCGCACACCGACGGCGCCTTCGTCCGCTACGCGACCCTGCCGTCCCGGATGCTGCGGGAACTGCCGGACGGCCTGGAGCTGCGGACCGCGGCGGCCATCGAGCCCGCGGCGGTGGCCTGGCACGGCGTGTCCCGGGCGGGCGATGTGACCGGCAAGAGCGTGCTGGTGATCGGGGCCGGACCGATCGGTGCGCTGATCGTCGCCGTGCTCCGGCGCGCCGGGGCCCGGGAGATCGTCGCCGTCGACCTCCATGATCATCCGCTGGCGGTGGCCCGGGAGCTGGGCGCGACTCGGACCCTGCACGCCACCGACGGCGACGCGATCGCCGCCGTGCAGGCGGATGTGGCGATCGACTCCAGCGGCAACCCGCGTGGGCTGGCGAGCGCCATCCGTGGCACCGCTCGCGGCGGCCGGGTGGTCATGGTCGGGCTGCTGCCGACCGGGGATCAGCCCGTACCCCTGTCGCTGGCGATCACCCGGGAGCTCGAGCTGGTCGGCTCCTTCCGGTTCAACGACGAGATCGACGAGGTGATCCCGGCGCTGGCCGATGGCAGCCTGGTCGTCGACCCGGTGCTCACCCACGAGTATCCGCTGGCCGACGCCCTGGATGCCTTCGCGATGGCCAAGGACGCGTCCCGATCGTCCAAGGTGCTGTTGCGCTTCGAGGACTGACGGCTCGGTTCGGGAGGGTTCAGCGAGTCGTGCCGATGCTCTCCCGGATCGCGTCGGAGGCGTCCCAGTCGTTGACGTGCAGGGCGGCGACGACCGTGTCATCGGCCACCCAGTACGCCCGGAACGCGCTCCCGAGATCGCCGTCGATGTCCACCCGGTCGTAGCCGTCCGGGCCGACACTGCCGACGTACTCCATCCCCAGGTCGTACTGGTCGGTGAAGAAGTAGGGCATCCGCTCGTACGCCTCCGCGCCGCCGGCCAGGTTGTGTGCTGCCGTCTTGCCCTGCTCGATCGCGGTCTCCCAGTGCTCGACCCGGACCCGCCGACCGAGTGCCGGATGATCATGGTTGACGATGTCGCCGATCGCGTACACGGCGGGGTCGGAGGTGCGTAGCTGTGCATCGACCAGCACCCCGTTGTCGACGGCGAGCCCCGCTGCCTCGGCGAGCTCGGTGGCGGGCGCGGCGCCGATGCCGACCACCACCAGGTCGGCGGCCTCCAGGTCGGCGGCGGTCACCGGGGCACCCAGCCGGAGATCGACGCCATGGGCCCGGTGCAAGTCGGCGAACACCTGGGCGACCTCGGGCCCGAGCACCGCGAGCAGCGGGAGGTCGGCCTGCTCGTAGACGGTCACCGCGCACCCCGCCGCACGGGCTGCCGCCGTCACCTCGAGCCCGATCCAGCCGGCGCCGACGACCGCGATCTTCGCTCCGGCGGCGAACGCGACCTTCAGCCGGTCGCTGTCCTCGACGGTGCGCAGGTAAGCCGTCGGCGTACCCGACTCCTCGGCCAGTCGGAATCGACGGGGGGTCGAGCCCGTCGCGAGCAGCAGCCGGTCATACGCCAACGTCTCCCCACCGGCCGTGATCTCCCGCCTGGTCAGATCCAGGTCCGTCGCCGTGATGGCCAGCCTCAGGTCGACCTCGTGCTCGGCGTACCAGCGCGCGTCGTGCACGAAGGCGTCGGCGATCGGGTCGTTGCCGAGCAGGTAGCCCTTCGAGAGCGGCGGCCGCTCGTACGGCGGGTGAGGCTCGGCCCCGATCAGGATCAGCCGGCCCTCATACCCCTGCTCGCGGAGCTCGGTGACGGCCGTGCCACCGGCGAGGCCGGCTCCGACGACGATGATGGTCATGGTGTTCCTCTCGTGGTCGGACGTGGTCGTCAGGGGAGCCATCCGACCGCTTGGGACCACGCTAGTCGCGTGCCCAACACCCTCATCCGGCGGACCGGAAGTGCCGGCCGGCGCGCCACTGGCCACCAGGTTGGCGACCATCATCCAGTTGGCGGCATTCGGGTGAGTTCGCCCGATCGCCCTGGCTCGCGACCATGATCACGCTGACGACAGCCCCACCCGGGTGAGCACGCTCTCGTCGCCGACGAGCCCCACACCCAGTCGGGTCGCGGCGGTCAGTGGGAGCTTCCCCGACAGCACACCCAGCATCGCCTTGGGCGGACCGGAGATCATCAGGTCGGACGGGCGGACGCGCACTTCCGGCCGACTCGACACCGTACGCGCCCGGACCTCGCCGGCTCCGATCTCGATGATCACCGGTTCGTCACCGGTGACGAGCTCCATGATCACGGTCGGAGCGTCCGGCGTCGAGTCGCGCAGCATGGCCTCGATGGGGATGATCAACCATCGGCTGCGAAAGTCGTCGTCCCCACTCGCCATCGGCACCTGCTCGCCGCCCCAGACCGCGAGAGTGCTGACGGGCGTGCGCAGTCCCTGCCCCAGCTCGGTCAGCCGGAAGATCGGGGTCGCCACCGGTGGTCGTGGCTCCACTCGATGCAGCACGCCCACGACCTCGAGCTGCCGGAGTCGATCGGCCAGGAGATTCGTGGCGATCCCGGGCAGGCCGTCCCGGAGGTCGGTGTAGCGAGCACCCTCCGGCCGGACCAGCAGCTCGCGGACGATCAACAGGGACCAGCGGTCGCCGATCGCGTCGAGTGCCAGCGCCAGCCCGCACAACTGCCCGTACGACCGCGACATCCGACCTACCTCCGACCACGAGCCCACTTGGTTGACGGGATCAACTCTCTGCTTTAGATTTTCAAAGTATGCCCGATCCGAGCCAGATCTTCCGCGCCGTCACCGACGCAGTGGCGGTCGTCGTCGACACCGAGCCGGAGCCGGAGAGCGAGACCCCGTGCTCGGCGTGGAACTACGCCCAGCTGCTGGGCCACCTGGTCGGTGGTGATCGGCTCTTCGTCGGCCTGCTCACCGGTCACTCGGGCCTGCCCCCGGCCACCCGGCTGGCCCCCGACCCCGATATGCCGCCACCCTCGCCGGACGACTACCGGAAGTGGAGCACCCGGTTGGCGGCCCTGTTCGACGATCCCGCGATCCGAGCCGGCACCTTCGACGTGCCCGTCGGACGACTGGGAGGCACCCAGGTGATCATCCTCCGGTCGGTCGAGCACTTCCTGCACGGCTGGGACCTGGCCAAGGCGGGCGGTGTCTCGACCCTCGGTCTCGAGCCGGTGGCGACCGCCCTCGAGGGGTCGGCCCGACAGCTGCTCGCCGCCGTCGGCGATCGGGCCCTCAGCGACCGCCGGCCGTTCGCGTCGTCCGTGCCGATCACCGAGGACGCCACCACGGCGGAGCGCTTGGTGGCCGCCTTCGGACGTGATCCCAGCTGGACACCCGACCCGGTCGCCGGCTACGCACGACTCAAGGAACGCTTCGCCGACCACGACGACGTCGAGCTGCCCGACGGCACCCGCCGTGGCTTCGGTGCCGACGGGCTGCGGGTACACAACCGGGTGTTCGCGTGCACCCACCAGGGCCGGCTGATGATCAAGCTCGGCGCCGACGAAGTGGACCAGCTCATCGGCACCGGACTCGGGGCACCGCTGTCGAAGCCGGGCCAGCGCCCGATGCGGGAGTGGGTGCTGCTGCCTTTCGACGGTGCGGCCGGCGGCCGGGCCGACCGGGCGTACGCCTTCGTCAGCGGTCAGGGCTGAGGCGCGGCGGGACGTGCGTACGGACCGAGCGCTCCGGCCGAGATGACCGGTCCGGACCCGCGCAGGAAGTCCAGGAACGCACCGACCGACGGCACGAGCACGCCGCGACGAGCGACGGCACCGATGGTCCGCCGCGCCTTCGGGTGGTCGATCCGCAGTTGGACGGTGTCCGCATCCGGCACATAGGACGGCACCACCGTCACCCCGAGTCCGGCCGACACCAGTCCGCGCGCGGTATGGGAGTCGTCGGCCTCGAAGGAGATGCGTGGCTGCCGTCCCGAGTCGGCGAACAGCAGCTCGATCAGGTCGCGCAGCCCGTAGCCGCTCTTGAGCACGATCAGGTCTTCCTCGGCGATCTCTGGAACCGTGATCCGGGTCGCCGCGGCGAGGCGATGCCCGCGCGGGACCGCCAGGACCATCGGCTCCTCGTAGAGCTCGATCACCTCCACATCGGCCGACGGGGGAGGTGAGGAGACCAGGGCCACGGCCGCGGACCCACGGTCGAATTCGGTCAGGCAGCGCTGTCGGGACCCCTGGGTGAGCGCGAACCGCACACCGGGATACCGCTCCCTGAATCTCCGGATGAGGGCCGGCACGACCGTCTCACCCAGCACGGTCTGGAAGGCGATCGGCACCTCACCCTGACCGACCACCTGGTCCTGGGCGACGATCGCCACTCCGGCCGCGACCATCTCCAGACCGGCGCGCGCGTACGGCAGCAGCTCGCGACCCGCCGCGGTCAGGACGATCCCCCGTCCCTGCCGCTCGACCAGCGGGGTGCCGATGAGCTCGGCCAGCGTGCCGAGCGCCCGGCTCACCGTCGGTTGGGGCATCCGCAAGATCGACGCAGCCACCGTCACCTGCTCCGTCTCGGCCACGGCGACGAAGACCGGCAGCAGCCGCAGCACCCGCTGCAGGTCAACTGCTTTCATACGCGAATCGTATACATCATGTCCGAAACATGCATTTGTGGTCTGGGTGGGCGACTTCTAGCGTCGTCCACGTGACAGATGCGGCCATCGCGTACGCCCCGACCACGGCCCCGCCGTGGGACGGCTACCGGGCGGCCACCCCGGCGTACCGACGGATGCTCATCGGGCTCGGGGCGGCCGGCGTCGCCACCTTCGCCCAACTCTACGCACCCCAGGGTCTGCTGCCTTCCCTGGCCGTCGATCTGCAGATCGACGCCTCCCAGGCGGCGCTGTCGCTGTCCTTCGCCACCTGGGGTGTCGCACTCGCGGTCCTGCCGTGGTCGTGGTTGGCCGACCGGATCGGCCGGTTGCGCGCGATGAAGATCGCGATCACGACCGCCGCCGTGGCCGGGCTGCTGGTCGCCCTGAGTCCCGGGATCGAGTCGCTGCTCGTCGTCCGGTTCCTCGAGGGCGTTTCCCTCGGCGGTCTTCCGGCCCTGGCGATGACCTACCTGCACGACGAGGTGCATCCTCGCTCCACCGCGGCGGCGGCCGCGGCCTACATCTCCGGCACCACCATCGGCGGAGCCAGCGGCCGGCTGATGGCCGGACCGCTGAGCGAGCTGGTCGGTTGGCGGGTCGCGCTGGCCGTGGTTGCGGTCGTCTGCCTGGGCGCTGCGCTGATCTTCCTCCGACTGATGCCGCCGGCCCGATCCTTCGTCCCGCAACGGAAGACGGACTGGTCCGCGCTGGCCGACAACGTGCGTCGCTGCCTGTCGGATCGCACCCTGCTCGCCCTCTACGCCCAGCCGCTGCTGATCATGGGTGGGCTGGTGGCGATCTACAACTACCTCGGCTTCCGCCTGGAGGGGCCGGCCTTCGGCCTTCCGGTGATCGCCGCGTCCTTGATCTTCGCCGCATACGGCGCCGGCACGGTCTCGTCTCGACTGGTCGGTCGCTGGGTGCCACGCTTCGGCCGGCGCCGGGTCCTGATCACCGGGACCCTGGCCATGATCACCGGCACCCTTCTCACGCTCGGCGACCGGTTGGCCCCGGTGATCATCGGCTTGTCGGCCTTGACCGCGGGAGCCTTCGTGGTCCACGCGGTGGCCTCGGCCTGGGTCGGCCACCACGCTCGAGTCGGGCGCGCCCAGGCCACCGCGCTCTACAACGTGTCGCTCTACACCGGTTCGGCCGTCATCGGTTGGGGGGCCGGCTTCGGTTGGGTCGCCTTCGGCTGGCCGGCCACGGTGGTGGTGGTCGTCGGCCTGGCGGCGATCGCGCTGGTGATCGCCGCCAGGATCGATCCTGGCGCCCTCACTTCATCGAGGCGATGATGTCCAGCGTCTTGGTCGCGCCCTCGGACGGACTCGTCCGACCGAAGATCACCTCGGTGGCCGCCGCAGTGAACTCCGTGCTGAACCCGGATGCGTTCGCCGGTGTGACCTGAGGTGGCGCCACCAGCTCCGGGGTCACGGCCTGAGAGAAGTCCAGGGCGATCTTGGCCTGCGGATCGAGCAGCGGGGCGATCTCCTGCTGCACTGCAGGGATTGCTGGGATCCCGCGCTCCGTGGTCAGCACCTTGGTCGCCGCCGGGTCCGTGAGCAGGAAGTCGACCAGCTTGGCGCTCTCCTCGGGATGCTCGGTGCGCGAGGCGATCGACCAGTACATCGAGGCCTTGTTCACCATCTTCGGTGATTCCCCACTCGCCTGGGCGGGGATCCGGAGCAGCTTCAGCTCGTTCCCGCTGGCCGCCGCGAAGGCGGAGATCTGGGTGTGGAAGAGCAGGTGGAACGCCGCCTTGTTGGTGGCGAAGCTGGAGGCGTCGAGGGCAGCCGAGGCGTTCTCGACCTGCAGCGACGCGGCCGGGGCCGCCTTCGTGGAGATCAGCTTGTTCGCGTACTCGAAGTAGCTCTGCACGGTGGCCTGGCTGGCGCCCGCACCATCCGTCGGCCAGACCTCCTCGCCCTTCTGGCGTGCCCAGATGCCCAGCTCGGCAGCACCGACACCGAAGCCGTCGATGCCGTAGATCCCATCGTCACCGAGCTTCTCGGTGACCTGTGCCGACGTCGCGGCCAGGTCGTCCCAGGTCCAGGTCTTGTCGTCCGGCATCGCCACCCCGGCCTTCTCCAGCACCGTCGGGTTGACGGCGATCGAGAAGTTGGCCACCCCGATCGGCGCCCCCACCTGGGTGCCGTCCACCATGCCGGTGTCCAGCACCTTGGGATCCATGGCCGACAGGTCGAGCTCGTCACCCAGCCCGCCGAGATCGGTCAGGGCACCGCGTGTCCCGTAGGCAGCGATGTACGCCTCATCCATCTGGATCACGTCCGGGGAGTCGTTGGCCGCGGTGGACGTGGCGAGCTTGTCCCAGTACGCGCTCCACTCGCTGTTCTCCACCACCACGTCGATGCCGGGATTCGCGGCCTTGAACGCGTCCACGGCTTCCTGGGTCAGCCGGAGGCGGGAGTCGTTTCCCCAGGTCGAGACGCGCAGCGTCACCGGGCCGTCCGCCGATCCCTGGTTCCCGCTGCCCGGCGCACAAGCAGCCGCCAGCAGACAGACCAAGGCCACCAGGGGCGCGAGCAGCAGCCGACAGGTGGGTTGGCGGCGACCGCCACGCTGCGGTCGGTGGAGAGTGTTCATGATCAACTGCCTTTCGCTTGCTGAGTAGGGGTGCGGGGGTCGGAACCGAACAACCGCGCGGTGACGGCATCGGCCGAGAGGCCACCGTCCAGCCGGGCGTAGTGGGGATGTCCCGGGACGAGATCGCGGCGGTGCACCGTCTCGCCGCTCAGCGAAGACGCGTACAGCGCGGTGACGAGCTCCATCGTGGGACGTGCGGAGGTCAGGGTGGTCTCGTGCGGCCGTCCGGCCAGCAGGTCGTCGACCAGCCGGTCGATCTGGGCGGCGTGGTTGCTGGGCACGTCGACGGTTCGGCTGTCGCGCCACACGTCACCGGCCGGAGCGGTCGGATCGTCGGTCGTCCGCTCGCCGGGATCGCGCCCGTTCCGGGCGGCCATCGAGGCGTCCGGAGCAGGGCTCCAGGACCAGTCGGCGTCGCGGTAGCCGTACAGATGATCGACCTCCAGCGTCCCGGTCGTGGTGTCGACCCGGATCCGACTGAGCTCGCGGGGCGACAGCAGACTGGTCACGACGGTGCCGACCGCGCCGTTGGCGAACCTGACCATGGCCAGCGACACGTCCTCGAACTCGACCGGACGGGCGAGCCGGGACGACTGCGCCAGGACCGAGGTCCACGGCCCCATCAGGTGCAAGAGCAGGTCGATCTGGTGGATCCCGTGCCCGAGGGTCGGACCGCCACCCTCGCCGGCCCAGTTCCCCCGCCAGTCCGGCAGGAAGTAGCTGTCCGGGCGATACCAGAGCGTCTCGCAGACGGCCACCTGAGGCCGACCGAGAGCGCCGGCCTGCAGCAGCTGGTGGGCCCGGCGGGCGCCCGAGCCGTGCCGGTGCTGGAAGACGCCGTAGACCGTTCCTCGGCTCGCCTCGTCCGCGGCGATCAAGGTGTCCAGGTCCGCCAGGTTGGCGGTCGGCGGCTTCTCCAGCAGCACCGAACGACCACGCTCCAGCAGCTCCAGCGTCGGTCCCACGTGACTACCCGGTGGGGTGCCCACCGAGACCAGGTCCGGCTGCTGATCGGCCAGCTCGGCGATCGAGGAGTACGCCGTCGTGTCGTAGTCGCGGGCGTAGGCCCGAGCCCGCTCGGCGATCACGTCGACCACGCCGACCAGCTCGACCCGGGGGTTGGCCACGAAGGCCCGCGCGTGGGAGTTGCCGATGCCACCGCAGCCGACGATGCCGACCCGCAGGCGGCCGGTCCGCCGACCCGCGTCCTGCCCGGGAGTCACGTCCTGCCCGGGGGTCATCGGGTGAATCCGGTGCGGACGGCGTCGCTCTGGGCCTGCAGGGCCAGCCGCATCACCTCGAAGGTGTGCGCCTGCGGGCACGCGGTCTCGGTCCGGTGGACGACGTCGTGCACCAGATCCGGGTAGTAGCCGAGCTCGACGTCGGAGCAGTCGACGTACTCGGTTCCAGTGCCGTCGACGACGAACAAGTGGTCGCGACCGGGCCGGCCGGCGATGTCGACGTACTTGCGCAGCTCGAGGTAGCCCTCGGTGCCCAGGATGATCAGTCGACCGTCGCCCCAGGCGGGCAGCCCCTGAGGGGTGTACCAGTCGACGCGGACGTAGCCGTGTGCGTGGTCGCTGCGCAGCGTGGCGTCGCCGAAGTCCTGCATCGCCGGCGAGTCCGGGTGGGTGTAGTTGGCCACGGCACTGGACACGACCTCGGCGGTGTCGGACCCGGTGAACCAGAGGAACTGGTCGATCTGGTGGCTGGCGATGTCGGTCAGGATGCCCCCGGTCCGGGCGGCGTCGTAGAACCAGTCGGGTCGGCCCGCGCCTCCGGCCAGATGTGCCCGGTCCCCCTCCCGGTGGGGTCCCAGACCCAGGGTCTGGACCACCCGTCCGATCCGTCCGGACCGGACCAGCTCACCGGCCTTGACGGCAGACCGCACCTCGAACCGCTCCGAGAAGGTCACCGACCAGAACCGGCCGGTCTCGGCCACCGCCCGCTCGACGTCGGCCAGCTGGTCAAGGCTGACGCAGCCCGGCTTGTCGGCCACCACGTCCTTGCCGTGACGGAGCGCCTCGACGGCGATCGGACCGCGCCGATCGGGCACCGCCGCGGTCACGATCAGGTCGATGGTGGGATCCCGGAGCAGCACGCTGCCGTCGGCGACCCAGGGAGCGTCGGGCCAGCGCGTCCGGGCGGCCCGGGCGACGGCCGCGTCCGGCTCGTCGGAACTGAGTCCGACCAGCTCACAGCCCTGGCCCAGCAGGCCCTCGATCTGCCCGAAGGCGTGCGCATGATCCAGCCCGACGGCGGCGAACCGAGGGGTACGGCTGGGGTCTGCTCCGGTGGTCACTGGTGGTCCATCCTCTGTTCGACAGTGGGTCGACACGAATAGTGATCGATCACTTTCTCGTTTGACCCGCTACGATAGTTATCGATCACTATTCGTGTCAACAGTCTGGGCCGATCTTTCCGGAGGACTCATGCCGACCAAGCGGGCGACCATCTACGAGGTGGCCGATCACGCCGGCGTCTCCCACCAGACCGTGTCGCGCTACCTGCGCCACAACGGCGGTCTGAAACCGGCCACGCTGGCCCGGGTCGAGGCCGCCATCGCGGAGCTGAACTACCGACCCAACCGGATCGCCCGCTCGATGCGGACCCGGCGGACCGGCCGGCTCGCCATCGTGCTCCCCGCTGCCATCCAGTTCCTGCCGTTGCGCCTGCTGACCGCCGCCGCGACCGTGGCCCACGACGCCGGGTACGCGGTGGATCTGGTGGCCCTGGAGGGCGACGCGGCGACCCGGTCCGAGCGGGCCGACGAGCTGACCGACTCCGGCGAGTTCGAGGGGATCCTGGCCCTGGCGTCCTGGGGGCCGCACGGGAGCGCCGACTCCTCGACCGCGGTCGTCACCGTCGCCGACTACGACGAGAGCATGCGCGGCATCGGCGCACTGGCCGACGCCCGGGCCTGCGGTGACGTCGTCCGGCACCTGGCCGATCTCGGTCATCGCAGCCTGCTGCACCTGACCGGTGACCTCGGCTTCACCTCCGCTCGGAACCGCCGCCAGACCTTCCTCGACACCGTGGCCGAGCTGGGCCTGCGGGGCCAGGTCATCGACGGTGACTGGCAGGCCGAGACCGCGTACCGCGCGGTGGGCCGGCTGTCCACCGACACGGACGTGACCGCGATCGTCGCCGCCAACGACAAGGTCGCCATGGGCGCCATCCGCGGTTGCCTGGAGCGCGGCTGGCGGGTGCCCGACGACGTCAGCGTCTTCGGCTGGGACGACGAGGAGCTCGGTCGCTACGCGTCGCCGACCCTGTCCACCGTCACCATCGACCTCGAACGACAGGGCGCTCAGGCGATGCGGCAGCTGCTCGCCCTGGTGCGCGGTGAGCAACCCCCGGAGCCCGAGTCGAGCTCGCTGCACACCCTGATCCCGCGGGAGTCGAGCGGTCCGGCCCCGCTGCCACGGTTGTCCTAGGGTTTGCGCATGGCCACCGGGATCTCCCCCCGTCTGCGGGCGGTCGTCGACGCTCTGCCGATGGGGCCGGCCAGCCGAGTGCTGGAGATCGGCTGCGGACCGGGTGTCGCCGCTCGCGCGGTCGCCGGGCGACTGCGCACCGGGCAGGTGCTGGCCACCGATCGCTCGGCCACCGTGATTGCCCAGGCGCTCCACGGGTCAGCAGAGGAGATCGCCGCCGGGCGGATGACGGTGCGATGCGTCGCGGCGGAGGACCTCGTCCTCGAAGATGGTGAGGAACCGTACGACCTGGTCTTCGCGATCCGGGTCGGTGCCCTCGACGGACGACACCCTGCAGCTGGGATCCGAGCTCTGCAACAGATCGCGGCGGTCACGACCCCGGACGCCCGGTTATTCGTTGACGGCGGCGACCCGCTCCGCGAGATCGTCATCCCTCGGGACGACCGGCCGTGATCACGGTTCGGGCGGCGGTTGCCGAGGACCTCGACGCCGTCTGGCCACTGGCCAGGGACCTGGCCACCTCCTACGTGGTCGACCACGACACGTACGCGACGATCTTCGCCGGACTGGTCGGCGAGCCCACCGTCGTGCTGTTGGTGGCCGCCGACGCCGGTGTCGTCGTCGGCTACCTGCTCGGCCAACGCCACGTCACCTTCCACGCCGGTGGCCCGGTGCTCTGGGTCGAGGAGGTGATGGTCGACGGGGAACGGCGTGGTGCTGGTGTGGGCCGGGCGCTGATGGAGGCCGCCGAGGACCGGGCGCGCACGACCGGCGCCGCGTACGTGGCGCTGGCCACCCGCCGGGCGGCGGACTTCTACGTCGCCCTCGGCTACCGGGAATCCGCTGCGTACGTCAAGAAGGCGCTCTGCGATCCGTGAGTGGCCCGCGGGGTCAGGACGCGCTGGTCGCGTCGTCGACCTGACCGACCAGCTCCTCGAGGATGTCCTCCAGGAACAAGATCCCGGTCACGCGGCCCTCGCGGTCGACCGACCGGGCGACGTGCGATCCGCTGCGCCGCATCGAGGCGAGGCCGTCCTCCAGATCGGCGTCTCGTAGCACGGCGGTCAGCCGCCGGATCCGTTTGGCGGGGAACGGCTCGCTCGCGGCCCTGCCGACGGAGAGGTCCATCACGTCCTTGAGGTGGACGTAGCCGGCCGGCTCACCGTCGGCATCGAGCAGGATGTAGCGGGAGTAGCCGTGCTCGGCCAGCGCCAGCTGCACTTGGTCGGGTGTCGAGGTGCAGGGCAGGGCGACGATCTGGGCCATCGGCACCTCCACGTCGTGCACCTTCTTGGCCGTGAACTCGAACGCGTTGGACAGTGTGCCGGTGGTGTCGGTCAACACCCCCTCACGGGTCGACTGCTCCACGATGGCCGCGACCTCATCCAGGGTGTAGGTGCTGGTCGCCTCGTCCTTCGGTTCGACCTTGACCAGGCGGAGGACACCGTTGGCCATCGCGTTGAGGGCCCAGATGATCGGGCGGAACAGCCGGGACACGAAGACGAGCGGGGGTGCCAGCATCAGGACGGCCCGGTCCGGCACCGAGAACGAGAGGTTCTTCGGCACCATCTCGCCGAACACCACGTGCAGGAAGGTCACCAGCACCAGGGCGATGACGAAGGCGAGCACGCTGATCACGTCGGCGGTCAGGGGCGTCAGGCCCAGCGGGACCTCCAGCAAGTGGTGGATGGCCGGCTCGGACACGTTCAAGATCAACAGCGAGCAGATGGTGATACCCAGCTGGCTGGTGGCCAGCATCAAGGTGGCGTGCTCCATGGCGTACAACGAGGTCTGGGCGGCTTTGCTGCCCGCCTCGGCGCGGGGCTCGATCTGCGAGCGACGGGCCGAGATGACGGCGAACTCCGCACCCACGAAGAAGGCGTTGAAGGCCAGCAGGACGAAGAGGGCGATCAGTCCGGGAGCGTACTCACCCATGGTCGGCCTCCTTCCGTTCGTCACCCCGGAGCGCGTCGATGATCACGTCGTGCTCGCTCTCGCCGGGCTCGGCATCTATCGGGGTGAACCGCAGCCGGTCGACGCGGTGGCCATCGACCCGCTCGACCCGGAGGATGCCGTGGTCGACCTCGACCTCGTCCCCGACCTCGGGGATCCGATCCAGCTCGTCGGTGACGAAGCCGGCCACCGTCTCGTACTCGGCGTCCACCGGCACCTTGATCCCTGTCCGCTCGATCAGCTCGTCCGGACGCAGCGAGGCGTCGAAGATCACCGCGCGCCCGTCCCGGATGGTCCCGGTCCTGGTCCGGTCGTGCTCGTCGCGAAGATCACCGACGAGCTCCTCGACCAGGTCCTCCAGGGTCACGACCCCGTCGGTGCCGCCGTACTCGTCGGTCACGATGGCGATCTGGAACCCGCCCCGGCGCAACAGACCCAACAAGGTGTCGGCACCCATCGAGCGGGGTACGAACAGCGGTTGGACGGCCAGCTCCTCGGCTCTCACCCCGTCACGGTCGGACGCCGGCAACGCGAAAGCCTGCTTCACGTGCACGACCCCACGGATGTCGTCCGAGTCGTCGCCGATGACCGGGAAGCGCGAGAAGCCGGAACGCTGGGAGAGAGCGACGATCTCGGTGGCGGTGTCGTCGTGGTGGACCTTGGTCATCCGGACCCTCGGTGTCATGACGTCCTCCGCGGAGTGATCGGAGAACCGCAGCGTCCGACTGAGCAACGTCGCGTGGTCCTGGTCGAGCAGTCCCTCCAGTGCCGACCGACGCACCAGCGAGCTGAGCTCCTCGGCCGACCGGGCCCCGGAGAGCTCCTCCTTCGGCTCGATGCCCATCGACCTGATCACCGCGTTGGCGGTGTTGTTGAACAACAGGATCAGCGGCTTGAAGACGGTGGTGAAGAACGTCTGGAACGGGACCACCACCTTGGCGGTGGCCAGCGGCAGCGCGAGAGCGAAGTTCTTCGGGACCAGCTCGCCCAGCACCATGGACAACAGAGTGGCGACGGCGACCCCGACGACGGTGCCGATCCACGGGATGCTGCCCTCGGGCAGACCGAGGGCGGTGAGCGGACCGGTGAGCAACCGGCTGATCGCCGGCTCCATGGTGTATCCGGTGAGCAGTGTGGTCAACGTGATGCCCAGCTGCGCCCCGGACAGATGGGTCGAGGTGATCTTGAGAGCGTTGATGGTCATCCCGAGGCCGGCCTCACCGCGCGCCTGACGGCCCTCGAGATCGTTGCGGTCCAGGTTGACCAGGGCGAACTCGGAGGCGACGAAGAAGCCGGTGCCGACGGTGAGGATCAGACCGACCAGGACCCAGAGGAGATCAATCCCCACGGAGGCACCCAGCGGTCGGGGTGGTGGCCCGCTTCGGCTCCGGCGGACGTGGCGTCACGTCCGGATGCGCGGGCCGGGGACTTCGGGGACGATCGGGCGGTCTCGAGCTGTTCATGACCCGGACGATTCTACGGGCAGCGATCACCCGTCCGAATTGCTTCGCACGGGTTCCGGACGACCGCTCGATGTCCAGCCTTCTCGTCGGCGGCCCTCCGGTGTCCGGGCCCGTCGTTCATCGGCGTCTCTACGCGTTCGAACGGCCGCCCTCGGACCGGGGGCCCCTGAGCGGTGACTGACGTCCACCCGCAGTCGGACAAGACCGAGCAACTCGACGGGTTGGTACGACGGACGGCCTGGCGGGCAAGCCCATGGCGATGTGCGCAACGGCACGGATGTTTCTGGCAGCAGGCGGGAGCCGCAGGTTTCTGAAAATCTGCCACTCGATCACGTGCTCGGGCGTGCCTCACGCGGCCGAGAACCCCTGGCGTGGCAGTTTTTCAGAATCCAGCATCTCCTGTCGTTTTATGATCTGGATCGGTTCGGTGTCGGACACTGAGCCTATGCCGCAGATCAGCAGGTGTCGGGCACTCGTACCAGCACTGGTCCTAGATCGAACAGGGCGGGTCTCCTCTGCCTCGGATGTGGTGTCGACTCGCCAGCCGCCGAGAGCTCATCGGCCTGGGCGGACTCAGACCTTGCAGAATAAGCTCTCCGACGCCGTCCCGGCTCCAGCGGGCCGCGCTGCCGGTAGCTGCTCGTGGCCGTCGGGACAGGACCTCGTCGCGAGCGGACACCGATCCGGCGACACCTCATCGCCACGTCGGCACCGCTTCGCTCCAGCCGGGCCACCCGAGCCGTACCACCCTGATTCCCACGGGACGATGCAGCTCGAACTGCTCCTTAGGATGTCCAGGTGCGAGCAGCCGACGCGTGTCCCGGCGTCCTCCGGCCCCACCGGGCCGAGGACGGCGCCATGGTGCGGCTCCGCCTGCCCGGCGGCCGGATCTCCGCCGGCGCCCTGCGGCGGCTGGGCGAGCTGGCGGCCGCGTACGGCAACGGCATCCTGCAGCTGACCTCGCGGGCCGGGGTGCAGCTGCGCGGGCTGCCCGATCCGCTGCCGGCCGCCTTCGTCGACGCCGTGGCCGCGGCCGGGGTGCTCCCCGCCCTCAGCCACGAGCGGGTCCGCAACATCGTCGCCTCACCATTGACCGGGGTCTCCGGCGGTCGGGCTGATGTGGGTCCGCTCACCGTCGCTCTCGACGCCGGGCTGGTGGCCGAAGCGGCCTTGGCCGAGCTGCCGGGCCGGTTCCTGTTCGTGCTCGACGACGGTCGCGGCGACGTGGTCGACCTGACCTTCGACCTCGGCTACCAGGCAGGAGGACCCGACGGCGGGCTCGTCCTGGTGGGCTCCGCCGAGCGCGGGCTGCCGGTACGGACCGCGGACGTGGTGCCGACCCTGCTGCACCTGGCCCTGGACTTCGCGACGGCGCGGGCGGACACCGGGGCCTGGCGCGTGGCTGAGCTGCCCGCATGGATGGACTCACTCGGGCTGGATCCGATCACACCCGTCCGGGACTCCGCGGCGACGCCGCTGGGGCGGATCGGCTCCGTCGCCTCGGTGTCGGTGCCCTTGGCCCGGTTGACGCTGGAGCAGGCTCGCCTGGTCGAGGACGTGGTGGCCGGAGGTCAGGTGGTGATCACCCCGTGGCGGGGCCTGGTGCTCCCGGGAGCCGGGGGACGACTCGCCGACCTCGGGGCCGGCGGCTTGGTGATCGACGACGACACGGCCTGGGCGCAGGTCAGCGCCTGTGTCGGCGGGCCCTTCTGCACGCGGGCCCGGATCGACACGACCGAGATCGCCACGGCGCTGGTCTCCGCCGGTGGCCGCGTGCCGCGGACCCACGTGTCCGGCTGCGAACGGCGTTGCGGAGCGCCGACCGGCGGCCACGTCGACCTGGTCGCCCCCACGCTCGCCGGGGCCCTCCGTGCGGTCGGAGGTGGGCGGTGAGGCGCCCGACCCGTCGGTACGACTACCTGGACGACCCCGCGGCGATCTACCGTGCCTCCTTCGCGACCATCCGCGCGGAAGCCGATCTGTCGCAGGTGCCCGCGGATGCGGAGAAGGTCGTGGTCCGGATGATCCACGCCAGCGGCGACACCGGGCTGGTCAGAGACGTCGAAGCCCATCCGCTGCTGGTCTCCTCGGCCCAGAGCGCGCTGCGGGCCGGTGCACCGATCTTCACCGACGCGGAGATGATCGCCTCGGGGGTGACCCGGCGCCGGCTGCCGGCCGGCAACCAGGTCCGCTGCCTGCTGCACGATCCGCGGGTCACCGAGCTGGCCACGCAGTGGGGCACCACCCGGTCGGCGGCCGCGGTGTCCTTGTGGGGTGCGGATCTCGAGGGTGCGGTGGT
>DATDBH010000135.1:0-32766 GCA_036524985.1 Microlunatus sp. | reverse complement strand
GGTGTATGAGCGAGCATGGCCTGAAGTCCAGCGCAGGGGGCGAGCTGCCGGTAGAGCTGCGCCGCAGAGGCTGCGTCGCCGAGCCAGACGCAGAGGTCGGCCAAGCCGGCGACGGCGATGTGCCATTCAGGGATGTGGTCGCGCACACCATCCTGCATGGTGCGCCCGAAGCTGGCGAAGATCGGAGTTGTCATGAACCCTCGTCTGACCGGTGGGGACCCGCGGTCAGCGTCACCGCTGCTCATCGGCGCTGGGACAGCGCTCATCGTGTCCGGGGCGATGCAGTTCGTCGGTGACACGGTGTACGCGCTGGACCGGGTGTATCCCGGCGAACCCGGCTTCACGTTTGCGAACCTGGTGGCTGCGACCTGGCACGTGGCCATGCTGATGTCGCTCCTTGTTCTCACGCACTTCCTGTGGTCGCGCCTCGGACACCTGGGACGGGCCGGCTTCGTCGTGTCCTGCATCGGTCTGGGACTGTTGATTGCCGCCGAGGTGGTGACCCAAGCGGTGGGGGCGATCCCGGTCGTGCTGATTGCCACCTCCGCACCCCTCGCCGGCGTCGGCCTCATCCTGGCTGGGGCGGGTTGCCTCAAGGCTGGCCTCGACCGCCTCCTCAGCGTCGCCGTCTTGATGGTGGGTCTGTACGCAGTGGCGGTCATCGTGCCGACATCCGCTGGTCCGGCCGGAGCGAACTATCACGTGATCGCCGGCTGGGGTCTCACCTGGCTCCTGCTCGGCGCGGCCACGGTGCGGGCGCGCTTCACCGTCACCCGCACGGGTGCAGAGCGCTCCGTCGCCCTCGGCTACGGGGCAACCCGGTGACAGTGATCATGGTCGGCCCGTCGTACCTACGCCGTCCGTGCCGAGGATCGACTGGGACCCGAGTCCTTCGTCACGCCGGCCCACACCGGCGCGGAAGTGACCTGGCGTCGAAGGCGAGCCGTGCCAACGGCCCTGATGCCGCCCGTCGCGACTCTGCGCCGAGCAGCTCACCTGTCGACCAGACGCTCGGCCCAGAGTCGTGGCGAGCTACGCCCCAACCGAGTGACGGTCCACCGTTGATCACCCTTCGCGGTCAACCCGCTCGACGTCCCGTAGAGCACGCTGACAGCACCGTTGCCGTCTCGACCGGCCCCTGCCGCGAAGTCGGCGACGGCGAGGTCGTCGTAGCGGCTTCGGCCGAAGTTGCCTGCGGTCACGGTGTCGGCGTAGGCGTCGCCATCGTCTCCCGTCACACTTCCTGTCACGCCAGGGCTGTCCCATCGCCAGATCTGACGGTGCCGCAGGCTCAGACCTCTCGCGGAGCCGTACAGCACCAGCGCTGCCCCCAGGGGTTGGCGTCCTCCTTGCCGAGGTAGCCCGATCCACCGACCACCAAGTCGTCGAACTCCTTGCTGCTGGAGTCGTGTCCGAAGTCACCAACAGTCAAGGACCAGGCGAACTGGCTGTCGAAGAACTTCCGGTCGGTACGGCACAACGAACGGGTCGTCCACAGCTGGTCACCCCTGGAGGTCAAGCCGTGCTTGCCGCCACGGAGAACGGTGATCCGGCCGTCGTACTGCGCGTCGCGGCTGGTCACCACCAGGTCGGCGGCGGCACGTCCGGCAAAGTGGCCGATCGTCACACTGCCGCCGAAGGCGCCACCCTCCACCGACCTGCCCTTGACGCCGGGGCTGGCTGGAGACCAGTGGTCCGCACCGCGTGCAGTCAGTCCGCTCGACGACCCGTACAGCACGTTGACCGATCCCGGGCCGTCGCGGCGCCTGGTCATTCCGTCGTCGGGCACGCCGATGGCCAGTGCGGCATAGCGGCCCCCGGTGAGCGACCCGGCAGCGAGGGCCGCCCCGAACTGATCGCCGATCCCGGTGGCGCCGGACGCGCCAACCGCCTTGCCGGGAACACCGGGGCTGTCCTGCGTCCAGGTCTGCGCGCCCGAGCTGGTCAACCCCGTCGATGATCCGTACAGCAGGGTCACCGAGCCACGACCGTTGCCCCAGTCACTGGAGCCGATCGCGAGATCATCCGCACGGCTACGTCCGAAATCGGCTGCCGCCAACGCCGAGCCGAAGAAGCCGTCCTCGCCGTCCGGCGGTACACCATCGACCACTGACGGCAACCACACTTGGCTGCCGGTCTTGGTCAGCCCTTGTCTGGAGCCGTAGATGACTCGCACCTCGCCGACCAGGATCTCGTCGTCATCGCCGAGCTGCGCCTGGTCGGTGCCGACAGCAAGATCATCGCAACCATCGCCGTCGAAATCACCGGTCACGAGTGCGCTCACCGTGCCTCGAGTGGGCGGACCAGAACTGAAGGTGCTGTCCTGCCAGAGTTGGTTACCCGGTCGAGCCAGCCCATCGGGCCCACCGTAGATCACCGAGACTCCCCAGCTCATCGCGTCGGCGTCGGGGCGGTCAACCGAGCCGCCCACGACCAGGTCGGAGTAGCCATCTCCGTTCAGGTCCGCCTCGCCCTGACGTCCTGGCGGCTGCCGTACCATCGGCGCGGTCACCCCGACGTTCGGCAACCAGTCCGCTCCAGCCGGATCGGCGCGAGCAACGCCTGCCAGGCGGTCATCGACGACGAGTGCGCTCCCAGCAGACCCGACGGCTGCCACCATGACGGCAGCACACAGCCGCATCACCTGCGACCGCTGCCGTGAGCCCATGGGATCTCCCTCCGCGTCGACCTCAGCCTGGCAGCCCTCCCAGCGATAACCGCGGCACGCGCCACGCTACGTAGAACTGCGTACGTCCTCGTGCCTGGTCCCTAGACCAGACCCCGGTCACGGGCGACCCGCGCCGCATTGAGCCGATCTCGCACCCCGAGCTTGCGGTAGGCGTGCTCGAGGTGCTTGTGCACGGTGCGAGGGGAGCACTGCAGTCGATGGGCGATCAGCCGGGTGGAGTCGCCGGCTGCCAACCGAGCGAGAATCACTCGCTCCTGCAGGGTCAACCCGAGGTCGGACACCGGAGGGCGGCCTCGTCGACGGAGCTCACCGACCACGGCGAGATGGCGGTCCAGCCCGATCAGCACCCGCTGCACCAGGGTCGCCACCATCAGATCGTCGTCTGAGAAGTCCGAGCCGTGCCGACCGAGCACGTAGGTGTCGTAGCTCTGCGGGCCAAGCCGGAAGCAGATCGAGAGCTGCTGTTCCAGCCCGATCTGCCGGAGTCCGGACATCACCGGCTCGCGTCGCTGGGCCGAGACCACCGAGGTCGGCACCCGCGCCGACGTTGTCGGCCGGATATCGCCCGACGTGAGATACCAGCAGGCAAGGGGATGCCGCTGCACCAGCTCTTCCAGCTGCCATGCGTCGATCAGATGAGCGAGCGGCTCCAGGACACCGACCGGCTGAGTGATCATGCCCGGCCCGCGGTCCGCATCGGACCAGTTGTACGCCATCCCCTCGACCCCGAACGTCGCCGCCAGCTGGTCGAAGACCCGCTCATGCGGCAGCTCGACCAACGACTCTGCCAGCAAGAGCTCGCTGGTGAAGCCGAGCCACCGCGAAACCCGTACCGCTGTGGTGGCCATGGCACCCTCCTGGCAGCGTGCGAGCCTGTCCCGCCGACAGACCTGCACCCGTTATACGCCTCAGGCACCGGTTCGGTTGCGTGCGCATCGAGAGGTCATGAGAATCCCCTGACCGCACGGTGTCCGCCCACGCAGTACGGTGAGGCGAGCGCTTCTGACGAAACTGGGGTGCAGGCGTGCAACGACGTCGTCACCGGAGAGTGTCGTTCCCGACTCGAGTTCTGGGTGCGGTCGCGGTGCTGGGCTCGCTCCTGGTGTCCGGCTGCGAGGACGCTGATCGACTGTCCTCGCCGGAACCGACGGTCGCCGCGACGGCAGCAACTCCAGCGCCAACGACCGTGAGTGAACGCGACGCCGACTTCGACGGGGACGGCTTTGCGGACCTTGCCTTCGGCGGCGGCTGGGCGGAGGTCGAGGACCTCGCCGACGACGGGGTGGTGTTGGTCGTCTACGGCTCTGAGACGGTGGCGCCGAGCAGGGTGCAGTCCTGGTCAGAGACGGAGTTCGTCCAGCGGCCCCACCCGAGCTTCGGCAGCGCCCTCGGAGTGGGCGACTTCGACGGCGACGGCTACAGCGATCTCGCCATCGGTGCCAACGAGGAGCCCGTCGACTCGCGGGAGTCGGCCGGGCTCGTCCGGATCCTCTACGGCTCCCCCACCGGGCTGACCGCTGCGCGGAGTCAGCGATGGACCCAGAACAGCCCCGACATCAGCGGGAACGCCGAACCGAACGACGGGTTCGGCAGTTCCCTGGCGGCGGCGGATCTCGGTCACGGGCCAGAGGACGACCTCGCCATCGGGGTGCACGGCGAGAACCACGACAGCGGCGCCGTCAACGTCATCTACGGCTCCCCTCAAGGGCTGTCGTCGCGCAACGATCAGATCTGGAGCCAAGCCTCACCCGGCATCACCGAGACTCCCGAGCAGTACGACGCCTTCGGGTTGACGGTGGTGACGGGCCAGTTTCGCGACAGTGCCTACGCCGATCTCGCCGTCGGTGTGTACGTCGAGTCGCCCGGCAACTCGCTCAGCAGCGGTGCGGTCCACATCCTCAACGGGTCGCCCGACGGACTCACCGCTCGAGACAGCCAGTACTTCACCCAGCCCGACCTCGGTGTCGACGGAGAGGAAGTCCAGTCAGCAGCGTTCAGCTTCTCCCTCGCCGCCGGCCGCTTCACCGGCGGGCCTACTGATGATCTTGCCGTCGGAGCCCCCTTCGCCGGCGACCACAGCGGACTGGTGCATGTCCTGTACAGCTCCCCCAGTGGACTGCGCACCGACCGAACCCAGGTGTGGAGTCAGGCCTCGCCCGGCATCCATGGCTCCCCGGAGACCGAGGACACCTTCGGCTGGGCCCTGACCGCCGGCAGCTTCGGCCGCGACACCGCCGGCCGGCAATTCGATGATCTTGTCATCCGGGTCCCCGGCGAGCTGACCACCGACTCCGATGAGGAAGGCGGCGGACTCAACGTCCTCTACGGAAGCCCCGCCGGGCTCACGGCAAGCGGCAACCAGGCCATCACCAAAGCCGTCACCAGCGAGGCCCTCGGCATCGACGTCTCCTGGCGTCGGCAGCTGACCGCTGCTCGGCTCGGGCGCAGCGACCTCGATCAGCTCATCGTCGGCAGCGAGGACTGGATCACCGTTCTTCCCAGTAGGCAGGACGGTTTGGCGGCCACCGGACCACAGTGGACCGCCCGCAGCCTCGGCCATCCAGAGATCTGGACTGGACTCGCCGACAAGGTCACCGGATGAGCACGCCGACCTTGCCTTCCGCGCGGTCTCCCCGTGAGGATGCCGGTACGGCCGCTACCGGCCGAACCGGCGGAAGGAAGCCCCATGAGCTACGGATACCCAGCCTTCGACCTGGTCGAACCGGAACTGCAGCGCACGCTGACTCCGGGTGCGGTCGTCGCCATCAACACACCGGCCCACGGACTCCAGATCCGCGGCTTCGGCTTCAGAGACCTGAAGAGGACCGAAGCCGTCACCCCTGCAGACCACTTCCGCGTCGGATCCAACACGAAGACGATGACAGGCACCGCCATCCTCCAGCTCGTCGACAACGAGCGCCTCGCCCTCACCGACAGCGTCGCCTTCCGGCTGCCGGGACTGCACGACGACAAGCTCCGCCACATCTCCATCCAGAACCTGCTCGAGATGCGCAGCGGTCTCGACAACTACAGCGACCTGCTGTGGCTCAACCAGCAGCAGGACGACTATCCCGACCGCTGGTACGCCGCCGCCCAGCTCGCCGAGCTCGGGCTGGCCGGCGACTCGACCGGCCAACCCGGCGGCACCTTCTTCTACTGCAACACCAACACCTGCCTCGCCGGCCTCGTCTTGGAGCACGAGCTCGGCGCGCCCCTCCAAGAGATCTTCCAACGGACCATCTTCACCATCGCCAACATGATCGACACCGTCCTCCCCCAGGCGCCCGACGCCTCCCTTCCCGGGCCACACCCGCGCGGCTACATGTTCGGCACCAACGTGTCCACCATGCACACCAACGTGCTGTCGCCCGAGGAACAGCGGCGTGCCTACGCCGGCGAGCTCCTGCCCGGCGACTACACGACCATGAACCCCTCGTGGACGTGGGCCGCAGGCGGAGTCGTCGCGACCGCGAACGACCTCGTCTCCTACGTCGAGGCCATGGTCGGCGGGGGGTTCCTGAGCACCGGCCTCCAGCAACAGCGCATCAACAGCGTCGGCCCCACCGGTCTACCGAACACCGCCGAGTACGGTCTCGCCCTCGCCAAGCTGGGCCCGATGTACGGCCACGACGGCACACTGCCCGGCTTCCAGAGCTTCATGGGACACGATCCGATCACCAAGAACACTCTCGTCGTCCTGGCCAATCTGACGGCCTCCCCGAAGGGGGAGCTGCCGGCCAACGAGCTCGCCAAGATCCTCATCCCGGCCCTCTGAACCCTCAGTCGCTGAAGCCAGCCGAGAGCAGTGCGAGCTGGCCGGCTGGCACCATCGCGCCGACCGGAAGCCATCGGTTCGTCTCACCCGTCTGAGAGGTGGCTGCATGTCGAATACGGTCGATGTCGGCACGTCGTCCAGCGACTGAGCTGATGGACATCGACGGGGTTGGACGCGGTGATCAGCGCGTCGGGCTTCACCAACGTCGTCGTGGTCCGTCACCCCGGGGACGTCGTTGTCAGCGAGGCGTGGGGGTATGCGACTCATCGCTGGCAGATTCCCAACACCGTCGACACCCGCTTCGACACGGCATCGATCACCAAGCTGTTCACCAGCGTGGCCGTGCTGCAGCAGGTCGGTGCCGGCCGCCTCGACCTGGACGTCTCGATCCACCGCTACATCGACCTGTCGGGGACGATGATCCCGAGGCCATCACGCTGCGGCACCTTCTCACCCATACCAGCGGGATCGCCGATGATGCCGACGAAGAAGCCGGCGAGGTCTACGCCGACCTGGTCGTGGACACGCCGTGCTACGCGATCATGGAGGACCGCCGACTTCCTTCCTCAGTTCGCCCATGAGCCGGCGTTGGCGAAGCCCGGGGTCCCGGCCCGATACTGCAACGTGAGCTTTGTACTGGCCGGGCTGGCGCTCGAACGGGTCGTCGGGGAGTCCTACCGGTCGTACGTGACCAGGGAGATCTTCGAGTCCTGAGAGGCCCAGGGTCCTGGCGCATCGTGGTGCGCCAGCGGCCAGAGGGACGCCTTGCGGGACAGCGTGCTCGCCTCGAGCGCCGGCTCTGTGGACTTCGGCTGGTGATCAGTGAGAGAGTCGTCGGGCCATCGTGTCGAGTGTTGGCCAGGGCGGCCCGTCGCGCAGCGACGTCAGGAGCTCCTGGTTCAGCCCTGGATAGTGCTCGCACACGTCCTCGGGAACGTGGGCCAGGTCGAACTCGACGGGTCCATGGCAGCTCGTCTCGAAGTCGATGAACAAGGGGCCGCTGGTCGTGCTGAGAACGTTGCCTGGATGCGGTTCGCCATGAAACAGCTGCTCCTCCGCCCTGTGGTTCCCGATCGCTCGTCGCAGGCTCCGCAGCCTGCTGCTCAGTAGCTCCCGGTCTGCGTCGGCGAGCTCCGGTGAAAAGATCAAGGTTGTCAGCGACCTGTTCGGCGTCCGCCAGTCGATCCGTGAACCGGGGACTCACGAGTTCAACCGTGCGCATACCCATGTGCAGCCGCTCCAGAGCTGTGGCGTAGTCGATGGGTGGGACCTGAAGCGTCACGGGCTCGTAGGAGGTCCACAGCGTCACGGCGGAACCGCCCGCACGTGCACGAACGGACCCACGCGAGGCTCCACGACGCCTACCGGACATCCCTGCAGAGGTGAGCCGTTGAGCGCGATCCACCTCGAGCCGAGCATGGTCCTGCTCCCCATGCGTGACTCGGGCGACGACATCGCCCGGCGTCAGTCGCAGCGTCAGCTTGTTCGAGTTGTGGAGAACGGTTGCGTGGGTGGCCGGCAGGCCGAGTGATGCGGCGACCTCGGTCGCCGCATCGATCGCACGCGTGACCTCGTACGTCTGCATCCCTGGACCCCCACCAGTTCCCCCGCCCGGGGGGTGACAGCAAGGACCCCCCGCCATCGGCCATCGGCCTCTTGTCCAGCCGCGCTTGCTTGTGGGGGTAGCGGGTGGCGGTCGCCGTCACCATCGCGGACCAGGACCAGGACCCGATCGCGGCTCGGGGCACTGCGACCGGTCAGCAATCGCTCGGTTCCGGAGCAGCTGTCCTTGCTGGCCAGCAGATGCAGGTGAGAGGAGGAGGTCGCCACGCCAGGCGCCGCGGGCGGTGCGGACGGTGACGGTGACCCAGGCGACGACCAAGCCGGCGTAGAGGATCACGGCGACGATCGCGAACAGCCAGAGTCCGGTGGTCGCGGCCAGTCCGGAGGTCCCGGTCACGACGGTGCCGAGGGGGAAGGTGAACGACCACCAGGTCAGGGTGAACGGCAGTCCGGTGTGAGTGTCGCGGGCCACACGCCAGGTGATGGTGGCGGCGATGCCGAGCCAGAGCAGAGCGAATCCCCAGACGGGGAGGCCGAAGGCGAGACCGACCGCGTCGAACACGGGACCGTACGGTGCGGGCAGGATGTTCGCGGCCTGCTGGCCGAGGTTGTGGGCGGCTGTGACGCTCTGACCGAGCACGCCGAGCGCGATCCACAGCGTCGGAACCATCGGTGCGGGGCCGATCTTGTGCTGGACGAGCCGGTTCCAGAGGAGGGTGATGATGATCATGCCGGCGAACAGGCTCATCCCGAAGAGCGCGTAGCAGCCGAACAGCATCGTGGTCTGCGCCTCGCCGGCAGGCAGGTGAGGGATGAGCAGGGCGCCGGTGGCGGCACTGACCATGGGCGGGACGACGGGCATCAGCCAGCCCCCGAACGCGGCGTCGGGCTCATTGCGGTGGCTGGTGAATGCCCTCACCGAGACGGTCACGGCGGTCCACAGTCCGAGCAGCGTTCCGGCGCTCCACAGGACGGCGTCGACGGGCACCGCAGCCGCGCCCAGGATGGGCCGGCCGAGCAGGACGGCGCCGGCCCCGACGGTGAGCAGCGCCATCGCGGGGGCGCCGTAGAAGTGGCTCATCACCGGGTGGTCGAGGTGCGAGCGGGCCGTGGCCGGGTGGCGGCGCCAGTGCGTGATCGTGGCGGCGGTGACGAGGACCAACAAGCCGGTGGCCAACAGCCACACGCTCACCGCGACACCGTGCAGCACCGGAGTCTGGACCGGAAGCGTGGCCGCGGCGTTCGCGACGATGCCGGTGCCCATGACCGACGCGTACCAGTTGGGGCCGATGTGACCCAGCGCCGGGCGTCCCTCCAACGCGGCGAGGAAGCCCCGCGGTCGAGCCCGGTTCGGATCGACCAGGTCCCCCACAGGACGGTCGGTGGTGATGGTCATGACTCGACTCTGCCCTGACCGACCGATGTGCAGTAGACCTTCAGGAAGGAGGGATGCACAAGCACAGGTTGTGGCTCGGGCTAGTGGCGACCCGCCACTAGTCTGCGACCATGGCTGGACCGTCATCCGAGGTGGCGCCCGCGTGGCCGGATCTGGCGGCGCTGGCGCTGCTGGTCGATGTCGCCCGAGGCGGCAGCATCGGAGCCGCGGGACGGCTGCACGGCATCACCCAGCAGGCCGCGTCGGCCCGGCTCCGCGGCCTGGAGCGAGACCTGCGGGTGCAGCTCCTCCACCGAGCCGCCCGCGGGTCGGAGCTGACCCCGGCGGGGCGGGTCGTGGTCGAGTGGGCCGACCGACTGCTGCAGGTGAGCGACGAGCTCACATCCGCGGTCGAAGCGCTCCGTGCTGACCGAGACCGGGAACTCGTGGTGTTCGCTTCGATGACCGTCGCCGAGTTCCTGCTCCCCGGCTGGCTCGTCCGGCTCCGCGGCCGCCAACGCCGGACCGGGACCGTCACCTCGGTCGCGCTGACCGCGGCGAACAGCAGTCAGGTCATCGTCGCCGTTCGCGACGGCTCGGCGCACCTCGGATTCATCGAGGGGACCGACGTCCCCGCCGACCTGCGATCGGTGGCTCTCGGCAGCGACGAGCTGGTCCTCGTCGTCGCCCCCGACCACCCGTACGCGCGGCGCCGTAGCCTACGGCCGGCCCAGGTGGCCGCGCTGCCCCTCACCAGCCGGGATCCTGGTTCCGGAACCCGGCAGGTCGTCGACCAGGCTCTGGCCGTGCACGACCTCATCGCGGTCGAACCCGACGTCGAGCTGAAGACCTCGACTGCCGTCCGCGAAACCATCCGTGCCGGCGGGCAGCCAGGCTTCCTCAGCCGACGCATGATCGGTCAAGACCTCGACACCGGGCAGCTGCAGATCATCACCACCCCCGGCCTCGACCTGACCCGACACTTCCGAGCCCTCTGGAGCGGCCCGCCGCACCCACCCGCCGGGCCCATCCGTGACCTGATCGGCATCGCCCGCGGCGCCGCGTAGCGGGTGCGGAGACGTCGACCTGGATACTGCGAGCGGCGAGGCTGTCGTCGGTCACGCAGCCTCCTGCCAGGTCGGGCTGCGCCGGACCCGACTGCGACGGATAGCGGCGAAGACGGCGCAGGCAGCGAGGAGGTACCCGAGCACCAGCAGCTCAGTTCCGGGCTCGACCGTGGTGGTGACGCCGGTGTTGACACTGCCGGGAAAGATGAGGCGGTTGACGGTGAGAAAGGTCAGGTGCGCCCCGACTGAGGCCCAGAGGGAGTCGGCTGCTTCCCTGGCCAGGATCAGGCAGAGACTGAACACGGTCAGCAGGATCGCGTAGTCGATGGGGTCTGGCCGCCGGGAGCGAAGGTGGCCGGTGGTGTGGACAGACCCACGGCCTGACCGACTGCAGCAGCGACGGCGATGCTGGCGGCGGGAGCTACGACGAAGGCGCGGTGGCCGCCATCGCGGCGAGCCAGCTCGGGCTGACCCCGCGCAGGGAACCGTAGATCGAGCCTCGGAAGACGAGTTCCTCGGGCAGGGCTTCCAGGGCGAGCGCCAACGCGGTGTTGGTGGCCAGGAACGCCACCAGGACCGGCAGATCGACATCGGTGATGGTGATCCAGCCGGCGACGACGGCTGGTGTGATCGCGACTCCGGCGCAGACCAGGATGACGGCGATCCCGACCAGGACGCGATCCGGGCGGCCCAGAGCCAGGAGCTCGCCTCGGCGGCGGTGGATGATCAGCACCAGCGGCACCGCCAGCACCAGCATGATCGTCGCAGGCACGGCTGCCCGAATGGCTGCCGGTAGCTGACCGGTGGCCGGGGCAGCGGCCGTGGACCCGACGGTGGCCGGGGCAGCGGCCGTGGACCCGACGGCGGCCAGCGCGAGGGCGATCACGAACACGCACCAGCTGAGGAGCGGACGCAGGACCACGGACGGTCCGATACGACTGTATTGGTTCACCTGTGTCAGCATGGCCCATACGGTCGTATCGGTTCAAGGAGAGGGCTGTGCGGATGAACCCGGTCCCCCACCCGGAGGCGGTTCGGATCGGGAACCGGTCGGTCATCGACGACGCAGCTGTGCAGCTCATTGCCGAGCGCGGGCTGGAGGCAGCCACCGTGCGAAAGGTCGCTACCCGGGCGGGGGTGAGCCCCGGCCTGGTCCAGCATCACTACCCGACCAAGCAGGCACTGCTGCTGGCAGCCATGGCCAGGGTCGAGGCAGCGGTCCAGCAACGGATGAGCGCTCTGAAGGAGGTCGAAACGCCTGCCGGCCGGCTACGAGCCCTGGCCCTGTGCATCCTCCCCCTCGACCCCACCCGAGCGGCGGAGGCACGCGTGTGGCTTGCGTTCGCCGCCAGAGCCGCGGTCGACCCTGCCATCGCCGCCGTGCACGCAACCAGCTGGCAACAGCTCGAAGACGCGATCACTCACCTGCTCGCCGCTCACGACGGCGACGACGAACCCGACCGACCCCCACGAGACCGGGCCGCCGTGCTGCTGGCGGGCCTCGACGGTCTCGCCGTCGCCGCGCTCAACGAGCCGCGCCGACTCTCGGCCGACCGCGTCGCGATCCTCGCCAGCCTCATGCTCCACCAAGCACTCGACTCGCAGCATGCGACCCGTCTCGGAGGTGTTCGACGAGCGCGGGTCGAACTCTGAGCCGCGTTCACCGGGACAGGTGGTGCAGCACCGCCAGGACCCGACGGTGATCGTCGGTGTTGGGCGGCAGCATCAGATGGTCGTAGATGTGCGAGACGTGCTGGACGACGGCCTTCTCGGTGATGGACAGGCACGCGGCGATCGCGGCGTTGCTGCGCCCCTCGGCCATCAGTGCCAGCACCTGCTGCTGGCGAGGGGTCAGCCGTCGGCCGGGGGGGTGGTCGCGATCGGCCCGGGTGATCATCAGGGCGACCACCTCCGGGTCCAGGACGGTGCCTCCGTCGGCGACCCGGACGAGGTCAGCACAGAAGGTGGACACGTCGGCGATGCGCTGTTTGAGCAGATAGCCCACGCCGTTGGGGTTGCTGGCGATCAGCTCGACCGCGTACCGGCGCTGCACATGCTGGGAGAGCAGCATGATGCCGATCGTCGGGTGGGTGCCGCGGATCCGCAGCGCCGCCCGGAGCCCCTCGTCGGTGAAGTCAGGCGGCATCCGGATGTCGGTGACGACCACATCGGGGCGGCGCTCGTCGACGTGCCGGATCAGCTCGTCAGCATCGGCAGCGGTGCCCACCACCTGGTGCCCGGCTCGTTCCAGCAGATGGGTCATCCCCTGCCGCAGCAGGGATTCGTCCTCCCCGATCACGATGCGCACGGCAGCTCCGCCACGAGCCGAGTGCCGCGATCCGGCGGACTGATCAGCTGGAGTCGACCGCCCAGGGTCTCGACCCGGTCGGTGAGCCCGCCCAGGCCCGATCCCGGTCGAACCTGGGCACCTCCGACCCCGTCGTCGGCGACCTCGACTCGCAAGTGGTCCCCAGTCCGAGTCAGCGCCACCTGGAGGCTGGTCGGTCTGCCGTGCTTGAGCGCGTTGGTCAGGGCCTCGGCCACCACGAAGTAGGCAGTGCTCTCCACCACCTGCGAGAGGTCGTCTTCGGCGACGGACAGCTGCAGTGTGGTCGGGATGGGCAGGTGGTCGACCAGATCCTCGGTGGCCGCACACAGTCCGCGCTCGATCAGGGCGGCGGGCAGGACGGCGTGCACCAGGTGCCGCAGCTCGTCGGCGGCGGCGTCCATCCCCAGCCGCAGCGCCACACTGGCGTCGCGCACCACCGGTGAGGTATCCGCGTCCTCCGCGATCTCCTGGGCCTGCAGGGCCAGCAGCACGAGACGCACCTGCAGTCCGTCGTGCAGGTCGCGGGCGATGCGCCGACGCTCGTTGTCCCCCGCTTTGACGATCCGCTCGCGAGAACGTCGCAGCTCCTGCTGGCTGGCCCGGAGCTCCGCGGTGACCCGCTCGTGGTCGACGGCGATCGCGATGACCCGGCCGGCCGCGTGCACCGGGGCAGGGTCGGCCAGCAGGGTGCGGTCGTACTCGATGGCGCCCACACGCTCTCCGTGGCGCTGGATCTCGGCCAGTCCCCGGTCGTCGGCCACAGGTTCGGCGGCGACGTCGCCGTTGGCGTGCACGTAGTCCTCGCGCTCGGGCACCCAGAAGACCAGGTTCACCGTGTCGTCGCCGAGCGCTCGGGCCAACGCCTCGGTCAGCGGCGGTCGCGTCGAGTCGGCCGAGCTGAGCCAGATTCCGAGCTCCTCGATCTCGGCGGTGCGCGCGAAGCCGCCCCGCAGCAGGGCGAAGGTGAACGCCACCGGCACTCCGGCGACAGCGATCAGCTGCACCGGGAACACCCAGTCCGCCGGTAGCCCGATCTCAGTGAGCAGGCTGGAGCTGATCGGGATGGAGAGCACCACCAAGATCCCGTACCCGTACAACGGTGCCAGGGCTCGGCGTCGACGGCTACTCGCCCGTTGCAGCCGGAGCGCGAGGATGACGGTGGTCGCCACCATGACGGCAGCACCGGCGAGGGACTGGATCAGCGCGCCGAAAGCCAGCAGGTCCGGCCGGTCGGCGACCAGAAGCAGGTCGTTGGGCGGCGGTTGCGGGGAGAAGACGTACAGCGGTACCTGCAACACACTGCAGACGACATACCCAGCGGCCACGACCACGCGCGAGGCACGACTGGGCAGCCGGCCGGAGGGGTAGGCGTGCAGCACGTGCACCAGCACCGCCAAGGGCACCGTGGCCGTCACCACGCTCACCGCCGCCAGCAGCGGGACCCCGGTCGGCTGCATCCCGGCCACCAGGATCGCCAGACCGGCGAACACGATCAGGAAACCGAAGCGGTTGCCGGGCCGCCGACTCCAGGCCAGGAGCCCAGCCGCCACGTAGAGCCACCCGGCGAGCACGTTCAGCACGAATGCCCGCAGCACCATCGGCGACGCCGCAGAAGCCAGGACGATCAAGATCGCGCCGAGCAGTCCCGTCGTCACCGCGATCTGGACGAGCGCCAGCCGGAGCGGTCGCGGTGTCGAGGACGACCAGCCCGGGGCGACGCTCACGACGAAAGTGTGCAGGCCGCCGCCCCGGAATGCCACATCGGGCGCCCGCGCCGTCGGTCGGCCCCCGCCGGAAGGTGCTGGACGTGGTACGGCGACTGCCGATGAGCATCATCGTCGGTAGACGGTCGACAACGGTGTACCGAGGAACGGTTGTCATCGAAACAAGGGCGGAGTGATGACAGTCAGCTCTCCCGCCGGAGAACGTCAGTGAGACCTCCGGATACTGCGACTCGAGCGGAACCCTGCTGACAAGCGTTGATCGATGGCGCGATGCAGCTCGTCGGGCTGTTCCAGCGGCACGTAGTGGCCGGAGTCCTCGACGATGACCTGCCACGACGTCATCGTGTCGACTCTCGTGGTGTGAGGTGGAAGGGCGCGGTGAGCTCTGCGGTCTTCCGCGGACGCCCCTCGATCCGCGCCATGAGCATGTCGAGCGCCGTGTCGACCATCCAGTCGTGGTCGGGCGCGACGGTCGAGAGCGAAGGCACGTTGAACTGGGCTTCGAGGACGTCGTCGAAGCCGATGACCCTGACGTCGTCGGGGACCGTCAGCCCCCGATCAGCCAGTCCTCGAAGAACCCCGAAAGCGACGGTGTCGGTGACGGCGACGACCCCGTCGAACGACCGACCGTCGTCGAGGAGGGTGCGGACGGCTCGGGCACCTTCGGCCATCGTCAAGGCGTCCAGGTGCAGTTGCAGGGCCGGGTCGAGCTCGAGCTGCGCGCGACGCAGAGCCTTGCGGTAGCCCTCACCTCGGAGCCAGACGGCGTTGCTGGTCTCGTTCGCGGTGCCGGCCTGGCTGACCCAGACGATGCGACGGCAGCCCCGTTCGATCAGGTGCGTGGTCGCCGCCAGGGTTCCTTCTTCGTTGGCCATCGCGACGTGGTCGACGGCGTCACCGAACGTGTTCTCGCCCAGCAGCACCAGCGGGATGGTCTGGCCGAGTCTGCGGATCTCATCGGGTCCGAGCCCGACGGCGGACAGGATCAAGCCATCGCAGTCGAGAGTGCGGGAGAGTGCGATGGCGGCGAGCTCGCCCTCCAGCGCAGCCCCGGTCTGCTCGATGGCGACCCGGTAGCCCAGGTCGGCGCTGCGGGCGATGACGCGCGCGGCGAGCTGGCCGAAGTACGGCCGGTCGAGTTCCGGTATGGCCAGTCCGATCACACCGGTGGATCCTCGGCGCAGGGAACGGGCGGCGTTGTTGACCACGTACCCGGACGCGTCGACGGCGTCCAGAACACGTTGGCGGAGCGCGTCGCGGACGTGCGGCCGGTTGTTGAGGACGTTCGACACCGTCATCGTCGACACCCCGGCCAGCTTGGCCACGTCGGTCATCGTCACCATCGCTGGTCCGGCTCCCTCCTCGTCGTGCCGCCGCCCTCCGTGTGCCGCCGGGCGGCGACGGTGCCTATTGCACCATGGTGCGGCTCACCCGGCGGAGGTCGAGGTCGAAGGGGCCATCCCGATCGCAGGTCAACCGCCCGGCCACGACCCGCAGCTCGGCGACCTGGATGTCGGTGCGGTGCGGTGCCAGGTCGCCTTGGCTGGCTGTGCTGGAGTCCGGGTCGTCACTGCGGTCGGTGAAGTAGAAGATCCACCCCACCTCGGTGTCGGCGTCGTCCCGCCCGACCACCACGTCAGCGTGTCGACCGATGGCGCGGTCGAGTCGGCGTCGACCGGGTCGATCGAGGATGAGCCCCTGCCGTTCCCAGCGGTCCAGATCGGGTGAGGCGTAGACGGCGAGGCCCCGCCATTCGTCGACGATCATCCAGAACTGGCCGCTCAGCTCAAACACGTTCGGGCCTTCGTGACCGGGTCCGGTGATCACCGGGAAGCCCGGGCTCCACGTCTGCAGGTCGTCGGAATCCGAGCCCCAGGTCCAGGAACGATGGGCTTCGTCCTTGAACCACATGCGGTAGCCACCTCCCGGTCGCGGATGCACGGCCGCGTCGATCACCCGGCTGGACGTCAGCGGGACGATCCCCCGGTAGCTCCAGTGGCGGAGGTCGTCGGAGACGTGGTGCAGGATGTGGCGGTCATGCCCCTCCCACCTGCTCGGCACACCGGAGATGTAGCTGAGGAACATGTGGAACCGGCCATCGGCGAAGACGACCTCAGGCGCCCACAGCGTGTTGCGGCCCGGGTGCGGGTCGAGGCCCTCGACAGTTCCCGCGTAGGTCCAGGTCAGGCCGCCATCGTGCGACTCCGCGATCGCGATGTCGGTGCCGTGCACCCAGCTGACATCCGGTCCGGTGTCGGTCGCCCGCCGCTGGGTGTAGAACATCCACCAGCGGCCGTCGGGGCCCTCGATCACCGTAGGGTCGGTCGGCGCGAGGTGCACCGGGTCGGTGTACAGCGGAGCCGGAGGGTTGCGGGTCATCCTTTGATCCCTCCGGCCAGCAGACCACTGACGATGTGGCGTTGGGTGAACACGAAGAAGATCACCATCGGGATCAGGGCGAGCACCGAGACGGTCATGAACGCCGGCCAGTCGGTGGTGAACTCTCCGACCGCGCTGTAGACCTGCAGGACGATGGTCCGCTTCTCGGGGGAGGAGATGAACACGTTGGGGGTGATGAAGTCGTTCCACACCCACATGGCCTGGAACACCCCGACCGTGACCAGGATCGGGCGGATCAGCGGCAGCACGATCCGCCAGAAGATCTGCAGCACGCCGGCACCGTCGATCTTGGCCGCCTCGATGATCTCGTACGGCATGGAGGTCATGTAGCCCTGGATCAGGAAGAAGCAGAACACCGCCCCGGCCAGGTACATGATCACCAGGCCGGTCAGGGTGTCGACCTGGTTGGCGTCGACGAGCATCAGATACAGCGGCACCAGGGTCGCCTGGCCGGGCACGACGAAGGCCAGCAGCAGGACGGCACCGACGATGCGGTTGAAGCGGGTGTTCCGCATGATCATCCCGTAGGCAGCCATGGCCCCGACCATCAGCTGGATGGCCACACCGAGCACGGTGACGTACGCCGTGTTGAGAAAGGCCCGGGCGAGGGGGATGTTGGCGAAGACCTCCTGGTAGTTGCCCAGGTACAGCTGGCTGGGCAGGCCGAGGGGTGACGCGATCATCTGGTCCTGGGTCTTGAGGGTGTTGACCACGATGTAGTAGAGCGGTATCCCGATGAGGACCGCGATGACGATCATGACGGCACTGAGCACCACGTAGCGCAGGGTGCGGGTCGTTCTCACAGGATCCTCCGTTCGACGGTCCGGGAGATGAGGATCTGCGTGAGGGCGAAGATCCCGACGGCGATGGTGAACATGACCGCGAGCGCGGAGGCGAGGCCGTAGCGACCCTGCGCCACGCCGCTGGTGATGATCGACTGGGTGATCGTCCGGGTCGCGAAGCCGGGCCCACCGCCGGTCAGGGTGAAGGGCAGGTCGTAGACCTTCAGGCCGTTGGTGATCAGCAGGAACTGGCTGACCACGACGGCCGGGGTCAGCAGCGGCAGCGTGATGTGGAAGAACTGTCGGATCGGGGAGGCCCCGTCGATCTTGGCGACCTCGTTGTACTCGACCGGAATCGACTGGAGGTAGGCCAGGTAGAGGATGGCGTGCCAGCCGGCACCGGCCCAGACGGCCACCATGATGACCGAGATCCGGGCCAGCGTGTTGTCGGCCAGCCACGGCAGCGGGCCGATCCCGACGTGGCCGAGTGCGGTGTTCAGCACGCCTGACTCCAGCGGCGAGAGGATGTAGGTCCAGACCAGGCCGAGGATGGCCATGCTCGGGATGGCCGGGAAGAACACGACGGAGCGGACGGCGTTGCGGCCGAAGAAGCGCTGGTTGAGCATCACCGCCAACGGGATCGCGATGATCGTGATCAAGATCGTGGTGCCGAAGGTGAACAGCAGCGTGAACGTCAGTCCCGCCAGCATGGACGGGTCACTGAGGATGATCCGGTAGTTCTTCAGCCCGACGAACGCCGGATCGAGGGAGTAGCCGGTGAAGTCGGTGAGACTCCAGTAGAAGGTCTTGATCAGCGGGACGACGAACAACACGACGAAGACCGCGACGATCGGCACCAGGAACAGCTGGGTGGCCGTGATGTCGCGCCACCCGGTCGGGCCACGCCTGCGCCGCGGCGGCGCGACGTCCTCCACGGCGCCGGCCGTCGCGGCCGACTCGGCGCCGATCGCCGGTGCCGGCAGCGTCAGCGAGTGGTGCCGGACCGCTGAGGCGGCGTCACCGATCGCCCCGTCCGGCCTGGGGGTCGGGCGGGTCATGACGAAGCGAGCTTGGCGTCGAGGGACTGGGCGACCTGCTCGGGGGTGACCTTGCCCTGCACCATCTGCTGGATCTGGGCGGTGGCCTCGACGTTGAGGATGTCCTCCGACCGCTTCCACGCGATCTGCGGCAGGTAGATGTTGCCCGAGCGGACATCCTTCACGATCGGGGCCAGAGCAGCGTCGAGAGTCGGCTCGACGTCGCTGGTGACGCTGATGGCACCGGAGACCTTCTGCCAGGCGGCCACCCCCTCTTTGGAGCCGAGGTAGGTCAAGAAGGCCTCCGCGGACCCCTTGTTCTCCGAGGCGGAGCTGATGGCGTAGCCCGGGCTCGCCGCGCCGGCCAAGAACGGCGACAGGCCCGAAGCCCCCGGCACGAGGACCATCTCCATGTCGATGTCGGGGGCGGCCTCGCGGATCGTGGGCAGGTCCCAGGGCCCGGTCGACATCAACGCCAGCTTGCCCTTGGCGAACTCGTCGCGCACCTGGTCGCCCTTGAGGCCGACGGTGTTGGTGGTCACCAGCCCTTCGGCGTACATCCGGTTGTACTGGGTGAGCGGCTCGACCCAGTAGTCGACGAACGTGGCGCTGCCGTCGAAGATCTTCGCGTCCATGGTGTTGTCGGTGCTGGCGTTCACCGCACCGAGGAACGCCGCGAGGATGGTGGGCATGCCCTGCAGCGACTCGAGATAGCCGGGGATGTCGGCGGCCTTCAGCTTCGTCAGCAAGGCAAGGAACTCGTCCCAGGTGCCGGGCACGGACTCGGTGCCGACCTTCTTCAGAAGATCCTTGTTGAACAGGATGCCAGCCCCCCAAGAGGCGATGGACAGGCCGAACTCGCCGTCCTCACCCGCGTAGGTCTTGCGGTTGAACTCGGGAACGTTGGCCATGAACGGCTTGCCGGCGAGGTTCTCGACCGCCTTGCCGCCGATCAGGTTGGTCTTGTTCTCCGCCGCGATCAGGAAGACGTCGGGTGCCTTCTTCGACAGCACCCGTGTCTGCAGGGTCTGGATGTACTCCGCAACCGGTGGAGAGTAGGTGGCGGTGACGGCGATGTCGGGATGGGCTGCCTTGAAGCCGTCGAGAACCGGCTTCATCGTCGCCTCCCCGTCCCAGGACAAGAAGCTGATCGGGCCGCCGCCGGAGCTGCCGCCGCCGGCCGGTTGGTTGCTGCCGCAGCCGGCGAGGGCTGCGCCGCCGCCGATCGCGAGCGCCGCCGCAGAGGCGAGGAAGGTACGTCGATTCACCGTGACTCCTTTGTAGGGGTGAGATCTGTGAGCTGAGACTTCGTTGCTCGAGGGCACCACTGACGGTTCGAGCGCGACCTGGCTGGGCAACGTGACAACTCGGGCCAGGTGCACAACTGGCCCGAGCCACCCCGAGAAGCGAAGGCGGCTACGCGTCTGCGGAACTTGTATCGATACATGTAACGATAAATACACGGCCTCGCGTTGTCAACACCCTCGGATATTCGGGTTGGTCGCGGGGCATCGGCCACTGTCGGCTCCGCACGAGGGGGCCGGGCTCCCGAGGACCGAAACGGCAGCCACCCGGCCGCCACCGAGGGCAAGGGTTTGGTGGACGAACTCGGTTCCCAGGTTTCGGCTCGGGGGGTCTGGTGAGGGGGAGTCAGGGACGCAGCGACGTCAGCGCATCTGCACGACGACCTTGCCGGGCTGGGACGAGCCGGCTTCGACGTAGGCGAGAGCGTCCAGAGCCTCGTCGAACCCGAAGGTGCGATCCACGATCGGGCGGAGGTGACCGGCGTCCACGAGCTCGCCGACCTGGGCCAGCTGCGCACCGTCGGCGGTCATGAACAAGAACGTGTACCGGACACCGTGGCGTCGCGCTGTCCTGCGGACCTTGGCGCTGAGCGCGGTCATCGCACCCCGCACGAGCAGGTTGGCGCCGATCTCGCGCGCGAAGGCGGGGTCGGGCGGGCCGGCGATGCCGACGGCGACACCGCCCGGTCGAAGCACCTGGAACGACTTCTCCAGGTTCTGACCGCCGACGCTGTCGAGGACCGTGTCGTAGCCGCTGAGCACGGTCGAGAAGTCCTGCTGCCGGTAGTCCACGACCACCTCGGCACCCAGACCCTGCACCAGGTCGACGTTGCGCGACGAGACGGTGGTGGCCACGGCAGCCCCGAGCCGGTGGGCCAGCTGGATGGCGAGCGAACCGACCCCGCCCGCGCCGGCGTGGATGAGGACCTTCTGGCCGGGTTGCACATTCGCTCGTTCGACCAGCGCCTGCCAGGCGGTCAGGGCCACCAGCGGAAGTGAGGCCGCCTCGGTCATCGTCAGGCTGGCGGGCTTGACCGCGACGTCGTCCTGGTCGATGGCGATGAGGTCCGCGAAGGTCCCGATCCGGTTCTTGGCGGGGCGGGCGTAGACCTCGTCGCCGACGGTGAACCGGTCGACGCCGGCACCGACGGCGACCACGACTCCGGCCACGTCGTGGCCGAGGAGGAATGGCGTCCTGTACGGCAGGATCGCCTTGAACTCCCCAGCCCGGATCTTGACATCGAGCGGGTTGACCCCAGCGGCATGGACCTCGACCAGCACGTCGCGCTCCCCGACCACAGGATCCGGCACCTCTCCCAACCGGACGACTCCGGGGGTCCCGTAGCGATCGACGATCACGGCCTTCATGACGTGCCTCCTGGAGTCAGCGGTTCGGCTCGGTGGTCCGCGAGAGCTCCACCGTACAGGTCTGAGTATAGATTAGTAAACTTAGGTGGCGTAGTCTTGTCCCGTGACCGAGGCAGCTGGGATGTGGGACGACCGGGACACGTCGAACTGCTCGATCGCCCGGACTCTGGAGGTGGTGGGCGAGCGATGGACGTTCCTGATCCTGCGGGAGCTCTGGTACGGGTCGTCGCGGTTCTCCGAGATCGAGCAGGTGCTCGGCTGCCCGCGCAACCTCCTAGCGACCCGGCTGCGGATGCTCGTCGAGCAGGGCATCGTGGCCACCGTCGACTACCGAGAGCCAGGGGCGCGGACGCGGCAGCGGTATGTGGTCACCGCGAAGGGGGCCGACCTCGTGCCGGCCGTCTTGGCCATGATGGCTTGGGGTGACCGCTACTACGCCGACCCGGAGGGACCACCGGTGGTGGTCACTCACCGCGGGTGCGGAGCCGATCTGGAGGTGGAGCTGCGCTGCACGGCCGGGCACCACGTCGACGCAGCCGACCTGCACGCCATCCCGGGCCCGGGCTACCGCACCAAGACGTGACCCCTCCGAACCGTCCCACCAGCGGAGCACACGGAGCGCGTGGAAGGTGAGCCACGGTGACGACTCACCGGGGGGCACGTCGATCTCGAACAGACCCGGCCGGGATGGCGTCGCTCCTGGGTCCAGGTGCCGTCGATCAGGCTCCAGGTGGTCGCCGTCCACGGTTGACCCGCCCCCTCGGCCGTCTCCGGGCCGTCGACGTCGAAGTCGCCGGGGAAGAAGGCCCCGCCCGCCCACTGCCCATCGGGGTCCTGGAGTGCCATCAGCTCCGCCCTGAAGCCCTCTGTCGCTCCACCTGCCACCGCAGCGCGGGATCGGTGTCCAGCAGCCAGTCCCGCAGACCCGGCTCCAGCTCGCACGCCATCGTCGCTCCCTCGTTCGTCACAGCACCTTCACCTGCGCGCCGTCGATCGTCTTCCACCAGTGCCCGTAGCGACCGAACACCAGGGGTTCCCGGTCGGCCAGCATCGCTGTCAGGGAATCGGCTTCGGCGGCGAGGCCCTCCCACACCGCCGCTGGCAGCCGCCGGAAGGCCGTCGCCTCGATCCCCCGTTCGACCGGACGCCAGACCCCGGCCACGTAGCCGTCGACCAGCAGCATCGGCAGCACGTCACCGTTGCGCCGGATCACCGTCGGCCGGTGCTCGGCGGGAATCAACCGACCGCGGTCGGTGTGGGCCAGCAGGGCGTTGTCCCACATGCCCAGCAGTCGAGGCGGCGCCTCCAGGTCCTCCTCGGCGAGGACCGCGCCGGCCAGGTCGAGGATCGGCTTGCCGTCCGGGCCGGTGTGCTCGACCAGCTCGTCGGACAGGTCGGCGAAGGCCTGCTTGGCCGGCGGCCGGTACAGGGTGGAGAACTGAGCCAGATCGGCCGGCGTGGCCGGACCGTACGACGCCAGATAGCGCCGGGCCAGCTCGACCATGGCGGCCTCGGCGTCCACCGCCTCACTGGCGGTTGAGGGTGCCGGAGCGGCCAGGTAGGACGGGCGGTGCCCGAACGACCACGGGTGCGCCCCGGGCGCGTGGATCAACGGCGCGTACGACCGCAGTGCCCACCAGGGGCTCGTCTCGGGCAGATCGGGGAACCGCCCGACGAAGAACGTGTCCACTTCGGCGTTACTCCGGGGCTCGGCCAGGAAGGTGAGCAGATCGGCCACGCTGGCGTCGGCCTCTGCGCTGGTCAGTCCCGTGCGGGTGAACCGTGCGTCGCCCAGCCGCGCCGCCCGGAGGGTCGGCACCATCGCGCGGTGGAAGACCGGGCGGTCGTCGGCGGCGACTGCGTGCAGAGTGATCCGCAGCAGGGTCGCCTTGACGATCCGGTGTTGGGCGAAGGCAGCGTCGAGCTCGGCCGGGTCGAAGCCGGCGATCCTGTTCCACAGGGCCACGTACGGCGCGGCGGCCTGCTGAGCCTGCAGCCCGACCAGCCGCCGGACGGCCTGGACCACCCCGACCGGTTCGCGCTCCACCAGCAGCTGCCGACGCAGCAGCGTCCGGTTGAGCTGCCTCTCGGTGAGCCGCATGAGCCGATCATGCCGGGCACCACCGACAGCGACGGCCAGTGCTCGGACGCCCGGACCCACTGAGGGTCACGGCCGGAGGCTCGACGGGATCATCAGCACCACCGGGCCCGCTCGACCACGCCAGCCGTACGCAGCTCGAGCGACGGGCCACCGCGGACCTCGACCCGACAGTGCTGACCGGGCCGGATCGCGTGGATGCCTGTGATGGCACCGGTGGCGAAGACGGTGCCTGCGCGGACCGAGTGACCGCGATCGGCGAGGACGTTCAGGGCGGTGGCCAGACCGGCATGCAGCCCGCCCGGCAGGTTCGTCGCAGTCCCCTCCCCCACGGGCTCGCCGTCGATCGAGCAGACCAGCTCGATCCCCGCTGTGTCCTCGAGCTCGGGTCCGATCAGCAGTCCGTTGTTGTTGCCGAAGTCGGCGGCGATCACCGTCGGGCCGAGGGCGTTGATGTCCGGGATCGGGCTGCTGGCCACCTCGATGCCGACCAGCAGCCGCTGCTCCAGACCGGCCACCTCGCCGGCGGTCCACGGCTGCGCGTGGGCAGGGAGATCGTGTTCCAGCCGGACCACGAACTCCGCCTCCACGGCTGCGAAGCCCGCTTCGAAGATGCCGGCGTCGACCGGTGGGTCGTCGCTCGCGCGGCAGCCCCGACTCCAGATCGGCCCGATGAGGCGGTCGGGCTCGCCGGGCGAGCGCCGGTCGGGAGCGACGTAGCCGATCTTCCAGCCGACCAGCGTGTCCGACCACTGGCGGATCGCCGCATCCTGGATCCGGTAGGCCTCGGCCATGCTGGTGGGCGCCGCGCCGGGGAAGCCCGCCAAGCCCCGCCCCTCACGGCGGGCCGTCACCAGCCGGTCGGCGACCTCGGCCGCCGACAGCGGGTCGTTCATCGGGTCCCGCGCGACAGCCGTGACCGGCGCAGACCGCTCAGCACCAGGACGACCCCGACCGCCAGCACCACGAGGCCGATGTAGAACCACGTCTTGTCGCCGGTCATCACACTGCCGGGGATCAGGTTCAGACCCTGTCCGATCCACAGCCCTCCGATGAGCACGGCGAGCGCACCCACCACGATCGATGCGATTCGCCCGGCCCGCGAGTTCATCTCGCCCCTCTCTCGACGACCGCGGTCGCGGTCGACGCCTGCAGACTACGACCGGCCCTTCGTCGCGTACGGGGTGTGGGTCGGCAGGGTCATCCGCGGACCACGGCGCGGTCGACGGGCGGCGGACAACGAGAGCAGCAGCTGAACCCGGTAGCGGTGGCCGCGGTAGGGCTCGAGGATCTCCAGGCAGGCGGCGTCGTCGAGGGCCTCCCCCACCAGCGCATAGGTGATGTCCTTGGCCACGTGATAGTCGTGGATGCTCCACGCGTCGGGGTCCCCGTGGGCTCGCTGCCGGACCTCGGCCGACGTCCACGGACCGACGCCGGGCAGACTGCGCAGCGCCCGGTCGGCGGCCGCGTTCTCCCCGGCGAGGGTGCGCTCCAGGGCCCGCGCCCGTCCGGCGGCACGCACCAGGGTCGCACTGCGGCGCTGCTCCACCCCGGCGGCCAGGAAGCGCCAGGTCGGGATCCGCGCCCACACCTCGGCGGGCGGCGGCACCCGCATCCCGTACGCCGCCGACGCCGGATCCGTCGCCGGTCCCGGAGCGAGCTCACCGAACTCGGTCACCAGCAGGCGGAACGCCCGGAACGCCTCCTTGCCGGTGACGACCTGCTCCAGGCAGGCCGGGGCGAGCGACTCCCAGACCAGCTCCGACCGGCCGATCCGGAGCTCGGAGTGGCGCCGGTGGGCCAGCACCAGGGCGCCGTGGTCGGGTCGCGGCACGAAGCCGGTCGGGTCGTCGTCGGTCCCGAGCAACCGCGGCAGCTGGGCGAGGGCCCAGTCCGCCCCCTCCCCCCAGGCGCGAGCCGACACCGCCGTCCCGACGCCGGTCAGCCGGAGCAGCACCGGGCCCTCCGGGGTCCGCGAGGCCCGCAGCCAGTGTCCCGGACCCAGCCGGCGGTGGGTGGGATCGCCGGGCCCGCGTCGATGGGCGCCGATCAGCGGGTCGATCGGCACCGGCTGGTCGAGGGTGACTCGCCGATCGCGGTGGTCCTGCGTGGTCACCGTGCGGTCGATCAGCTGCGGCGCTTGGGGGCCGGCCACGGGTTGGCCTCGCACGCCCCGACGTCCTTGGTCTGCTGCATCATCACCGGCGCCCGCTTCCCCTTGCCTGGACAGCCCACGTGGTTGTGGCCGAGCCGGTGCCCGACCTCGTGGTTGACCAGATACTCGCGGTAGGCACCGACATCGGAACCGTACGCGTCCGCTCCGTGCGCCCAGCGCCAGGCGTTCAGCATCACCCGGTTGCCGGCCTGGCAGGACACCCTTCCGTACGTCCGCAGTGGCCAGCAGTAGCGGTCCACGGTGCCGGGGGTGGCCAGGAAGATGGTGAAGCTCGCTCGCGCGGGATCGCTGACCAGCTCGAGCCGCCACTCGCCACCTCCGATCCAGCTCCGTGGGTCGCTGAGGGTCTCCTCGATCGCCCGAGCCGTCTGGTCGGCGTCGTACGGCAGGCCCTTCTCGACCTTGACGGCGTACCGCAGCAGTCGTGCGTCCGGATCTCCCACCTTCGGCCCGTCGACATCCGCCCGGGTGAAGGTGCCGGGACCGCGCTCGCGGATCTTCACCTTCTTCGGCGACTTCTCGACCGGCGCCCGGACGCCGGTCTCGTCCTTCGACGATCCGGCGGCGGACTCGGCCGCGGTGGCGACACCTCCGGCCGGTGACGAGGCCGCCACCGGCACCGGTGCGGCAGGCCCGGGCTGGGCGCCGGCACCGGACCCACCGGAGAGGGCCAGCGCCGCGACCAGCGCCCCGGCGCCGAGCACTCCGCCCGCCACCGCGGGCCAGTGACGTCCGAGCGGACCGGACCGGGCAGGGCGCATCGGTCGTCGGAGCTGACGCGGGCCGGCCCGTCGGGCACGGAAGGTAGATTGAGGGCCGCTCTGCGGGCCGGGATCGACCAGGTGGCGACGCGGCCGTGGAGTCACGATGACCAACCCTAGGCGGAGAATGCCCCACTCACACTCGATCGACACCACCAAGCGTCGAAGTGATCCGACGAGCAGGCATGGTCGAAACGAGGCCGCTCGGCACCAGCGGGCGCTCCGGATCCTGGTCGTCGTGCTGGTCCCGCTCGGTATCTGGACCTTCGCAGGGCTGATCGCGCTGTGGCCCAAGGACGTGTCGAGCCACATCAACGCCGATGTCGCGGGCTACAGCATCGCCGGTGTCAGCTACCCGACCGCGGAGATCATCGCCATCCAGCCGGTCTCCTGCGAGGGCATGGCCGGCTCGACGCCCGGGGTCGCCGATCAGACCTGCGCGACCATCGCCGTACGGGTCCTCGAGGGCGATGACACCGGCAAGGAAGTCGCCGGCATCCCCCTCACAGATGCGCTGTACAACAGCGGCACCGAGGTCGGGCAGCGGGTCACCCTGATCCGGATCCCTCCGCTGGACGGACAACCCGCCCAGTACCAGTTCTCCGACTTCGAGCGGCGCGTCCCGCTGCTGGTGATCACCCTCGCCTTCGCGGCAGCCGTGATCTTCGTCGCGCGCTGGCGGGGCTTCGCGGCCCTGCTGGGGCTGGGCTTCGCCGGCTTCATCCTGGTCAAGTTCATGTTCCCGGCTCTGGTCAGCGGCTCGAACCCGTTGCTGATCGGGTTGATCGGCAGCTCGGCGATCATGTTCGTCGTCCTGTACGCCGCCCACGGGTTCTCCGCACGCACCTCGACGGCCCTGGTCGGCACCCTGTTCGGGCTCGTGACGGCGGCCCTGCTGGGCTGGGTCGCGACCAACTGGGCGCACCTGACCGGGGTCACCGCGGAGGACGACTACATCCTCGCGGCGGCCGCACCGGACCTGTCGCTCACCTCGGTGGTGCTCGTCGGCATCATCGTGGCCGGGCTCGGTGTGCTGAACGACGTCACCATCACGCAAGCCTCGGCGGTCTGGGAGCTGGCCGATGACGACCCCGACCAGAAGAAGCTCTTCTCGAAGGCCATGCGGATCGGACGTGATCACATCGCCTCCACCGTCTACACGATCGCCTTCGCCACCGCCGGCGCCTCACTGCCCGTGCTGCTGCTGATCGCGATCTACAACCGGCCGCTGTTCCAGGTGCTGCAGACCGAGCAGTTCGCCGCCGAGATCATTCGGACCATGGTCGGCTCGATCGGCCTGATCCTGGCGGTGCCGCTGACCACCGCGATCGGGGTCGCTGTCGTGCGGGCCTCGCGGAACGCCAAGCCCGCCCGAACGCCGAAGGGCGCGGAGACGACTCCGGTCGCCGCCGCAGCCGGTGGCAGCTCGGGGACCGCCGCCGCAGGTCTCGACGTCCAGGACGACCAGCAGGTCCCCGACGACACCCCGACCCCGACCACCGACGGCCGGGACGACGACGCCACCACCGTCGTGCCCAAGCAGAGCACCCGGCTCCGTCGCCGTACGCGCGCAAAGGACGACGACTACAACTTCTCCGACCTCCGTGACCCGGACTGAGTCGATGCTCGCCGTCCGCTACACCGCCTACGGCTCGTCGCCCGAGCTGGTCGAGCTGCCCTCGCCCGTCTGCCCCGAGGACGGTGTCGTCCTCGACGTGCTGGCCTCCGGGGTCTGCCGCTCGGACTGGCACGCCTGGCGTGGTCACGACCCCGTGTCCCTACCCCACGTGCCGGGTCACGAGCTGGCCGGGGTGATCAGCCGGGTCGGCCCGGACGTCACCGGGTTCGGCCTCGGTGACCTGGTCACCACGCCCTTCGTCAACGGCTGCGGGGTGTGTGAGCTCTGCCGCGGCGGCGACGCGCAGGTCTGCCCCGCCCAGACCCAGCCAGGCTTCACCCACCACGGCTCGTTCGCCGAGCAGGTCGCCCTGTTCGCCGCCGACACCAACCTGGTGCGGCTGCCCGAGGGTCTGGACCCGGTCGTCGCGGCGTCGCTCGGCTGTCGGTTCGCGACCGCCTACCGAGCCGTCACCGCCCACGGTCGGGTGGGCGAGGGCGACTGGGTCGCGGTGTACGGCTGCGGCGGGGTCGGGCTGTCCGCCATCCAGATCGCGCTGGCGCTGGGGGCCAGGGTGGTCGCCGTCGACGTGGCCGCGCCGGCGCGCCGGCGAGCGACCGAGCTCGGAGCCATCGGGATCGAGGCTGACGGCGCGATCGAACGGATCATCGACCTGACCGGTGGCGGGGCGCACCTGTCGCTCGACGCCCTCGGCTCGGCGACGACGTCGTCGGCCGCTGTCCGGAGTCTGCGCCGCCGCGGCCGCCACGTCCAGGTCGGGCTGATGCTCGGCGACGACGCCCGGGCACCGCTGCCCTGGGACCTGGTGGTGGCGTCCGAGCTGGAGATCTACGGGTCCCACGGGATGGCCGCCCGGGACTACCCGGCGATGCTGGCCATGGTGTCCTCCGGAGCGCTGCGGCCGCACGAGCTGGTCGGTCGGGTCATCACCCTGGCCGAGGCTCCGGCGGCCCTGATGGCGATGGACTCCCCGACCGCGTCGACCGCCGGGATGACCGTCATCGACGTCGGTCAGCATTGACAGTGTCCTGTCAATTTCCGTAGACTGACAGGACACTGTCAACTTCGGAGGTGTCTCGATCCATGACGACGACCGTGGTCTTCTACGCGACCGACACGATGGCGGACTGGGAGTACGGCTACCTGCTGGCCGGACTCACGATGGCAACCGAGCAGGCCCCTGACTCACTGCGGGTGCTCATCGCGAGCGAGACCGGCGCACCGGTGACGAGCATGGGCGGGCTGCGCGTGACACCCGACGTCTCGCTCACGGACCTGGATCCGACCGACATCGCGGCGCTGGTGCTGCCCGGCTCGGACACCTGGTTCAGCGGTCACGAGAAGGTGCTGGCGCTGGCCGACCAGACCTTGACGACCGGTGGCGTGGTCGCCGCGATCTGCGGAGCCACCTACGGCGCGGCTCGTGCCGGACTGCTCGACGATCGCGATCACACCAGCAACGCCGCCGACTTCCTCGCCGACGCTCCCGGGTACGACGGTGCCGACCGCTACCGCGAGGCGCGGGCCGTGCACGATCGAGGTCTGATCACCGCGCCCGCGACCGCCCCGGTCGACTTCGCCCGTGCCGTGTTCGAGGCCTTGGAGGTGTTCCCGGAGCCGGTCGTCGAGGCGTGGTACGGGCTCTACACGACGGGCGAACGGCGCTTCTACGACGCCCTGGTCGGGGCCTGAGCCTGTGGCCGCCGACGACCAGCCGATGGCGACGACGAGGTCGGCCGCCGGCGACGCCCTGACTGACCTGGTGCTGCCCGTGTTCGAGCTCAACGGTGAGTTCCTGGCCGCGGCCAGGGACATCGCGGAACCGGCCGGGCTGACCCCCGCCTGGTGGCAGGTGCTGGGCGCGACCCTCGAAGAGCCCCTGCCGGTGGCCGAGATCGCCCGTCGGGTCGGTCTGGGGCTGGCTCGGCAGAGCGTGCAGCGGACCGCGGACCTGCTGGTCGAGCAGGGGTGGGCGGCCTATCGCGCCAACCCCCATCACCGGCGGGCCAAGCTGCTCGAACCGACCCCGGACGGTCGCGCCACGCTGCTGCGGCTCCGCGAGGCGCAGCACACCTGGGCCGATGCCGTCGGCGCAGAGGTCGGGGCGAGCGACCTGGCTGCCGCGTTGGCCACGGTGCGCAGGGTGATCGCAGCCTCTCGACGCCAGCGGGGCGACCTTCCCTCTTAGCGGCGTGTCGCCACGAGCCCCGCGTCGGCGCCGACACCTCCGACCCGGCGGTCGTGCGAGGTCAGTCGTCGGTCTCCTCGTCCACGACCTCATCGACGTCCATCGCGTCACTGACCTCGTCCTCGTTGTCCTCGCCGTCGTTCGTCCAGTCGTCGTCGCCCGCGCGCTGGTTCTCGGACTCGGCTCGGAGCAGGGCCATCAGATCCACCCGCTGGCCGGCGAAGAACGCGATCAGCTTCGGGTACGCGAGCTGTGGTCCATCCGTTCGCGCTCCGGAGGAAGGCCTCGATCTTCCGCAGCGGTCGCTCGCCGCCGCCGGTGCTGCCGAACTCCGCCGCGGTCAGCGGGATGGCGTTTGCGCATCTCGAGCAGTGCCTGAGCCGCGTGCTCGACGCGCGACTTCCGCTGCGCAGTCACCAGAGCCGTGTTCGAGATCGCGTCCTCCGCGGCCTGGATGGCCGATTCCGCGGCGCTGACCAGGCCGTACAGACGGCCCAGGTGCTCCTCGAGCATCTCGTCGCGCCGTGACCAGCCCGGCAGGTTGGCGAACGCGTGGAACAGCTCCCACAGCACCGCCGGTGTCCGGCTCAGTCGGTTGCCGAGCAGCCGCCCGGCGATGGCGTCGCGGAACAGCGCATGGGCGGCACTGTGGTCACCCTCGGAGCCGCCGAAGAGGCTGCCACCCCGGCCGGTCACCACGACGTCCTGCACCGGCGGATCGTCGCGGTTGACGTCCGCCAGCTCGATGTCCACGTTGCGCTGCACCGTCCCCGCTCGCCGGGACAGGTGCGCGGCCGTGGCACGGTTGCCGGCTCGACGCTGCAGCGCCCACACCGGCGAGGCCCACTCCTGCCCGTCAGCGATGACTGGGTCAGTGCTGGGGGGACGAGCCCTGGGCCGAGGCCGCGACCGGCCGCGGTCACCGACATAATCCATTTCGGGGACGATATCGCGCCGCCTACCCGTCCAGCAGGGCCGCCAGGTCCGGCCGCTCGAAGAACGCCGCCGCCTGCCGCGCGGTCGGCGACCCGAGGCCGGGATCGGCTCCGGCCTCGATGAGGACGGCCGTCACGTCGGCGTACCCCTTGAACACCACACCGGCCAGCGGAGTCTGTCCACGATCGTTGACCACGTTCACGTCGGCCCCGCGGACGGCCAGCGCCCGGACGACCGCCGCGTGCCCGTGGTACGCGCCCAGCATCAGCAGCGTGTTGCCGGCCGCATCGGACAGGTCGACCGGAACACCGGCATCGACGTACGCCGCCAGTCGGTCGGCCTCACCCGCCCGGGCCCGGTCGAACAGCCAGTGGGCCAGCTCGACCGGATCGGACCCGTCGGGGACGCCTGTCACCTCGTCCCGACCTACTGGACCGAGGGCTTGAGCAGCGGGAACAGGATCGTCTCCCGGATGCCGGCGTCGGTGAACAGCATCACCAGCCGGTCGACCCCCATCCCGAGGCCGCCCATCGGGGGTGCCCCGAACTCCAGGGCGGTCAGGAAGTCCTCGTCCAGCTGCATCGCCTCCGGATCACCGGCCGCGGCCGCCAGCGACTGCGCAACCAGCCGCTCGCGCTGGATCACCGGGTCGATCAGCTCGGAGAACCCGGTCCCCCGCTCCATCCCGCCGATGATCAGGTCCCACGCCTCGATCAGGTGCGGGTCGCTGCGGTGCGGACGGGCCAGTGGCTGGGCCGAGGGCGGGTAGTCGCACACGAACGTGGGCTGGATCAGCTCCGGCTCGACCAGCTCGCCGAACAGCTCCAGCACCAGCTTCTCCGCCCCCCAGCCGGGCTCGATGTCGACTCCGTGCCGCTCGGCCAGCTTCCGCAGCACCTCCACCGACGTGTCCGGCGTGATCTCCTGCTCGACCCGGGCGGACAGTCCGGGATAGACCCCCAACCAGGCCCACTCGCCGTCCAGGTCGATCACGCCGGACGGGGTCTCGATCCGCCGCGAGCCCAGCGCGTCGGCCGCGTCGACGATCACCTGCTGGATCAAGGCGGCGATGGTCCGCTGGTCGCCCCACGCCTGGTAGACCTCGAGCATCGTGAACTCGGCGCTGTGGGTGGAGTCGATGCCCTCGTTGCGGAAGATGCGACCCATCTCGTACACGCGCTCCACCCCACCGACGACCGCTCGCTTCAGGAACAGCTCGAGGGCGATCCGCAGCGTCATCGGGGTGTCGAACGCGTTCAGGTGGGTGTGGAACGGTCGCGCCCGCGCGCCCCCGTGCACCAGCTGCAGCACCGGGGTCTCGATCTCCACGTAGTCGTCGCGATGCAGGGTCTCCCGGATGCTGCGGGTGACCGCCGCCCGGGTGCGCACCATGTCGCGGGCGGCCTCGCGGACGGTCAGATCGGCGTAGCGCTGGCGTACCCGGTTCTCGTCGGACAGCTCGTTGTGCAGGGTCGGCAGCGGTCGCAGTGCCTTGGACGCCAGCGTCCACTCGCTCGCGAGCACCGACAGCTCACCGCGGCGGGAGGAGATGACC
>DATDBH010000134.1:0-27223 GCA_036524985.1 Microlunatus sp. | reverse complement strand
AGCAAAAGCACCGGAGTCCCCGAACCCTTCGATTCGGCATAGGTGATCACCACCTCGCCGGTGTCGAAGGAGCCTTCTACGAACCGCGTGTCGTTCGTCATCGGGCTCCTTCTTCCCATGCAGCAAGCCATCAAAGACCTGGAGTCGGCTGGCCGCGCGACCAGGTGTGGACACGCGACAACGCCGACCTGGGGTTCGAGACCGTGATCATCCCAGACTGCGGTCACATCGGCGCTTCAACCTTCGGAGATCTGACCGGGCTCAGGTCGGTGTCCACCGACTGAGGCCTCGTCGGACCGGCTCGAGTGCAATCAGACCTATCGACAATGCGCGATGGCGTAGTGGACGCGCTGGCGTCTGGAGCCCTGGTCTATGACCGCAGGGCGTCCGTCCTCCGACAACGGGCCCGCTGTGCAGAGGTGCTGTGAAGATCCGCGAAGTTGTCACGGGAGTTCACTCACGAAGTTGTCACCACCGGGTCCCCACAAGGGACCCCTTAACGGCACCTCGATACCGGCTTGGTTCGGGGGCTAGGCATTCCGGGCGGCGGGCTCGGGATGTTCTCCGCAGGAGTTCCTGATGATGAGTTCGGGAGTGGTGATGGTGCTCAGGATCTCCTCGGTCGCTGGGGTGTGGAGCTGTTGGATCAGGTTCTGTGCGGCGAGTCGTCCGAGGTCGTCGGCCTGGGTGGACACGGTGGTGAGGGGTGGCTCCCACAGCCTGGCAGTGGGGATGTCGTCGTAGCCGACGACCCGGGGCAGGCGGGTGCAACCGGCTTGGCGGAGGGCGCGGAAGACGCCGAAGGCAACTTGGTCGCTGTGGCAGACCAGTGCGTCGGGTACGGGTCCGGCTTCCAGGATCTGGTGGGCGAGGATGAGTCCTCCGTCTCCGCTGCTCTCGCCGGGCAGGTCGACGATCCCGGTGGGGTCGAGTCCGTGGTCGGCCAGCGCCCTGCGGACTCCGTCGAGGCGATCCCAGCGGGACTGCACCGGCGCCGGTCCGCCGAGGTAGGCGAGCGTGCGGGCACCGTGGTCAAGCAGGTGGCTGGTGGCAAGGTAGCCACCGAGCTGGTCGTCTGCGCCGACGTAGTGCGTGGGTGCATCTTTGACGTAGCGGGTCATGAACACATGCGGCAGCGACCAGCTGCGCAGCCGGTCGATGAGGGCAGGGGTGGTTCCGCTGGCGGGCACGATGGCCACGCCGGCGACCCGGTGCTCACGTAGCCGGGCGACGGCGGCGGTTTGGGTGTCGGGATCCTGCCCGGTGTTGACGATCAGGCACGACAACGTTGCCCGCGCCAGCTCGGATTCGAACCCCCGCAGCAGCTCGCCGAAAAACGGGTTGGCCACGTTGGTGATCACAACCCCGACGGTGTCGACGGCTTTCCGTCGCAGCGAGGCAGCCCCGCGGTTGTAGACGTAGCCGAGCTCGTCCATGGCGGCCCGGACCCGGTCTCGGGTGGCCTGCGACACCCGGCCGGTGCCGCGGATCACCAGGGAGGCGGTGGCCCGCGATACCCCGGCGTGCTCGGCGACGTCGACCAGAGTGATCGCCCGACCGGTCTCGGAAGTCATGGTTGCATCCTAGTGCTAGATCGGTCTATCATCGTAGTGCTAGAACGATCTATCACGACCGACGAAAGGCATTTGAGCTGATGCAGCACATGCAGGCAGACACGGCCGCGACAGCTGAACCGCCTGTTAATGCGCAGGTGGCCGACGACGGTCCACGGGACGTCGAGTGGTCAGCGGACCCGATCCGGGACCAGAGCCTGCGGGAGATCTTCGGGACGTCGTCGCGACTGCAGCACTATCTCGACGTGGAGGCCGCCTTGGCGTTGGCGCAAGAGGATCTCGGCATCATTCCCGCCGGTGCCGGCGCGGCGATCGCCCGATCGGCCCGACTGGAGCTGGTCGACAGGGGCCGGATCGAGGCCGATCAGGCGCTGACCGGGCACCTGATGATGCCGATCGTCTCCGAGCTCGCCCGGGTGGTCGGGGACCGCCATGGCGGCTGGGTGCATTGGGGCGCGACGACCCAGAACATCCAGCAGACCGGTGACGTGCTGGGTATCCGCGACGCTCATTCGATCATCACCGAGCAACTGTGCCAGCTGCTCGCCTCCTTGGCCCGGCTCGGCGACCGCACCGCCGACACGATGATGGCCGGCCGGACGCACTGGCAGCAGGCCGTGCCGGTCACCTTCGGCTTCAAGGTCGCCGCCTGGTCCGACGTGTTCATCCGCCACCTCGACCGGCTGGAGGAGCTGCAGCCGCGGCTGCTGCGGTCCATGACCGGCGGCGCCGCTGGCACATTCGCCACCTTCGGCGACCAGGGCCCCGCCCTGCAGGCCGCGGTGGCGCGCCGGCTGGACCTGACCCCGATGGATCTGCCCAACCGCAGCATCGTCGACCACTTCACCGAGCTGGTGTGCGTGCTGGCCATGATCGCCGCCACCGGCGCCAGCCTGGCCGAAGAGATCGCCCGACTGATGAGCGTCGAGTACGGCGAGGTGAGTGAACCCATCCCCGACGGTGCTGTGGGCAGCACCACCATGCCGCAGAAACGCAACTCCAAGCTGTGCAGTGGCGCGGTCTCCACGGCTGCCCAGATCCGGGCCCTCGTCCCACTCGCCCTGGAAGGGATGATCCAGTCCCACGAGGTCGACGGGGCCAAGTCGGTGATGATCGACCACGCCGTCACCGAATCCTGCATCCTCACCGGCGACCTCCTCACCCTGCTGACCCGGATCAGCGACGGGCTGGAGATCTTTCCCGACCGGATGCAGACCAACCTCGGCCTGACCGGCGGACTGATCACCGCCGAGGCCGTGATGATGGAACTCGGCACCGTCATCGGCCGTCAACAAGCCCACGAGGTCGTCCGTCACGCCGCGCGCCGAGTTGCCACCAGCCAGCCACGGGTCAGCTTCGCCGACGCCCTCGCCGATGACTCCGCCGTCTCCGTGCACCTGACCCGCGACCAGATCACCACTCTTCTCGACCCGACCCGACACGCCGGCCTCAGTGCCGATCTCGCCCGCTCGACCAGCCACCGCGCGGCCACCGCCGCTCGCCGACACCCCTGACACGACTCCAACACCAGCCGAGACCGAACCATCGATCGCGCTCGACGGCTGAGCCCTGCCCAATCTCGAAAGCCATCCAAATCGGCACCGACCGTCGGTGCCTCGACAACGAAGTGAGGCCTCACCCATGATCACCCACCGACGCGTCCTCCGGGTGGCCGCAGCCGCCCTGTCCGCGGCCGCGCTGCTCGCCACCGCCGCGTGCAGCGGCACCAGCAGCACCCCATCCGGCGACGGCAGCGCCGCCGTCGACTTCAGCCAACGCGGGCCCATCGAGTTCTGGCGCGGCAAGGACGTCAGCGGCGTCGTGCCCAAGCTGATCGAGGAATGGAACACCGCTCACCCCGACGAGACCGTCACCATGTATGAACTGCCCGATGGCGCCGACGCCCAACGTCAGCAGATCATCCTCAACACCGAGGTCAAGAACCCCAAGATGGGTGTGATCCGCACCGATGTCGTGTGGACCAGCGAGTTCGCCGCGAACGGCTTCATCGTGCCGCTCCCCGAAGACAAGGTGAGCACCGACGGGATGCTGCAGCCCACCGTCGAGGCCGCCAGCTACTTCGACAAGCTCTACGGGGTGCCTTACACCTCCAACGGTGGACTGCTGTTCTACCGCCAGGACCTGCTCGACAAGTACGACGTCGAGGTGCCGACCACCTGGGCGGCGATGAAGGCGGCCTGCGAGAAGATCAAGGCCGGTGAGAACAACGACAAGCTGTACTGCTACGCCGGCCAGCACCAGAAGTACGAGGGCCTCACCGTCAACTTCGCCGAAGCCGTCACCAGCGCCGGCGGCGTCATCACCAACCCCGACGGCACACCTGACGTCGACACCCCCGAGGCCCGCGACGGTCTGGCATTCCTGGCCGACTCCTTCGCCGACGGCACCATCCCGAAGGCCGCCATCACCTGGCAGGAGGAGCAGGGCCGACAGGCGTTCCAGGACGGCACCCTGATCTTTCACCGCAACTGGGCCACCGTCTACGCCCTGGCCAACAAGACTGACGGCTCTTCCAAGGTCGCCGGCAAGTTCGACGTCGCCCCCCTGCCCGGCCTCAACGGGCCCGGCACCTCCAGCCTCGGCGGGCAGAGCCTCAGCATCCCCGCCACCGCAGCCAACAAGGGCACCGCACTCGACTTCATCACCTTCATGACATCCAAGGACATCCAGACGAAGGCCGTCCTCGGCAACGCGATCCCGCCAACCCTCGACGCCCTCTACACCGATCCCGACATCACCAAGGCCTACCCGTACCTGCCGTCCCTCAAGACCTCCATCGAGACAGCCGTGCCCCGACCCAAGGTCGTCAAGTACGGCGACGCCACCTCCGCCATCCAAGACGACGTCTACCGAACCCTCCAAGGCCAGACCGCACCCGCCGAGGCACTCACCAGCCTGCAGTCCAAACTGCAGACCCTTACCAGCTGACCCCGCACATCTTGCGCCGAGGGTGTCGCTGAACCCCGTCCAGCGGCACCCCTCACGCTCAAAGGGAGTTCGCAAACCTGAAAGGAATCGCGATCCTCAACGGGCACAACGCACTGCAGCCCACTAGACAGCAGGTGCAGCCGGCTTCTAAAACACACGTAAGACGTCCCTCCAGCGAACGCTCTGGGGCGCCAGATCAGGTCAAGTCCGCCTTGGTTGCTCCGATGGGCCTGTTTAGGGTCATCTGGCGCTGAATGCCGCCCGTAGGCGGACCGTCGTGCGGAGCACGCTGAGCGACCCTCGAAGAGGGCTACCGGGGTCGGTAGGCGTCGCGGCGGTGTTCGATGCGGAGAACGATGACCTCGGCGGACATTTCGTTGATGCGGTAGAGCACGCGATAGGTGCCGCGGCGGATGGCGTAGACGCCAGCCAAGTCTGCGCGCAGCAACTTCCCGACCCGGTGAGGGTTCTCGAGCAAGGCTCGCGTGAGGAACTCCACGACCGCGGTGGCCACCGCCTCTGGGATCCCGTTGCGGATGGCCCGGGCGGCTGGTGGAGTGACAACCAGCTCGTATGCGGGCCCACCGTGCGTCACTCCCGCAGCGACCGGACGGCGGCCACGCCACGGATCACGTCGCCGGAGGCATAGGCATCGTCAGCTTCGCGGATGTCGGCGAGAGCCTCGGGATCGCTGAGGACGGACAGGGTTTCCTCGAGTTCAGCCAGATCGTCGGGGCTGAGGATGACGGCCGCTGCGCGGCCATTCCGGGTGACGGTCACACGCTCGTGTTCGCGCTCGACGCGATCGATGATGTCGCTGAAGTGGTTGCGGACGTCGCGAAGTGGTTCGACACTCATGTACACAATTGTGGCGCTTTTAGTCATCGGACGCAAGAGATCGTCGTTGTAGCTAGAACCCTCCCATCACTGCGCCACCATCGCCGCCACTAGGTCCGTATGTCCCGCTTCCGTGGCTCGGTGCGATCCGTTCTCCAGCGTTGGTCTTCCCGCAGCGTGAGCACACCAGGACGGGACGGGCTGCTTCGACGTCGTCGAGGCGTCGCATTTCTGTTTCCCAGCTGTGCCTGCCGGCCCGGCACGCAAGCGGCTTGCTCATGCCCGAGACATTAGCGATGGGCCCGCCCCTGGAGCCACGTACAACTCAGGGACAATCTCGTGATGCGTCCGTCAACTGACCAGCCGGGCCGGTTGACCTGTGGTCGAAGAAACAGAGGGCAGCGGAGTCTCGCAAGCCCCGACCGATGAGGAACTTCCAAGACCGGGCGTCACCTGCAACAGCGTCGGCATGGTCAAGCAGCTGGATCTCGAGCACACTCTGAGTGACTCGTCCATGTCCGACGGCGTCCAGATCTCACGCCGAGATCCGCCGCGACGCGGGTGTCCCGCAGCGAGGCAGCACCGCTCAGCGGCGGATCTCCAGCACCCGGTTGAACGGGGTCTCGGCCGCCGAACGGCAGTGGTGGAACCCTGCCTCCGCCACGAGCCGGCGGATCCGCGCCGGGCCGGCTTGGGTGCCGAGGGCGGCACCCACGTCCTGGGCCAACGACGCGGGTGTGCACAACAGCGTCGAGAAGCCGTAGTAGACCCGACCGACGGGGTTCAGGTTGTCCTCGACCCGGTCTCCCGCCATCGGTTCCACCACCATCCAGGTGCCATCGGGGGCCAGCACGGCCTGGACCCGGCGGGCGGCGCCCAGCGGATCGCCCAGATCGTGCAGGGCGTCGAAGGTGGTCACCAGGTCGTAGCCGGTGCCGCTGAACGCGGTCGCCGGAGCCACCTCGAAGGTGACACGATCCGCGACACCGGCCTCCGCCGCACGTTGACGGGCCACGTCGATCGAGGCCGCGTGGTAGTCGGAACCGACGAACCGGGACCTCGGAAACGCGTGCGCCATGAGGATGGTCGAGGCGCCGTGGCCGCAGCCGACGTCGGCGACAACGGCGCCGGCGCGGAGTCGTTCGACCATCCCGACCGCGGGCAGCCACTCCTCGACCAGATGCGCGAGATAGCCGGGGCGGAAGAAGCGCTCACACCCCAGGTGCACGTCGGCGGTGTGCTCGTGCCAACCCACACCACCGGACTCCCGAGCTGCCCGGACCACGCGGTCGGAGTCGGCGATCGTGCCCAGGGCGATCTGGAACAGACCGGGGAGGTAGGCCGGACTGGACTCGTCGGTCAGGGCGACGGCGTGCTCGCCGGGCAGGGCGTAGCGACCCGACGTCGGGTCGTAGGTGAGGAAGTCGCCGGCCGCCTGCGCGTTGAGCCACTCCCGGGCGTACGGCTCCCCCGTCGCCGTCAGCTCGGCCAGCTCGGCCGGGGTGAGGCCCTGGCCGGCGGCCAGCGCCCGGTAGTAGCCCAGCTTGTCGCCGAGCACGACCAGCGCGGTGTTGAGCGACGCGCCCACTTCTGCGACGGCGCGGAAGACGAACGCCATCAACCTCTCCTGGTCGACGACCATGGTCTCGGTCATGTCCCTGCTCCTTCGGTCCAGCGGTGGCGGTTGTTCCACCGGTCTCCGGAGCGTACGAAACCACGTACATTAGCCAACAGCGCCGAACATGATGAGGTATTAGTGCAGCTAATCCGATCCCTGGTCGGGATCCGTGTGCTGGCCGCCGTCGACGACAGTGGCTCCTTCACCGCGGCCGCCGCGACCTTGGGCATCACCCAGTCGGCGGTCAGCCAGCACGTCGCGGCGCTGGAACGCCTGGTCGGTCAGCCGTTGGTCGAACCCCGGTCCCGCCCAGTGCAGCTCACGATGGCCGGTCGGGTGCTGGCCGAGCACGGCCGGGCCGCCGTCGCCCGCTTGGAAGCCGCCGAACGAGAGCTGGACGAGCTGGCGCGACGCCGGGTGGCCCGGATCCGTCTGGGGAGCTTCCCGACCGCGTTGGCGACCTTCGTGCCGCGGGCGGTCCGCCGGCTGCGGGCGCGCCAGCCGGAGGTGTCGATCTGGCTCGTCGACGATCACATGCAGGGTCTGTGGCCGCGCCTGCACCGGCGGGAGATCGACGTGGCGCTGATCTTCACCGATCCGCCGCAGCCGGCGGTCGAGGGATTCGTGGTCACCCCCCTCTTCGTCGACCGGTACGCCATCCTGCTCCCTCGGGGTCACCGACTGTCCGATCCGTCGCGGCCGCTTCGTCTGCGCGATCTGGCCGAGGACACCTGGGTCGGCGGCGGACCTGGGAGCACGTGGTTCCGTCTCGTGTCCGGCGCCTGCCGCGTGGAGGGGTTCGAGCCGCGCGTCGGGCTGGTGTCCGACGATCACGTCGCCGTGCAGGCCTTCGTCCAGGCCGGGCTGGGCGTGGCCGTCGTCCCGGGCCTGGCCGCCGTGCGGCGCGTCCCCGGGGTCGAGGTGCGGTCGATCGTCGGTCCCCGACCGGCCCGCGAGATCGCGGCCGCCTACCCGGCGGGGCCGTTCGTCCCCGCCGGTGTGCTGGCCATGGTCGAGGCTCTGCAGGCCGTCACCCGCCGGGTTGCTGCGACGCCGCCGTGAGCCGCGGCAACACCTGCTCGACCAGCATCGCGAGCTGACGCGGCGCGTCGCCGACCGGCCAGTAGTGGACACGTCGGCAGCCGGCATCGGCGTACCTGGCCAGCAGCTCCGCACAGTGTTCGACCGAACCGACGCACACGCGGCCGCGCAGCGTCTCCAGGTCGCCCCCGAGCAGGACCGCCAGTCGGCTGAGGACCGCGGTCGCCTCACTGGGCGACGAGGTGATCCACAGCCACATGGTGACCACGGCGTGTGGTAGCGGTGTCCCGCCGCGCTCGGCCACCAGCTCGGCGAGGGTGGCCGACGACCGGCGGAAGTCTGCCGGCTCCTGGTGGTACGCCGACGCCAGCCAGCCGTCGCCGAGGCGGGCCACCCGGCGCAGCCCGGCGGGCGATCCCCAGCTCGCCACCCAGACCGGGATCGGGGTACGGGCCACCGCTACCGCCGCGGGCCGCCGCCCGACGTCCGAGGTGCCTGAGCTCAGGAGCTCGCGCAGCTCGACCACCGACGCCTCGAACCCGGACCACCGCTCCTCGAACGATCGACCGAGCAGCCGATGGTCCGCCGCCGAAGACCCGGGACCCACGCCCGCGATCACCCGACCGTCACTCACGCACGACAGGCCCGCCAGCGTCGACGCCACCGGCACCGGCCCCCGCAGGCCCGGCAGGGTGACCGACGTGACCAGGTCCAGTGGACCCGATTCTCTGCTGGCGACCGCCAACGCGATCATGCCGTCGAGCCAGGGCACCGGAAAGGCGAAGTGGTCATTGGCCGACAGCGCCACCGCCCCGCACGCCACAGCCGCCTCCACCGTGGCCAGCACCTCGCGCCTGGACGGCAACCCGCCGAAGATCCCGATCTGCGGCAGGTGAACACCGACCTCCATCCCGCTACTGTCCCACGATCCTTCCCACCGATCGGCTCCACACGTGGGGGCGACGGTCTCCGGCTCTTCACCGACGAGGTCTTCCACGCCTACCATGGACGCCGAACCACGGGCCAGTGCTCGGATTCTCGCTGCTCGACGACCTGACTCCGCCCGCGAGGTTCGACCGCTTCGTCGACATCGCCGTCGGACGCCACGGACGGGGACTGCACCCGTGACGTCTCACGTCCCGACGCGCACGATGGCCTTGAGCGAATCCGGTTCCCTGGATGCGAGGGTCATCGCGTCGGTGGTGTGGTCGATATCGAAATGGTGGGTGATCACCCGTGCCACGTCGACGGCGCCGCTGGCGATGAGCGCGAGGGCGAACGGGTAGGTGTTGGCGTACCGGAAGGTGCCGGTGATGGTGAGCTCCCGCTCCTGGACGAGCGGGACGTTGATGCTGACTCGGTCGGCCCCCATGCCGACCAGGACGACCCGACCTGCCCTGGCCAGGGATGTCATGCCGGTGCTGAGGGCGGCCCCGGCTCCAGAGCATTCGACCTGGACGTCGTACTCGCCCTCGAGCGGTGCGGTGGCGAGCTGGGCGTGGAGTCCGAGCTGGGTGGCCATGGCGACCCGGAAGGGGTTCATGTCGGTGACGGTCACTGACGTCGCACCGAAGGCCCGGGCAACCTGAGCGGTCAGGAGACCGATCGGACCCGCACCGGTGACCAGCACCCTGTCACCGGCTTGGACAGCCGCCCTCCGGCAGGCCCAGATGCCCACCGACACAGGCTCGGCCATGGCGGCGTGATCGTGATCGAGACCTGTCGGGACCTGGTGGGCGAAGCCGGAGGCCAGCGTCACGTACTCGCAGATGGCGCCGTCGACGGGCGGGGTCGCGAAGAACACGACATCGGGACACAGGTTGTAGCGACCGGACAGGCAGGTGGGACAGTTTCGGCACGGCACACCGGGCTCCAACGCGACGCGTTGCCCGACGCGGTCGCCGCTCACGCCCTGACCGACCTTCACGATGGTCCCCGCGGCTTCGTGGCCGATGATCATCGGTGCGTCCACGGCGTAGGGGCCGATGCGGCCGTGTTCGAAGTAGTGCACGTCCGACCCGCATATCCCGACGGCGACGACCCGGACGAGGACCTCACCGGCGGCGGGCTCGGGAACGCCCCGGTCCTCGATGATGAGCTGGTGGGGGGCGTGGAGGACGGCGCTTCGGTTGGTCACGATGCGGACTCCTGGGGATGGGTCGGTGGGTGGGCAGGAGCGAATCTAGAGCTGTTGACCCGGCCCGCTCTAGATCGGTTGATGTCGACTACTGATACTTTCCCGCCCTGACAGACGACGGGCTAGCCTCGGTGAGCGCGGGGGGTGTGGCCGTGGTGCGCGCGGAACTGTCGGTTGAAGTTGGAGAGATTCGCGTAGCCGACGCGGTGTGCGATCGCGGCCACGGGCAGTGTGGTGCCGCGGAGCAGCTTGCCTGCTTGGGCCAGCCGGAGTCGACGGATGGTATCGGCGTACGTCACCCCGGTGACCCGGGCGAAGTAGCGGGAGAACGCCGACTCGGACATGCCGACGTGGCGGGCTGTGTCGACCAGACGCAGGTCGGCGTCGCCGAGGTGGGCGAAGATGTAGCCGAAGGCGAGGTCGACGCGGTCGGCGACGCCGTCGGCCTGGTCCTCACGCGACGTCGACCATTCCGCGCCCAGGTAGCGCCGATCGCTGTCTGGTGCATCCGACAGCAGCCCCAGCAGGCTGAAGATGTGGCCGAGGCGTGCGGCACCCTCGGTGCCGCCGATCGCTTGGACCTGTTCAGCGGCACCGTCCCTCGTGCGGCCGGAGAACTCGATGCCCCGCCGGGACTGCCGCAGCAAGGCACGCACGGCACCGATTTCCGGTAGGAGCTCGGCACATCGGTCGATCCACTGCGGATGGAACTGGAACACCACGTCTCTCTCCCGCAGACGTTCGCCGGGGTCCAGGTCGCTGATCCAGTGATGGGGCACGTGCGAGCCCACCAGGACCAGCTGTCCGGCGCTGAACACGTCGATGCAGTCCCCGACCACGTACCAGCCGGTGCCGGCGGTGATCAGGTGCACCTCGTACTCCGGATGGTGGTTCCAGCGGGAGAACGGGCTCGGCACCCCATGGCGGTGCCAGCGCCCGGAGTGGTTCGGGTCGCTCGGCACCACCTCGCGCGCAGCTTGGATCGTCGCGAGCCGGTGCGCGACTTGTTCAGTCTGCGGCATGCGTTGCCTCCTCGGACGCCGAACCGAGCGTGAAGCATCAAAGTACCAGTGTGTGGCATGCCGGACGCTATCTCCCCCCGCCTGAGCCCCCTAGCGTCTGAGTTGCACCACAGCAGGACCTCCGAGCCGGACCCGGCTCGAGCAGCGAGCCCCAATGACGGAGAGGACCGGCCAGTGCACACCTGTTCGCCGCCCGGCCCCGCGCCCCTGTCGTCGAGAGCTGACAGAGCGTGCGCATGAAAGGTGTGAACACGGTGTCGGTGACGGTCGACGACACGTCGGCCGACCGGGAGGAGATGACGCAGATCCTGCGAGCCGCACTCGCCGACTTCGATGTCCAGATCTCCCGAGACGATCACGGCAGCACGGTCGTGACGCTCGTGGTAGCAGTGGCTGACCTCTGGTTGGCCGTGTTGATCGCGATGAACGCCGTCACCTCGACCGGCTACGTCCCTACCGCCCTGACAGCGGGGCCCGCGACGGGACCAGCTCCTACCCGGGAGCCGCTGAACCAGGCGCACGCCTGACCTCACAGAACGCAGTTGACCCTGCCTTCGAACCCACCCTCACCACCACATCTCAGAGAGGCGCACCATGGCAGTTGCGGCACACGAAGAAGAAGCCAGCCCACTCCCGACCGGCGAGCTGGCCTTCAAGGCCGTCGGCGTGAAGAAGCACTACCCCGGGGTCAAGGCCCTCGACGGGGTCGATCTGGAAGGCTACGCCGGCAGCGTCCTGGGCGTCTGCGGCGCCAACGGCGCCGGCAAATCGACGTTCGCGAAGCTGCTCGCCGGGGTCGACACGTTGACCGACGGTGAGATCACCATCACCGGCTTCCCCCACCCGGTCCGCAACGCCGCCGAGGCGGAGCAGGCCGGGGTGTTGATGATGCATCAGGAGCCGTTGATCATCGACGACTTCACCGTCGGGGAGAACGTCTGGCTCTACAAGCTCCGCGAGGGCAAGGACATCCGGCCCTGGGCGCAGAAGATCGACACCAACAACGCCGAGACCCGCACAGTCCTCCAGAACGTCGGACTTTCTCACCTGTCCACCCGTCAGCTCGCCCGTCATCTCGGACCCGGACAGCGGCAGATGCTGTCCCTGTCCCGGGCCGCAGTGACCACGCACAAGATCATGATCTTGGACGAGACGACCGCCTCGACCAGCGAGGAGCACTTCAATGACATCCTCGACCTGGTCGAGCGGGAGAAGGACGCGGGCACCTCGATCATCTTCGTCTCCCACCGGCTGAACGAGGTGTTCGCCATGTGTGACCGGATCGCGGTGCTCCGCGGAGGGAAGCTGGTCAAGACGTTGAACGCGGCCGACTCGAACCCTGACGAGATCACCTCGTTGATGATCGGTCAGGCATTGAAGGCTCTGGCTCGGCCCGCACCGGTGACGATCTCACCGGGACAGGTGCCGGTCATGTCGGTCACTAATCTGCACGGTGGCACGGCGCATGGGGTGTCCTTCGACGTCAACCCCGGTGAGGTCGTCGGCTTGTACGGCTTGGTCGGCAGCGGTCGCTCCTCGGTGGCCCGGACCATCACCGGCCAGCGTCCCGCCGCGTCAGGCACGATCAAGCTCCACGGGCAGGAGGTCCACCTACCCAATCCGACCGCCGCGGTCAACAAGCGGATCGCGTACCTGACCGAGGACCGTCGCCTGGAAGGGTTCGTCAAGGACTTCGACAACGGGCAGAACATGAGCCTGGTCGCCCTCCCGAAGCTCGCCTCAGCCGGCGTAGTCGACGCCCGCGCGGAGAAGAAGCGGGTCCGGGAGCTGATCCGGCAGTACCAGGTCAAGGGCGGCACGAGGACCTACACCAGCACCCTGTCCGGCGGTAACCAGCAGAAGGTCGTCGTGGCCAAGTGGTTGGAGACCGATCCCGAGTTCGTCGTACTCGACGAGCCGACCAAGGGCATCGACGTCGGCGCCCGGACCAACATCTACGAGATCATTCACGCCGTCGCGGCCCGCGGCAAAGGGGTGCTCGTCGTCTCCAGCGAAGCCGAGGAGCTGCTGTCGCTCTGCCACCGGATCCTGGTGATGCGCAACGGCCAGATCGTCGCCGAGTTCGATCCCGATCAGGCCGACACCGACGACCTCATCCGCACCGCGCTCACCCACCAAGACTGACCACCGACCGGCCCATCCGGTGTCCGGCGAACCGTGCACCACGCCACAGCGGCACACCCCCATCAGCACCAGCAAAGGAGCTTTCATGTCCACCTCCATCAGCACCACCGCACCACCCCCGTCTGTTCACCACTACGAGGAGGACCACTCCCACGGTGGTCAGATCCTCGGCTGGCTGAAAAGCCAGTACGCTCTCTACATCCTCGTCGCGCTGCTCGTGGTGGCGACCATCAGCAAGGGCTCGGTGTTCTGGGGCAGCACCAATCTGACCAACCTGCTGCTGCAGATGTCGATCATCGGCGTCGTCGTCCTCGCCGAGCTGATCGTCGTCCTCACCGGCGGCATCGACATCTCCGTCGGCTCCGCCCTCGGCCTGGCCGCGGTCGTGGCCGCCGGTCTGTTCGGCGGTCCGTCGGTGTTCCTCGCCCTGATCGTGGCGGTCGTCATCGGCGGCGCTGTCGGCGCCGTGAACGGCTGGCTGGTCGCGTTTCGCGGACTGGAGCCGTTCATCGTCACCCTGGGCATGCTCGCGCTGGCCCGTGGTCTGGTCTACGCCTACGGCAACGGCATCCCGATCACCCCTGCCGCCGCCCCGGCGTTCGCCGAGTTCGGCCAGTCCACCATCCTCGGCATCCCCGTCCTGGCCATCATCTGGCTGGCGATGGTCGCCTTGGTCGCGTTCCTGCTCTACCGCACTGTCTGGGGACGTCGGGTGTATGCGATCGGCTCCAACATCGACGCCGCCCGCGCCTCCGGCATCCCGGTCAAGACCACCCTGTGGTCGGTCTACATCCTGGCCGGCCTCCTCGTCGGCCTCGGCGGTTGGATGTTCCTGGCCCGCTTCGCCTCCGGCACCTCCACCGCCGGCAACCTGCTCGAGCTGGAAGCCATCGCCGCCGTCGTCATCGGTGGTGCGGCCCTGTCCGGCGGCAAGGGCAAGGTGTTCGGCGCCGTCGTCGGCACCATCATCTTCGCCGTCATCGCCAACCTGCTGTCGCTGCTGAACGTCTCCACCTTCCTGCAGGACGCCTTCCGTGGCGCACTGATCCTCGTCGCGGTCACCCTGGCCACGGTGTCCTTCACCCGCAACCGCAAGATCAAGTCCACCGCGCCGGCCGGCAAGTGAGCGCCTCACCGAAGAGAGGGAACAGCTGATGAGCACCACCACGATCCGCCGCGGCGTCCTCGCGGTGGCCGCAGCGACCACCGCCTTGACCCTGATGAGTGCCTGCGGGCAGATCTACCCGTCGTCCACACCTGCGCAAGGCCCGGCGAACGGGATCAAGGCAGGAGTCGACGAGGTCGTCGTCGGGTTCGCGCAGCAGCAGCTGCAGGCGCCGTACTTCGCCGCCATGGAGGTCCAGTCGAAGGAGATCGCTGACAAGGAAGGCTTCAAGCTGCTGTTCCAGGCGGCCAACAAGGACCCGGTCATCCAGATGAACCAGATGCAGGCCATGATCGCCCAGGGCGCCGACGTGCTCGTGGTGAACGCGACCAGCGTCAAGGGACAGAAGCAGATGATGACCCAGATCGCCTCCCAGATCCCCGTCACCTACATCGACACTTCCGTGCCCGGCACCGGGATGACGAGTGTCCAGTCCGACAACCTCACCATCGGTCGCGAGTCGGGAAAGATCACCGCCGCACGGTTCAAGGCGATGGGCAAGAAGAGCATCACGATGGTGATCCTCACCGGCCCGGCCACCGACGAGTTCGTCGGACCGAACCGGCGGCAGGGATTCCTCGAAGGCCTCGAGGAAGGCGGCATGCCGTTCGAGATCAAAGCCGAGCAGGCCGGGGACTACCAGCAGGACAAGGGCCAGGTCGCGGCCGAGAACATGCTCGCCGGCAACCCCGACATCGACCTGATCCTCGGTCTGAACGACTCCATGGCACTGGGCGCCTACAACGTCGTCAACGGCAAGGATCAGTACAAGAACGTGTACGTCGCCGCCTCCGCCGACGGCCAGAAGGAAGCTCTCGCCCTGATCAAGAAGGGCGGCTGCCAAGGCCGCTACATCTCCACCGGCCTCAACTCCCCGTCCCTGGCCGCGGAAGAAGCCCTGAAGATCTCCGTCGACGTGGCCACCGGCAAGACCAAACCTGCCGACTACCCGAAGGAATCCTTCACCGAAGCCGTCGGCATCGGCTGCGACAACATCGACAAGTACTACGACCCCACCAGCGTTTTCTGAGCTCAGCTCAGGGACACCAGCTCCTGCACCGCCGGCCCTCCGCAAGGGCGACCGGCGGTGCCGGGCTGCCGCCGACTGACGCGCCGACGCCTGGGCCCTCTCAGCGCGGGCTGACGTTTCCTTCGATGATGCAGCTCGCGCCGGCCGCCCGCACGTGCACGTGGCTGAGGTGGTCCCGGATACCGTCCACCAGCTCGGAGTCTGTGTGGTGTACGGGTAACCCCACCCGCGCACCTTGGGTGGGGTGCCGCAGCCGCGAGGCGCCGGTCCGGGGGATGCCGACCGACCGCCTCGCGGCCACGGGCGTTCTACCCGAGGACCGCCAGCAGCTGGTTGAGCAGCTTGGTGAGGTTGGCCAGGATGCCGTTCAGACCGGTGGCCCCATCCAGAAGCCCCGCCACCGCGCACAGCAGGTTGCCGAGCAGGTTGCCCGCGCCACCCTCGGCGGTGATGTTCAGCTTCACTGTGTCGAGATGCACCTTCAGCCCGAGCAGGTTCAGATCCAGCGGACCGAGAACCAGGTCGAGGACCTGGCAGCTGAGCGGGCCGGCAGCCGCCGCGGCGGCATTCGGAGCGAGGGCCTTGTTCGCGCCCGCAGCGGGAGCGGTGTCCAGCGGGATGGCGATCTTCTTGCTCCCCGCCGTGACCTTTCCGGCGGCATCGGTGATCGTGCCGGTGAAGGTGCCGACGGCGACGAGCTCGCCCTTGCGCTGGGCGAACTTCGTGATGTTGAACAGTCCATCGACCTTGCCGGTCCCGTCCTGCAGCGTTCCGGTGATCGGTGCGCTCAGAGCGGTCGGCTTCTTCGCCTTGGCCGCAGCCGCCTTCACCGGCTGCTCGTCGTGGGGCGCGGCCTGGCTGGCCGGCGCCGTACCGAGTGCCATGGACAAGATGGTGGCCAGGGCGATGAACGCCAACAGCACCTTGCGTGGACCGCGGCGCTGTGCCTCTGGCTGACGTGTAGCTCGCATTCGTCGTGCCTTCCTGTGCAGATGGTGGGCTGCCGCCGCGCTGCGCCGTTGGAGCGCGGTCGGTGGCCCTTCACCACTGAAGACGCCACCCACCGGACACATGACGCGGTGTCGACCCTCTCCCCCGCCGCAGGGCAACACATCGCTGGCGCAGCCGAGGCGGAGACGGCCGCCACAGGAAACCGAGTTTCCATCGCGTCTCACGTCATGCCCAGGCGTCGAAGCAGTCCGCGTCGTCAGGACGACCACACCCGGTGCAGAGCGCGGGGTTGGCGGGGAGGATGCGCTCACACCGCGACCGGATCCCACCTTCAGGGGGTGGCACGGCCCTGCGGGCCACGGATACCGTCCGAGCATGGCCGATCCCGTTCCCACTGGCAGCGACGTCTCCGCCGGAACGTACAGATGCGCCGGCTGCGGCTACCCGCGCGGGTCATCCCTCGATCGGCGCGACAACGGTCAGAGACCGTACACAGCCATCTGAGCGCTCGGGCTCACCCGTGCCAGAGCGAGCTCGATGATCGTGGAGATCCATCGACCTCGCCGGCGATCAGCCGGCCTGGCCGTGGACCATGTGGTAGGTCGCGAGCACCTCGAGGAAGAACTCTGACGCGGCCTGGATCACCCCGTCCAGCTCGGCGGGACGGGCTTCCTGCACCACCAGTCGGAACGTGTCGTGGTGGATCTTCGAGAGCTCGAGGATGCTGAGCCGGTCCGCGACGGCGCGCCGCCCGAGCTCGTACGCGATCGTGAGCGGGACCTCGTCTCGGCTCGAGACATACCGGAGGAACGCGACGCGGTAGTCCCGCCGAAGGGCTTCGGTTTGGTTCACCGGACGCGCGGACCCGAGATCGGTCCCGAACCGGCCGAGCGGGCCAGATAAGCGAGCCCTTCCTCGAGGTCGAGTGCCGTATGGACCGTTCCCGTATCCATGCCCAGCAGGACCATCGCGAAGGCGACATCCGGCTGGATTCCCACGATCACGGTGACTGCTCCGCGGAGCCGTGCCATCTCCGCGATGTTGCGGAGTGTGCGAGAGCCGAAGGAGTCCAACACATCGAGGGCGGCGACATCGATGATCACGCCTTTGGAGCGGTGCTCACCGATGCGATCGATCAGATCGCGCTGGAACCTGACGAGCTGCGAGTCGTCCAAGGCGGTGTGGATCGAAGCGATCAGGTAGGGCCCCTGTCGCAGGATCGATACCAGCGCCGGTCCTGTGTCCACTACTCGGCCAGCTCCTCCTGCTTGGTGACGCGGTAGCCCAGCAGCCTCTCGGCCTCCTCCAGGCCGCCCTGAAGATCACCGATGGTGTTCATCTTGCTCAGGTCGACTCCGATGGTCACCAGCGTCTGAGCGATCTCCGGCGACAGGCCGGTGATGATCACGCTGGCCCCCATCAACCGGGAGGCATCGACCGTGCGGACGAGATGGTTCGCGACCGCCTCATCGACATCGGGTGAACCGGTGATGTCGATCACGACCACCTTGGCCCGATGGGTGCGGATTCCCGACAGCAGCTGTTCGGTGAGCTGGCGCGCTCGCTCGGTGTCGAGCACACCGATGATGGGCAAGATCAACAGCCGCTCCCGGACCGGCAGCACCGGCGTCGACAGCTCGCGGATCGAGTCCTGCTGCTGCCGGATGACCCGCTCGCGTTCATCGACGAAGCTCACCGCCACAGTGTTGGCGATGCGGTTGGCGGCCGGTTCGTAGGCGTCCAGGACTCTGTTCAGCAACGAGAAGCTGCCCTGGTACTTCTCGAACAATGATCGGGCCAAGACGTCGCGGAGAAGAAGCACGATGCCCACGACCTCGTGCGTCTCCACTCCTCGAGGGATGATGCGCTCCGACAGGTCGCGCGCGTAGTGCTGCAGTGCCTCGACGCTCCCGGTCTCCAACACCTCCACGTAGTTGTCGTACACCGAGGTCGTCTCAGCGGCCATCTCCTGCGGGGTCATGGCGTGCAGCAGGTGGGCATCCTGGATGCGTAGCTCCCACTCTTGCCGCAGCCTCGTCCGGTGCTCGCGCAAGTGGGACACCAACTGCGGGAGAAGCTGGTCCTCATCGTCGGCATCCAGCGTCGGTAAGTCCGCCGCAACCTCGTCGCCGCCGCCAGATCTGTCTGTCATGTCATCCTTCCCGTCGCCATTTGGTCATCGTGATCGTCGTGCCACGGCCGCGCTCGGTCGCCACATCGAACTCGTCCATGAGACGCCGAGCACCCGGCAGTCCCAGCCCGAGGCCGTGGTAGGTGCTGTATCCGTCGGTCATGGCCCGTCCGACGTCCGCGATCCCAGGCCCGGTGTCACGCGCCACCACGCGAAGTCCCGTCCGCGGCGTGTCGACGAGCTCCAGGAACACCTCACCGCGTTCGGCGAATCGTACGATGTTCCGGCTGATCTCCGACACCGCGGTGGCGATCACCGTCATCTCGGTGGCGGAGAAGTTCAGCCTCGCAGCCAGCTCTCGGGCTCCCTTTCGAGCCAGCACGATGTCGGCGTCGCCCTGGATCTTGACTCGGATCTCGTTCTCGCGGGGCTGTCCCCTCTCCATCAGGGGTCCGCTCAGCTTCGAGCAGCACGCACACTCCAGCAGATGCCGCGGGGCACCCACCTCCCCCTGTCGGCGACGGTCGGCCGACGACAGCGCCAGCAGGACCGGGCGACAGCGCTCCGTGGGCGGATCGATCCCGTGCAACGCCAGCAGATACTCCACCCGCAGGCGGGCCCGACTTCGGTTCAGCTGCGCCGCCACCGCGCCGACGGTCAGTCCGAGATCGCTACCCAGAGACTTCGTGTCCTGCCCAGACACCTCGTGAGCCAGCAAAGTTGCTCGCTCACGCTCCGACAGCCGCGTCAACGCCTCCGAGATGGCTTGCGCGTCCACATCCTTCAAGACCTGTTCATCCGGTGACTCGACCCATGGGAGCTCAAGGGCACGGTGCTGGTTCCGACGTTGCCGGTCACGTTCGGTCCACAGTGATGCGACCACGTTCTTGGCCGTCACGATCGCGTACGGCTCGAGCATGCCCGGCGCAACGCGGTTCGCCCGAGCGAGGACGCGCACCAGAGTCTCCTGCACCAGGTCCTCAGCGAGGCTGACGTCCGTCACCCGCGCCCGGACCACCCGGGTCACGATCGGTATCAGGGACTCCATCGCGGTGCCGTTGTCGGAGGAGGGTTCGTCGGGGTCTGCGACGACACCCATGGCTCCCACACGCGCACCATAGCCCTCAGGAATCCGAGAGTTGCTCACCCCAAAGGGTGATCCTCACACGGCGGCAAACCACCAGCCGCGCCCGCTGCAGCCTGATCGTCCGCGAGAGCGCGATCTCTCACGGGGATCGAGAAATTGTCACCCCAGCCAGCCGACGTCCGCACGGTCAGCGGCACCACATCGAGACGTTCCGGGTCGGGCCTGCCCTGACCTGCGCCCCTCAACTCACGGAGTCCGAGTGACAAGGACCTCTTCACCGACCATCCCGAACCTCACCGCACACCGTTGACATCCGAAGATGACCCTCGTGATGATCCAGCCGAAGGTCGCGAGTCTGCGATGCCTTGGCTCCAGATCGCGTCGAGGCCGCGGTCCGGCAGCAGAGCTTTCATCCCGAGGATCGCGTGGGCGTCCGCGCCCACCAGGGTGCGGGGCCGCACCCGCCGCCGGGTGAGCTGGCGGTCCACGGCGGCGGCGACCAGATCCGGCGGTTTGGCGTTCTTGCGGATCTTCGCGACCAGGTGGCGTTCGCCGGCGAAGTGGGGTGCGTAGAGCTCTCGGTGCTCGGGATCGAGGCCGTCCTCGAGCTCGTCGATGATTCGGTCCATCTCATGCCAGGGGTCGGTGTCGATGACGCCCGGCTCGACGAGGGCGACCTGGACGCCGAACGGGCGGAGCTCGACCCGCAGACAGTCGGCCACCGCCTCGATCGCGTACTTCGAGGCGTTGTACATCCCGGTGAAGGGAAAGGACACCCGACCGTTGATCGAGGAGATGAACACCACCCGCCCTCGGGCGCGGCGCAGCCGGGGCAGCACGGCCCGCGTCAGCGCGAGGGGCCCGAACACGTTGACATCGAACTGGCGGTGCATGTCCTTCCGGGTCAGCGTCTCGATCGGTCCGGGGACCGCCACCGCAGCGTTGTTGACCAGGGCGTCGAGCCGTTCGGGGAGAACGCGGTCGAGCCCAGCCAGGTGGTCGAGGACGGTGACGTCGAGCTCGACCGGCGTGATCAGCTCAGATTCTTCGGCCAGCTCCTTGGCGGCCACGTCGCTCCGGACGCCTCCGTACACCCGCCAGCCCGACCGGGCCAAGCGGACGGCGATGGCGCGGCCGATGCCGCGGCCGGCACCGGTGACGAGAACGGTTCGGTTGCTCATGCACCGAGCCTCGCGGGCACACGACGCTGCGCCGCGAGTAGTGCAGTACTCACTTCCGGCGCACCACCAGATCTCGGCTCGCTAACCTGACGGTTGTGGAGCGGCGGTGGCCGCTCACCGGCCGGAACGAGGAGCTGCGGAAGGTCGCCGCGGCCATCCGGCCCGGTGCGGCGGGCGTGGTGGTGGCAGGCCCGGCGGGTGTGGGCAAGACCCGGCTTGCCCGTGACGCGGTGGCGGGTGCCGCAGCACGCGGGATCGCCGTCGTCTGGGCCCACGGCAGCGCGGCGGTTCGGTCCCTGCCGCTGGGTGCCTTCGCGGGCATGCTCGACGTGCCGCCGGGCGACCCGTCCGACACCGTCGGCCGCGCAGTGGGCCAGCTCGCCGAGCAGCGACCGCTGGTGCTGGTCGTCGACGACGCACACCTGCTCGACGAGCACTCCGCGATCGTGCTCCACCGCGTGGTGGTACGACGGCTGGCTCCTGCCGTGGTCACGATTCGAACGGGAGAGCCGGCCCTCGACATCGTGACCTCGTTGTGGAAGGACGACTATCTCCCCCGCTTGGACCTGGCCCCCCTGGACGTCGCCGACACCACCGAACTGGTCGCCCGGGTGCTCGGCGGCCCGGTCGACTCCGCCTCCGCCCGGCGGCTGTGGACCCTGACCCAGGGGAGCCCGCTGTTCCTGCGGCACCTGCTGGGCGGGGAGGTGTCGGCGGGCCGGTTCTCCCCGGCGTCAGGGATCTGGCAGTGGACCAGCGAACCTGCGATCTCGCCGGAGCTGACGAGCCTCCTCGAGCAGGAGATCGGTGGTCTCACGACGGGCGTGCAGGACGTCGTAGACCTCGTCGCACTGGCCGAACCGGTGGCGGTGGCAACGCTTCGTGCGCTGACCTCACCTGCGGACCTGGAAGAGGCCGAGCACCAGGGTCTGGTGCGGACCGACGGGTCGGTCGCCCGGTTGGCGCATCCGCTGTACGGCGAGGTCCGCCGCGCCGCCATGGGCACGCTGCGCGCCCGCCGTCTGCGAGGGCTGGTCGCTCAGACGCTGGACGCGGTGCCGGACCCGATACCGCGGGCTGTGCTCACCCTCGACTCCGACCTTGCTCCCGAACCACGTCTGTTTCTGCAGGCGGCCGAAGCAGCGACGCGGATGTACGACCTGCCGCTGGCCGAGCGGCTGGCCCGGGCGGCGGCCGCCACCGGCGACCCTGGCGCCCGGCTGATGCACGCCGCAGCGCTGTCCTGGCTCAGCCGCGGCGGCGAGGCGGAGGCGATTCTCGCCGACGTGGTCGCAGGTGCACCAGATGACGTGACACTGGCCATGGCCCAGCTGTACCGCGCCGGCAACCTGCTACGGACGATGGAACAACTCGACGAGGCACGCCGGGCACTGACCGCTGCCCAGGCCACCGGCGCGGTCCCCCACTTGGTGGCTGCGATGACCTTGTCCCTGTCCGCTTCGGTCGGCGATCTCGCCGCGGTCCTTGCCCGCGGTCCGGAGTTGATGCGTGAGAATCTGCCCAACGACATGACCCGCATCGTGGTCGCCTCCGCGGTGTCCGCGGTGGCCGCCGTCACCGGAGAGGCCGCGATGCTCGACGAGGCCGCGATCGTCGGCGGGCTCACTGGCGACCGGGTGCCGACCAGCATCCCCGGATTCGGGCTCGCTGACCTGCAGGTGCTGGGGCACCACCTCGCCGGAACAACGGTCAAGGCAGCCGAACAGGCCCAGCGGATGCGTGCTGCGTCGGCCGATCTGCCGGGCCCGGCCCGGCTGATGGGCCTCGTCATCGCCGGACACGCCAGCCTCGCCGGAGGCCGGGTCCGCGACGCCCTGACCCTGCTGCGCGAGGCCTGGGGCGGGCTGGCGGACTCCGGACACGAGGCCCGTTTCCGGTGTCGCACCCTGCTGGCGACAGCCCTGGCCCAGGCCGGCCAGGCGGAGCAGGCCGCACCGCTGCTGGCCGCCATCGCCGGCGGATGGCATCCGGCCTACTGGCTCTTCCGGCCCGATGACCTCTTGGCGCAGGCGTGGGGAGCTGCGGCCGAGGGATCGACGACGGAGGCTCTCGGCCATGCCGTCGCTGCGGCCGATCTCGCCCGCGACCTGGGGGCTCCGGCGTATGAGGTGCTCGCCTGGCAGACCACGGTCCAGTTCGGCGGGACGGACTCGGCGCTGCCCCGGTTGTCCGCGCTCGCAGACCATTCCCCGCGGGCCTTCCTGTCCCACGCCCACGCCCGGGCCTGGGCGGACCAGGATGGCGATGCGCTGCTCGAGAGCGCAGACGCCTGGACGAGGCTCGGCGACCTCGTCGCCGCCGGTGACGCGGCAGCCCAGGCCGCCGAGGTGCACCGTCGGCTGGGACGACGGGGGTCTGCTCTCGCCGCCGCCGCCGTCGCCGAGAGATTGTCCGGACGGTCCGGTGCGCGGACTCCCGCTCTTGCGATCGCCATCCGGCCGCTGCCGCTGACCGACCGCGAGCGCGAGATCGTGACGCTGGCGGCCCGGGGACTGTCGAACAAGGACATCGCCGGCCGGCTGACCGTGTCCGTGCGGACTGTCGAGGGACACATCTACCGGGCGGGGCACAAGCTCGGCGTGTCCGAGCGGGCCGCGTTCGCGGACCTTCTCGGAGTCGAGTAGGGCACTACTCACTGCGCTGGTTCACCTCCGGCGGAGGCTGGTCACACCAGTCCGAGGAGGAGCCATGACCACCATCCACGTGCGGCCCGGAGAAGGCCTGCACTACCCCATGATCGACGGCGACCACGTCGCCAAAGCGGCCGTCAAAGACGCCTGCGGGGCCTTCGAAGTCTTCGAGGTGATCGCGCCAGCCTCACCCATGGCGCCCCCGCACGTCTCGCCGTGGACCGGCGTGCTGTTCCTGCTGGAGGGCCGGATCTCCGCATTGGTCGACGGGGCGTCCTACGACATCGAACCTGGCGGGGTGGTCGTGTTTCCGGCCGGGACACCAGTCACCTTCGGAGTCCACGGCGAATCCGCCCGGTTCGTGGCGGTCACCTCCGGCCACGGCGCTGGAAAGTTCTTCGCCGACTTCGCGAGCTCCGTGCCGGTGGGCCAGCCGGTCGAAGACGCGATGGAGGCCATCGTGTCGGTGACCAGGCGCCACGGCGTTGCCCTTGCGAACAACGCCTCCCCATCTGCGCTGGGCGCCGACGCTGTCGCGGGGCCCGGCCCGACCTACGGAGCTGATCGACCATGACCGACACATCCCAGCGCGACTGCTCGACGGTCCTGATCGGCCGCGACCCAGGGCAGCCTCTCCCGCTCGACCAGCGTGCGCAGGTGGACCAGCCAAGGCTGGCTCGTCCCGTACCGGCTGTTCTGGATCTGGATCGTCGTCATCTGCGTCCTGCTGATCCGTCGTGGCGGGCGTGGGCCGTCCGCCCTGAGCTCGATGCACCCAGGGCGCCCGGTGACAAGCGGCTTGGGGTACTTGGTGGCAGCATTCCCCTCCAGCGACCGCGAAAGGAGTACCGATGGCGGCTGACGACCCGTCAGTGATTTCTGCGCTGACCGTTCGCCCGGCCCGGGCCGAGGACGCGGCGCAGATGGCGCGCGTGAATGTGCAGTGCTGGCAGGAGACGTACCGGGGCCTCATGTCAGACGCCGTCCTCGACGACCCTGGCCTGCTGGCTATGCGAGGGCAGTTCTGGACGGCCGCGTTGACCGACCAGCGCTATCGCCAGAACCGCGCAGCAGTCGCCGAACGGGATGGTCAGCTGGTCGGGATTGCCATGTCAGGCCCGCCGTTGGACGCCGGGGCGTGGACGAGACATCTGTACGTGCTCTACGTTCGTGCAGCGGAGCATGGCATGGGGGCTGGGCCCACCCTGCTGGAGGCGGTCATCGACCCAGACGAGTCGGCGATGCTGTGGGTGGCCGACCCGAACCCTCGCGCCCAAGCGTTCTACCGCAAGCACGGCTTCGTCGCCGACGGCGCGGCCCAGGTCGAGGGCGGGGTTCGGGAGATCCGCATGGTCCGCGGCGCGCGACACGTGATCGACTCGCCCCGCGTCGCGGTCGAGGTCAACGCATCCAGACCCGGCCGCGACCACACGTCACAGCGCCACCAACGTCGCTCACCACGTCGTGCACCACCGGAGGCACCGACCCCGTCAGCCGCTACCACGGCTACCACACCCTGGTGATCGGTGAGGGCTGCCGCCGAGCCCGCCCTCACCGATCCAGGGTGCGCTAGTAGTTCGAGCGGTGCGACAGTCCGGCGCTGTTCCCCTCGGCGAAGGTGCCCTCCGGACCGGCCGGGGTCGGCAGGGTGAACGGCGGACCGGGCACCTTCTTGCCTTTGACACCGTTGACAGCCTCAGTCGAGTAGGCGAACGTCAGCATCGAGAACGCGACGATGTCGCTGTTCACGTCGAGCGCGCGATCGTTGTTGTTCGCGTACGTATCGCAGGCGAGGTGGTAGCACGGGTCGAACTGCTCGCCCGCGTCACCGCCCCAGATGTTCTCCTGCTCGGCGGACTTGAGGACCTCAGCGCCGGTGAAGAGTCCGCTCGACGGGATACCGGCCAGGATGAACGCTTCGTAGTCGCTCCTGCCGGAGAACTCCGTGTCGTCGTACGGTTCACCGACGAGGGTGTAGTACGACTCGTAGAGATCCTCGATCGCCGCCGATCCAGGCGGGACGTCGACAGGTGCCTCGAAGGTCGACTGGTCGGCGTCGTAGACCATGAAGATGTAGTTCGGCGAGCCGATCATGTCGTAGTTCATGTACAGCGCGATCCGGTCACGCTCCCGCGGCGAGAGGCCTGCGACGTAGTCGGCGGATCCGACCAGGCCCTGTTCCTCCGCTGCCCACCAGGCAAACCTCAGGGTGTTCTCGGGCTTGTGGTTGGCCAGCTTGAGTGCGGTCTCGAGGATCGCTGCCGACCCCGAGCCGTTGTCGTTGATGCCGGGACCCTCGATCACGCTGTCGAGATGGGCGCCGGCCATCACGACGTTGTTCTTGTTCTTGCCGGGGAGCTCGGCGATCACGTTGTAGTCGGTACGGATCTCCGCGGGCAGCACCTTGACGAAGGCCGTCGACCCCGGAGCCGCTAGGTCCGCCCCGTCGGCGAAGCTGGCCCCCACGACGGGAATGCCGTGGTTGACCGGTCCAGGCGCCCCTGGAATCGGCTCGTCGACGCTGGTTGCGTCGGCGACGATCACGCCCTCGCGTTCAGGCGTGTTGCCCTGGTTGAAGATGACGACCGCCTCCGCACCGGCCTGCTCGGCGTAGTACGCCTTCGTGCCGAAGAAGCAGGTGCCGCGCTGAACCAACGCGATATCAGCATCACCACTCCAGTTGGCACCCGCGAAGTCCGCCGCCTCGCACCCACTTGTCGAGGCCCGGTCACCAACCAGGTTGATGTCCACCGGGACGACGTTGCCCTCCACGGTGCCGTTCCCCGACCCTGTGAACACGCCGGTCTCGTAGTCGCCTGTCGTCGGTGTCAGCTGGCGCAGCTCGGCCGGAAAGTTGAACGTGACGGGCACCGGGTCGAGCGTCACCTCGTACCCCGCGTCCGTCAACAGATCGGCGACATAGTCAGCGCTGGCGTCGTAGCCGACGGTGCCCGCCGCGCGCGTTCCCGGATACACCGGATCGGTGCTGTTGTCGGCGATCTTCTGGAAAGCGGCCTGGTGGTCTCGGACGCCGTCGACGGTCACGCACTCCAGCAGCTTCTGGTACGTGTTGTTGTTCCGGTTGTCGCAGGCCGCGCCTGGTCGCGCGGATGCAGCCTGACCCGGCAACATCGCCGCCGCAAGTGCTGCCGCCGCCCCCAGAGCTGCCAGGCGAAGCGCGCCTTTGCGCGACACCAGCCGATGGTGAGCCAATGGTCCATCCCCTCTACCCCGTCGGGAGACCCTCTGTCCGGACTCTCCCCCTGGACGGCCACGGTAGGCCAGTCACCTCGAACCCGCCAGAGGCGACGACCAGGGAATCATCATCGTCTGGTTCGCCGCTCCCGAACAACCGCTGGCGTGCAGGCCAACAAGCCCGACAACGGGCGCCGAGCCCGCCAACCCGACCATGCACCCAGGCCGAGTCAGCCCGCAACCCTTTCCCCAACCACGGCGGCGGGAACCGACCCCTCGGCTCGACTGCGAAGAGCCAGTGAACCCCGACAACGGTGAAGAGGTCTGGATGACCGAGACGCCCCGGCGGCACCGCCGGTAGTCTCCGATGGGGGTCGGCCGTGGATGGCAAGCCCATCGACACCCCGAACGCCAACAGCACCCTGAAGCCCTACCTGGTGAGACCACCGGCACCTGGTCGGCGCTCGATGCGAGCGACGGCCACATCATCTGGCAGACGCGTCCGAGCC
>DATDBH010000133.1:0-41926 GCA_036524985.1 Microlunatus sp. | reverse complement strand
CACGGCCCGGATCGTGGTGGCGGTGCGCAGCCTGCACCGGTTCGCGGTCGACGACGGACTCACCACGTCGGATCCCGCCCGTGAGGTCGCGCCGCCCAAGGCCGGCCGCCGGCTGCCGAAGGGTCTCGGACTGGCCGAGGTGCAGGCGCTGCTGGAGACCCCGTTGGTGGAGACACCGCTCGGGCTCCGGGACGCCGCGCTGCTGGAGCTGCTGTACGGGACCGGGGCCCGGATCTCCGAAGTCGTCGGCCTGGACGTCGACGACGTGTCCCGCCTCGCCGAGACCCCGGCCGAGGACCCGGTCGGGCTCCGGCTGTTCGGCAAGGGCAGCAAGGAGCGCTGGGTCCCGGTCGGCTCGTACGCCCGGTCGGCGCTCCGCGCGTACCTGACGCGTGCCCGACCCGGTGTGGTGGCCAACGGCCCCGGGACCCCGGCGCTGCTCGTCAACAGCCGCGGCGGGCGGCTGTCCCGGCAGAGCGCCTGGACCATCCTGCGGACGGCCGCCGAGCGCGCCGGCATCACCGCCGACGTGTCGCCGCACACCCTGCGGCACAGCTACGCCACCCACCTGCTGGAGGGCGGCGCCGACGTGCGGGTCGTTCAGGAGCTGCTCGGTCACGCCTCGGTGACCACCACGCAGATCTACACCATGGTCACCGTCGACCACCTGCGCGAGGTGTACCGCTCCTCGCATCCGCGAGCCATGGGCTGAGGCTCGGCGCGACCACACCTGCTGCTCAGCCCGTCCACCGAGCCTCCTGACGGCGTGTCGGCTGGTTGTGCCGCGCGTTTGTCCCGTGTGGACGCCTCGCTCGCCGGTAGATGTCGACAAAGCGCCAAGCGCAGGGACTAGGCTGCCCCAGGCAACGGAGGGAGATCCGCGAGTGGAGCACGACGGCGAGGTCCGGCACGAGGATCGGCAGCAGGAACCCACCACGGTGGAGTCACCACAGGTGGAGTCGATACCAGCGGAGACCGATGATGCTCTCTTCGCGGCGCCCGAGGTCGCTCCCGGGCCGGAGCTCGGGCCGACCGGGCGACCCTGGCCTGAGCTGCCCGACCCCGAGCCACTGACTGAGCACGGTCCGGCGGTGGTGATCGCCCTGTGCAACCAGAAGGGCGGGGTGGGCAAGACCACCACCACCATCAACCTGGGCGCCTCCCTGGCGGAGCTCGGGCGCCGGGTGCTGCTGGTCGACTTCGACCCGCAGGGCTCGCTGTCGGTCGGTCTGGGGATCAACCCGCACACCCTCGAGCTCAGCATCTACAACCTGCTCCTCGGGCGGGACGCGACGGCGGAGGAGGTGATCCGCCCCAGTGTGATCGAGGGGATGGACATCCTGCCGGCCAACATCGACCTGTCGGCGGCCGAGATCCAGCTCGTCTCGGAGGTGGCGCGTGAGCAGACCCTGCAGCGCCTGCTCCGGCCGTTGCGACCGCGCTACGACGTCATCCTGATCGACTGCGCGCCCTCGCTCGGTCTGCTCACGATCAACGCGCTGACCGCCGCCGACAAGGTGATCATGCCGATGGAGTGCGAGTTCTTCGCCCTCCGGGGCATTGCCCTGCTGACCGACACGATCACCAAGGTGCAGGACCGGTTGAACCCGGATCTGGAGGTGCTCGGCATCCTCGGCACGATGTACGACCCCCGCACCCTGCACACCCGTGAGGTGATGGAGAGGGTCGTGGACGCCTTCGGCGACGTGGTCTTCCACTCCGTCATCCGGCGGACGATCAAGTTCCCCGAGACCACGGTGGCCGGGGAGCCGATCACGACGTACGCGCCCGCCTCCGCGGGGGCGTCCTCGTACCGGACGCTGGCCAGGGAGGTCCTGCAGCGGTGTCGCGTCGCGTGAAGCTGCCCGGTGCGTCGGAGCTGTTCCGACCCACCGGGACCGAGACGACGGCACCGGCGACCAGAGCCCCCGACCGTGCGGACCGGGACGACCGCGAGCCGGAACGCGCAGCCGGAGGTCAGCCGCCCGGGCAGGGCGACGGCGCCGGATCGTCGGTGGTGGCCGGCGGCACCGGGAGGGTGCGGCACGAGGAGAAGATCACCGTGTACGTCAGTCGTGACGAGCTGCTCGCCATCGAACAGGCCCGGTTGCGGTTGCGCGGCGAGCTGGGCCTGGCCGTGGACCGCGGACGTCTGGTGCGGGCCGCGATGGCGCTGGCGTTGGCCGACCTGGACGTGGCCGGCGCCGACGGTGAGCTGGTCCGCCGGCTGACAGCCCCTTGATCGCCGTGCCGACCGACGCCGTCGCGAGGGGCGGGCAGGACGCGGGCGGACCCGCGGATCACCAGGACGACGGGGTGTTCTCCGTCCACCTGTCGAACTTCACCGGCCCCTTCGACCTGCTGCTGCAGCTGATCTCCAAGCATAAGCTCGATGTCACCGAGGTGGCTCTGTCGACGGTGACGGACGAGTTCATCGGCTTCATCAAGGCCAGCGGCGACGCCTGGGACCTGGAGCAGACCAGCCAGTTCATCGTGGTCGCGGCGACGCTGCTGGATCTCAAGGCCGCTCGGCTGCTGCCGTCGGGGGAGATGATTGACACCGAGGACCTGGCCCTGCTCGAGGCGCGGGATCTGCTCTTCGCCCGGCTGCTGCAGTACAAGGCGTACAAGCAGATCGCCGCTCTCCTGATCCAGCGACTCACGGTCGAGGATCGTCGGCACCCGCGGCAGGTGGGGCCCGATCCCCGCTTCGCCAGTCTGCTGCCCGAGATCCGACTGACCATCACGCCCACCGAGCTGGCCGCCCTGGCGGCCAAGGCGATGGCGCCGAAACAGGCCGACGTGATCTCCCTGGCCCATCTGCACACGTCCACCGTGAGCGTCCGCGAGCAGGCGGCGTTGGTCGTCGACCGACTCCGCCGGGCCGGCACCATGACGTTCCGCGCCTTGGCCTCCGACGCCGCGGACCGGGTGACCACGGTGGCGCGGTTCCTGGCCCTGCTGGAGCTGTTCCGCGAGCAGGCGGTCTCGTTCGAGCAGCTGACCCCGCTGGGTGAGCTGACCATCCGGTGGACCGGAAGCGCGTCCGGGGACCTGGACATCTCCGACGAGTTCGACGAGGACACCCCGTCCTCGCCACCCCAGGTGTCAGACGCCGTGGCGGCCAGAGCCACCATCGACGCTGACAACTCGGAGAGGAAGGGATCGGTGTGAGCGAGCAGAGCGGACAACCTCCCGAGTTGTCAGACGCTGTGGTGGCTCCGGCCACCATCGACGCTGACAACTCGGAGAGGGCGCGGGTGGAGGACATCACCGGCGCGCTGGAGGCGTTGCTGCTGATCGCCGACGAGCCGATGCCGGAGACCGAGCTGGCGGCGGCACTCGACGTGCCGACGGGTCTCGTCGCCGATGCTCTCACCGAGCTGGTGGCCTTCTACGACGAGACCGGCCGGGGGTTCGAGCTGCGCCAGATCGGCGGCGGGTGGCGCTACTACACCCGCGAGGAGCACGCCGACCTGATCGGTCGCTTCCTGCTGGACGGCCAGCAGGCCAAGCTCTCGCAGGCGGCGCTGGAGACCCTGGCCGTGGTCGCGTACCAGCAGCCGATCTCCCGGGCCCGGATCTCGGCGGTCCGCGGCGTGAGCGTGGACGGGGTGATGCGGACACTGCTGACCCGTGGTCTGGTGGCCGAGGCCGGTCACGACCCCGAGTCCGGGGCGATCCTGTTCCGCACCACCGGCTACTTCCTGGAGCGGATGGGGTTGCGCGGTCTGGACGACCTGCCGGCCCTCGCGCCGCACCTGCCCGAGGTGGACGAGCTGGAGGCCGAGCTCAGTCAGCTGGCTCGACCCCAGGCCGTACCCGACGAGACCACCACCCCCACCCCCGACCTGTCAGATCCAGTGGTCGCTGTGGCGACCACTCCGGCTGACAACTCGGACGGGAACGAGCACGAGAGAGAGAACACCGATGGCTGAGGACAGTGAACAGGGCGTACGGCTGCAGAAGGTGCTGGCCGCGGCCGGGGTGGCCTCGCGGCGGGTCGCCGAGAACATGATCAGCGAGGGCCGGGTCGAGGTGAACGGCCGTCTGGTCACCGAGCAGGGCATGCGGGTGGACCCCGAGCGCGACACCGTACGAGTGGACGGCTCCCGCATCCCGCCGCCCCGGCGCCACCTCTACCTGGTGCTCAACAAGCCGCGCGGGGTGGTGTCGACGATGGACGATCCCGAGGGTCGGCGCACCCTGGCCGACCTGCTCGTGGGCAAGGTGCCTGGTCGGCGCTCGGCCAACGACCGGCTGTTCCACGTCGGTCGACTGGACACCGAGACCGAGGGCCTGTTGATCTTGACCAACGACGGCGACTTCGGCCACCGCCTCGCGCACCCGTCGTTCGAGGTGCCGAAGACGTACCTGGCCGAGGTCGAGGGGGTGGTCAGCCCGCACGTGCTCAAGCGCCTGCGGCAGGGCGTCACCCTCGAGGACGGACCGGTTCGGCCGACGTCGGTCAAGATCGTCTCGTCCACCGCCGAGAAGACTCTCGTCCGGATCACCTTGACCGAAGGTCGGAACCGGATCGTGCGCCGTACGATGGACGCAGTCGGCCATCCCGTGCGCCGACTGTCGCGGACCGGCATCGGTCCGGTCCGGCTGGGCAACCTGAAGGTGGGGGAGTTCCGCGAGCTGACCCGCGACGAGCTCGGCGGGCTGCTGGATCTGACCAACAGCTGAGCCGGCACCAAGGGCGGTACGAGGGAGGATTGTGGATCGGCGGATCTACGGGCTGGAGACCGAGTACGGGGTCGCCTGCACCTCCGGAGGGACGCGCCGTCTGACCCCCGACGAGGTGGCGCGCTACCTGTTCCGGCGCGTCGTCACCTGGGGCCGGTCGTCGAACGTCTTCCTCCGCAACGGATCCCGGATCTACCTCGACGTCGGCTCCCACCCCGAGTACGCCACGGCGGAGTGCGACGACCTGGTGCAGCTGATCAACCACGACCGGGCCGGCGAGCGGATCCTCGAGGACCTGATCATCGACGCCGAGCAGCGGCTGGCCAGCGAGGGCATCAGCGGCGACATCTTCTTGTTCAAGAACAACACCGACAGCCACGGCAACTCCTACGGCTGCCACGAGAACTTCCTGATCTCCCGGGTCGGGGACTTCGCCAAGATCACCGACGTGCTGGTGCCGTTCCTGGTGTCGCGGCAGCTGATCTGCGGCTCCGGCAAGGTGCTGCACACGGCTCGCGGCGCGGAGTACAGCGTCAGCCAGCGGGCCGAGCACATCTGGGAGTCGGTCTCCTCGGCCACCACCCGCAGTCGGCCGATCATCAACACCCGCGACGAGCCGCACGCGGACCCGGAGCGCTATCGCCGGCTGCACGTGATCGTCGGCGACTCCAACATGAGCGAGACCACCACCCTGCTCAAGGTGGGCAGCGCTGAGCTGGTGCTGCGGCTGATCGAGGCCGGCGTGCCGATGCGCGACCTCACGCTGGAGAACCCGATCCGCGCCATCCGGGACCTGAGCCGCGATCCGACCGGGCGGACCACGGTCGCCTTGTCGAACGGCCGGCGCGTCTCGGCCCTGGACCTGCAGTCGGAGTACTATGAGAAGGTCAGCGAGTTCGTCCGTCGCGAGGGCCTGGGCACGAGCACGATCGATCGGGTGCTCGACCTGTGGGAGCGGACCCTGCGGGCGGTCGCGGAGGACAAGCTGGCGCTGGTGGACACCGAGATCGACTGGGTGATCAAGCAGAAGCTGCTCGACCGCTACGCCGTCAAGCACGCGCTCGGGTTGGCCGACCCACGGATTGCGCAGCTCGATCTCGCCTACCACGACATCCGCCGGGGCCGCGGTCTGTTCGACCTGCTGCAGGCCCGTGGGATGGCCGCGCGGGTGACGAACGAGCTGGAGATCTTCCGGGCCAAGTCGGTGCCGCCCCAGACCACCCGGGCCAAGCTGCGTGGCGACTTCATCCGGGCCGCCCAGGAGGGTCGCAACGACTACACGGTCGACTGGGTCCACCTCAAGCTCAACGACCAGGCACAGCGGACCGTGCTCTGCAAGGACCCGTTCCTGGCGGCCGACGAGCGGGTGGACCGGTTGATCGCGTCGATGCGCCGCCCCGCCGGGGGCTGACCTCGGCGGTCGATGCGCCGCCCCGGCGTGGCATCCGCTCGAGTTCCCTCCATCCGCTCGACGCGCACCTCGAGCGGATGAACCGAACTCGAGCGGATCGCACCTGCCCGGGGTGCACAGCGTCGCCGGGTAGGGTTCTCCGGTGCCTGCTGACCGACCTGTGCGTTCTCCCCGTACGAGCCGTGCCCTGAAGACCCTGCTGGTGGCTGCTGTCGCCGCGTCACTCACCCTGCTCGCCGCCTGCGGCGACGAGGGCGACCCCGCGGCCAGCGCCTCGCCGAGCGCGCCGGCCTCCGGCTCCCCTTCGGCCAGCGCCAGCCCCTCGGCGTCGACGGCCCCGGTCAAGCCGTCCGACAACCTGGATGCGATCAAGGTGACGGGGGCGTACGGGAAGCAGCCCGAGGTCACCTTCAAGGCCCCCTTCGCGATCAGCACAACGCAGACGAAGGTGCTGGAGGAGGGTGACGGCCCGACCATCAAGGAGGGCGCGAGCGTCACCTTGAACTACGAGGGCATCAACGCCCGCACCGGCAAGACCTTCGACAGCTCCTTCACCCGGGGCCAGCCGGCCACCTTCAGCCTGGCCCAGGTCGTGCCCGGGTTCGGCAAGGGACTGGTCGGCCAGAAGCAGGGCAGCCGGGTGCTGATCGGCATCACCGGGCCGGACGGTTACGACGCCAGCGGCGGCAACCCGCAGATCGACGTCAAGGTCGGCGACACCCTGCTGTTCGTGGTGGACATCGTGGCCGTGCCGCTGGAGGGCCCGGAGGGGAAGGAGGTCGCCCCCAAGGAGGGTCTGCCCACCGTGACCGACTCCGACGGCGTCCCCGAGGTCACCATGCCGAAGACCGCCCCGCCGACCGAGCTGACCGTGCAGCCGATCATCAAGGGTGACGGCGCCAAGGTCACCGAGGCCGACACCATCACCTTCAACTACCGCTGGTACACCTGGGACGGCCAGCTGCTGGAGGACTCCTACAAGTCCGGCCCGCAGCAGTACCAGGTGGCCGGACTGCTGCCCGGGATGGCCAAGGGCCTGACCGGTCAGACCGTGGGCAGCCGCGTGCTGCTGGTCGTGCCGCCGGCCGACGGCTATCCCGACGGCAACGCCACGCCGAAGATCGACAAGGACACCACGCTGGTGCTGGTGGTCGACCTGCTCTTCGCCGCGCCGAGCCAGTAGCGAGCGTCGCGAGCCCCGTGGGTGGGGCGGGCGGGTATCAGGCTCCTGAGGCCGCGGCTCCTGGTGGCATGAGCCACGGATCTGCCGACAACGGCGTCACGACCCCCAGTTCCACGTTCTACGATCGGGGCCGCTTCGGGCGGCTGTTCCCGACCCTGCCGGCCTTCTCGGCCGACACCCCGACGATCCGCGCCGCGTTGACCGAGATCGGTCGGCCCGGCGGGCTGATGGATGCCGCCGACGATCTGGGTGACCCGGTCGCCCTCGTCGCGGACCCGACCAAGAGCGCGCACAACCCGAACAACCCCGAGCTGACCGCCGGGTTCACGTTCCTGGGGCAGTTCCTCGACCACGACATGACGTTCGACCCGACCTCGAGTCTGGCGCGCCGCCAGGATCCCGAGTCCATCCGCAACTTCCGGATCCCGGCGCTCGATCTGGACAGCCTCTACGGCGGCGGCCCCGGCGTGAGTCCCGCGCTCTACGACCAGAGCGTCGACCGCGGCCGGACCACCATGCTGGTGGAGGAGATCCCCGGCGCCGCGGCGGTGACCGTGAACGGTCAGCCACGCTACGACCTGCCCCGCAACAGCCAGAACGTCGCGATCCTGGGTGACCCCCGCAACGACGAGAACCTGATCGTCTCCCAGCTGCACCTGGCGATGCTGTGCTTCCACAACGCGGTGGTCGGCGACGTCAAGGCTGCGCTCGGTGACGCGCTGACGGCGGAAGAGGTGTTCACCGAGGCCCAGCGGATCGTGCGCTGGCACTACCAGTGGATGATCGTGCACGAGTTCCTGCCGAAGACCGTCGGGGCCGCGACCATGGCCGACATCGTGGCCAACGGCCGGAAGGTCTACGACTGGCGGCACGACCCGTACATTCCGGTCGAGTTCTCGGTGGCGGCGTACCGGTTCGGGCACTCGCAGGTGCGACCCAGCTATCGAGCCAACTTCGGCACCAGTGCCAGCGACGTCTCCCAGCAGTTCTTCGCGATGATCTTCGACCACACCCTGCCCGCGGCAGCCGATCCCGCCGATCTGCGCGGCGGCTGCCGGGCCCCGCGCCGCTACGTGGACTGGCAGACGTTCTTCGACTTCTCCGACGGCCGGGTCCGGCCCAACAAGCTGATCGACACCACGCTGTCGAGTGCGCTGTTCCACCTCATGGGTCAGTCCACCGGCACGGCGGACTCACTGGCCATCCGCAATCTGCAGCGGAGCCTGACCATGAAGGTGCCGTCGGGCCAGTCGGTCGCCCGGGCCATGAGGCTGCCGGTGCTGAAGCCCGCCGATCTGAGCGATCTGGCGTTCTGCCACCTCGACGAGCGCACCCCGCTGTGGTTCTACGTGCTGCGCGAGGCCCAGGTGGAGGCCGCCGGTCGCCACCTCGGACCGGTCGGCGGCCGGATCGTGGGTGAGGTGTTCTACGGCCTGATCGAGGGCGACAGCCAGAGCTACCTGGCGCAGGACCCGGAGTGGACACCCACCTACGGCGACGGGCACACCTTCGAGATGACGCACCTGCTGACCAAGGCCGGCGTGGTCGCCACGTTGTAGGTCGTCGGAGTGAGGTGATGCAACCGACGTGACGGAAAACCGCCTCTCACGGCGCGACACGCCCGCGACACGCCGACAGCGACCCCGTGAGAGGCAGATTTCCATCACTCCGGCGCCGGTACGAGGTCGTCGGGTCGCACGATCCAGGGCTTGCGGGGGAGCACCGCGGGGTCGAAGCGGGTCAGCAGCTCCGTCGCGGTCACCGGCTCGCCGGTCTCGGCCAGCTCGAGCGAGGTAGCCAGCAGTCCCAGCGCCCGGGCCGGCGTCCAACCGAGCGGGGCCAGGTCGGCGAGGGTGACGGCGCCGTCCCGCTTGGCCAGGCGGCGACCTTCGGGGTTCAGGGCCAGCGGTACGTGCGCGTAGGTCGGCACCGGCAGCCCGAGGCGGACGGCGAGCCAGGCCTGCGTGGGGGCCGAGGTGAGCAGGTCGTCCCCGCGCACGACCTGATCCACGCCGGAAGCGCCGTCGTCCACCACCACCGCGAGCTGATAGGCGGCGACACCGTCGTTGCGACGGACGACGACGTCGTCGACCACCCCGGTCACCGGCCCGTGCAGCTCGTCGAGGACGGTGACCGCGGATCGATCGGCCCGGACCCGGAGTGCGGGCGTCCGGCCGGACCGCAGGCGCTCGGATCGCTCCGTGTCGGTCAGGTCGCGGCAGGTCCCCGGATACCGGGCCGGCTCGCCGTGCGGTGCTGAGGCGGCCGCGGCGATCTCCCGGCGGGTGCAGAAGCACGCGTAGGTCTGTCCGGACAGGGCCGCCAGCGCCTCGTCGTAGACCGCCGCCCGCTCCGTCTGGACCAGGACCGGCGGGTCGAACGTCAGTCCGAGGGCCTCCAGGTCGGCGCGCTGCCGCTGGGCGACCCCGGGCCGGACACGCCCGTGGTCGAGGTCCTCGAGGCGCAGCAGGAAGCGACGTCCACTGGACCGTGCGAACAACCAGGCGAGCAGTCCGGTGCGCAGGTTGCCCAGGTGCAGGTCCCCGGTGGGACTCGGTGCATAGCGCCCGGCGGCTGCGGCCCCCGAGGGGAGACCCGCACCGGAGCTCATCGGAAACCCTTTCGAATGCTGGTAGCGTGACGCCTCGGCACGCCGGGAGTTGAGCATGACATCACGCAAGACCGAGAGAATCCTCAACCTCACGATCTGTCTGTTGGTGTCGGGACGCTACCTACCCAAGAGCCAGATCCGCGAGGCGGTCGAGGGCTACCACGATCTGTCCGACGCCGCGTTCGAGCGCACCTTCGAACGGGACAAGGACGAGTTGCGCGCGCTCGGGGTGCCGATCGAGGTCGGCTCGTTCGACGCCTTCTTCGACGACGAGCCGGGCTACCGGATCAAGGCCTCGGAGTTCGAGCTCCCGCCGGTCGAGCTGGATGCCGACGAGGCGGCCGTGGTGGGGGTCGCCGCTCGGGTCTGGCAGCACGCGAGTGTGGCGGAGTCCACCCAGAGCGCCCTGGCCAAGCTGCGGGCGGCCGGGGTGGAGCCGGACACGTCCCAGCTCGCCACCCTGGAGCCGTCCGTGCAGGCCCGCGAAGAGGCGTTCGAGCCGCTCTGGACCGCGGTTCTGGATCGCGTACGCGTCTCCTTCACCTATCGCGGGAGTGAGAAGCGCACCCTCGAACCGTGGGGGATGACCGCCTCGAAGGGTCGCTGGTACGTGATCGGCTTCGACACCGATCGTCAGGCCACCCGGATGTTCAAGCTCACCCGGATCACCGACAAACCGCGCCGGCTGTCCAAGGTCGGCGCCTACCAGGTGCCCGAGGACCTCGACCTGCGCGGCCTGGCCCGCTCGCTGGCTCCTCGTGAGCCGAACCGCACCGCGACGGTGGCCGTCCGGTCGGGGAAGGGGCCCACGCTGCGTCGTGGTGGCCGGGCCCCGGAGGTGGGCGCCGCTGCCGGTGACCCCGGGACGGAGGTCCGGCTCCCGCAGGGGTTCGAGAGGCTGACGGTCGGGTTCTCCGATCTGCACACGCTGGCGGAGGAGATCGTCCGCTACGGCGCCGACGCGCTGGTGCTCGATCCGCCCGAGCTGCGACGACGGGTGCTGGACATGCTGTCCCGGGTGGCGACTGGCGCTGTGCGCGACGCCGAGTCCGACCAGGGCGACGAGCGCGAGTCGGCATGATGACGTCCCGCGCCCAGGTGCGCCGACTGCTGGCCCTGGTGCCCTACCTGCGTGAGCACGACGGTGTCCCGCTCACCGAGGTGGCTGCTGCGTTCGGTATCAGCCCGGTCACCCTGCGGGCCGACCTCGACGTGCTGTGGATGTGCGGGATGCCCGGGCTGACACCCGGCGACCTGATCGACATCGACATGGACGCGGTCGACGGCGAGGGTGTCATCCACCTGTCGAACGCCGACTACCTGCCGCGGCCGCTGCGACTGTCGGGGGACGAGGCGCTGGCCCTGGTGCTGGCGTTGCGGACCCTGCGCGGGATCGCCGGCCCGGGGAAGCGGGCGGCGATCGACTCCGCCCTGGTCAAGCTCGAGACGGTCGCCGGCAGCCAGGCCCACTCCGCGCAGGCGGCCGTGCTGGTGCAGGGCGGTCGGGACGAGATCCAGGCCCAGGTCAGCGACGGTCTGCAGCGCGGTAAGCGTCTCGATCTCACCTATGACGTGGCGACCCGGGCCGAGACGACGCGGCGCGAGGTCGACCCGCTGCGGGTCTTCGTGCTCGACGGGTACGGCTACCTCGAGGCGTGGTGCTATCTCGCCGACGGCCTGCGGACGTTCCGGCTGGATCGGATCGCGGCCGTGGAGGTGACCGAGGTCGATGTCGTCGAGCACGACGTGACCCTGCGGGACCTCTCCGGTGGCTGGTTCGACGCTCTGGCCGACGCGCCGCTGGTGACGCTGGCGCTCGATCCGCACGCCGCCTGGATCGCTGAGTACTACCCGACCGAGCAGGTCACCCCGCGGCCCGGAGGCGGACTGGTGGTCACCGTACGGGTGAGTCACCCCCTGTGGCTGGAGGGCCTGCTGCTGCGGCTCGGCGGTCACGCGTGGGTGCTGTCGCCGCCCGGGGCCGGCGACTCCGCCGCCGAGGTCGCCCGGGAGGCGCTGGATCAGTACGCCGCGCTCGGACTGGCGTAGGCTCCCCGGATGCTCTGGGTCCTGGTGTTCGGTGCCATCGCGCTGGCCGGCCTCGCCATGGTCATCTGCTTCGGAATCTGGCTGTGGCGCAAGAGCCTCGTCCTGCTCGACGAGGTCGCCATCCTGCTGGGACGGGCCGACGAGCTCGTCGGGTTGCTCGACCAGATCGAGGTGCCGTCCGACGCCGGTGTCCCGGCCCGATACCCCGGCACGAGTGGCGAGGAAGGGGCCGAGGACGACGACGCCGAGAGGGGCCGACTCGGCGAAGAGCGACGTAGGATGGCCGATGATCCAGTGATCGGGTCGGTTCACCGCTGAAACGGAATCCGTCGGAAAGAAGGTAGAAGATGCTCCCCTTGGCCATGTTCGGACTCGGTGTGCCCGAGCTGCTGATCATCTTGGCGGTGGTGCTGCTGCTCTTCGGTGGGTCGCGTCTCGCGGGCCTCGGCAAGAGCACCGGCCGGGCGCTGAAAGAGTTCAAGGAAGAGACCAAGGGTCTCAAGTCCGAGAACACCGAGAACGATCAGATCGCCGGGCCGACCACCCAGCCGCCGGCCAGCCGGCCGGCCCCGCAGACTCCTCTCCAGGATCCGGCGCCCAACGACGTCCGCAAGGACCTCTGAGCCCTCGTCCCGGCTCTCAGACTCCTGTGGCTCTCTCCATCCTGGGCCGACCCGTTCGGTTCAACCTGAACTGGCTCAAGCCTCCGCCCACCCCGCCGGACGGGTCGATGACCCTGTTCGAGCACCTGCGCGAGCTGCGCTACCGCCTGGTCATCGCCGTGGGCGCGATCCTGATCGGGATGATCTTGTCGGCGGTCTTCTACGGGCAGTTGTTCGACGTCCTGCGTCACCCCTACGACGTGGCGATCGCGGCGTTGAAGGAGAAGAACCCCGACCAGGTGACCGACCTGGTCAACATCGGCCTCGCCTCCCCGTTCGTCCTGATGCTGAAGGTCTGCCTGGTCTCGGGCCTCGTGCTCACCTCGCCGATCTGGCTCTACCAGCTCTGGTCCTTCATCGTCCCCGGCCTGCTGGCCAAGGAGAAGAAGTGGGCCATGATCTTCATCGGCACGGCGACGCCGCTGTTCCTGGCCGGGGTGGTCACCGCGTACGTGATCATGCCCAAGGGCATCGCCGTGCTGCTGGGCTTCACCCAGGACGGCGTGGCCAACCTGCAGAACATCAACGACTTCCTGTCGTTCATGCTCCGGCTGATGGTCGTGTTCGGCATCGCCTTCCTCATCCCGCTGATCGTCCTGATGCTCAACATCGTCGGCGTCGTCAAGGCGTCGCAGCTGTCCAAGGCGCGGATCTACGTCATCTTCGGCACCTTCGTGTTCGGAGCCGTGGCCACACCGTCCACCGACCCCTTCTCGATGCTGGCCCTGGCCATCCCGATGGCCGCCCTGTTCCTGGTGGCGGAGGCACTCGCGCACATCCTGGACCGCCGCAAGGCGAAGCGGGCCTTGGCGGGGGACGGGGAGGTCGTGCTGCACGACAAGGCGCTCGAGGACCTCGACAAGACCAGCGACTGACCGATGGCCTCCCACAGCGACGGCGCCGAGGGCGTCGATCCACCAGGCCCTCGAGGCGACGACAGCATCGCGCTCGTGGTCAACCCCTCGTCCGGCAAGGGTCGGGCCCAGCGGCTGCTTCCTGAGGTGGCCGGGCTGTTCCGCGACGCCGGTCGTCAGCTCGAGATCCTCCTCAGCCGCGACGTGGACGAGGCGCGGACCATGGCCGTCCAGGCCCTGGACGCCGGAGTCGGCACCCTGGTGGTGATGGGCGGCGACGGCATGGTCCACCTGGGCATCAACGTGGTCGCCGATCGGCCGGGCGTCTCCAATCTCGGGTTGATCCCGGCCGGCACCGGCAACGATCTGTGTCGCGGGCTGGGGATGGACGTGCAGGATCCGGTGGCGGCGGCCCGGGCCATCGTTTCCGGTCCAGCGCGCCCGATCGACGTGTTGCAGGTCAACGACGAGTACGTCGGTGGGGTCGTGGCCACCGGCTTCGACGCGCTGGTCAACGCTCGGGCGAATTCGATGAAGCGACCCAAGGGAACGCTCCGGTACGCCATCGCCGCGATCGTCGAGATGGCCTCGTTCGACCCGCTGCCTTACCGGCTGGTGGTCGACGGCGAGGTGCGCCAGCTCGACGCGATGCTGCTCGCGGTGGGGAACAGCTCCTACTACGGCGGCGGCATGAAGATCTGTCCGGACGCCGACCCGAGCGACGGACTGCTCGACGTGACCATCGTGCACTCGGCCAGCCGGGCGAAGCTGATGCGCCTGCTTCCTTCCACCTTCTCCGGCAGCTTCGTCCGCGACCCCTGCGTGGAGCGACTCCGGGCGCGGACCATCCGCGTCGAGCGCCCCGGTCTGGTCGGCTACGGCGACGGCGAGACGTTGGCCGCCGGTCCGCTGGACATCGAAGTCCGCCCGGGTCTGCTCTGCGTCTATGCGCCCTGACCCTCGCGTCCACCGCCCCGGCCGTGACCACCAGGCACCATCAGTGGTGTTTCGGCGCAGAAGTCGGAGTAGGTAGCGTGGCGGCATGATCGGACGTCCAGACCCCACCGGCGGACCGCTCGATCAGGAGCTGGAGGACGTCAGCCCCGCGGCGGCGTACCAGCGGTTCCGCTCCGCTCAGGCCACGCCCGAGCTGACCGCCTTCGCCGACGGGTACGGCTTCGCCTTCGACGACTACCAGCGCGAGGCGTGCGCCCACCTCGAGGGCGGCTCGGGGGTCCTGGTGGCTGCGCCGACCGGCGCGGGCAAGACGATCGTGGGCGAGTTCGCGGTCTGGCTGGCGCTTCAGCGCGGCCGCAAGGCGTTCTACACCACACCGATCAAGGCGCTGTCGAACCAGAAGTACGCCGATCTGGTCCGCCGCCACGGCTCGGCCAACGTCGGCCTGTTGACCGGCGACTCCAGCATCAACTCCGAGGCGCCGGTGGTGGTGATGACCACCGAGGTGCTGCGGAACATGATCTACGCCGGGTCGGCGACGCTGGAGAACCTCGGGTTCGTGGTGATGGACGAGGTCCACTACCTGGCCGACCGGTTCCGCGGTGCCGTCTGGGAAGAGGTCATCATCGGGTTGGCGGAGTCCATCCAGCTGGTGGCCCTGTCCGCCACGGTGAGCAACGCCGAGGAGTTCGGCGATTGGCTCTCGGAGGTGCGCGGCGAGATGGCCGTGGTCGTCTCCGAGCGACGCCCGGTGCCGCTGTTCCAGCACGTTCTGGTCGGCAAGAGGCTGTACGACCTGTTCGCCGACGACGCGCCCACCGCGGTCGCCCTGCCCAGCCAGGCCACCGCGGAGGTCAACCCGGCGCTGGTCAAGGTCAGCAAGGAGGAGGCCCGGCACGTCCGGGACGACTCCCGCCGGCCACGGGGCCGCGGCGGCCAGGGCAAGCGGTCCGTGGCGTACGGCAGCGGTGCCTACGGCGGAGCCGCTCACCGCTCCCGGACCGAGGGCGGGGCCGGTCGACCGCGCTCGCTGGCCGTGGCGTCCCGCGCGGATCTCGTCACCGCCCTGGACGGCGAGGGTCTGCTGCCCGGGATCGTGTTCATCTTCTCGCGGGTCGGTTGCGACGCCGCCGTCGGTCAGCTGCTCGGCTCCGGGCTGCGGCTGACGTCAGCGGAGGAGCGGACCGTGCTGGCCGGGATCGCCGACCGGCACGTCGCGGGTCTGTCGGCGGCGGATCTGCGCGCCCTGGACTACGACAAGTTCGTCGAGGGGCTGCAGCGCGGGATCGCCGCGCACCACGCCGGGATGCTGCCGGCGTTCAAGGAGGCGGTCGAGGAAGCCTTCGTGAAGGGCCTGGTCAAAGTCGTCTTCGCCACCGAGACCCTGGCGCTGGGCATCAACATGCCGGCGCGCAGCGTGGTGCTGGAGAAGCTGGTCAAGTTCAACGGCGAGACCCACGCCGACATCACCCCGGGGGAGTACACCCAGCTGACGGGTCGGGCCGGGCGTCGTGGCATCGACGTCGAGGGTCACGCCGTCGTGGTGTGGCAGCCCGGGCTGGATCCCCGGGCCGTGGCGGGTCTGGCCTCGCGGCGGACGTACCCGCTGAAGAGCTCGTTCTCGCCCACGTACAACATGGCTGTCAACCTGGTCGGAGCCGTCGGCCGGGACCGGGCCCGCTCCCTGCTGGAGCAGTCCTTCGCCCAGTTCCAGACGGACCGCTCGGTGGTGGGGCTGTCCCGGTCCCTGGTCCGCAACACCGAGGCGATCGCCGAGCTGTGGAGCAAGGCGGCCTGTGAGCGCGGGGACTACGAGGCGTACGCCCGGTTGCGCGCCGAGATCGGCTCGGTCGAGGCCACGGCGAGCCGCGAACGCAGCGCCGATCGCCGCGCCGAGGCTGCCCAGACCCTCCTCACCCTGATGCCGGGCGACATCATCCGGGTGCCGAGCGGCAAGAACCAGGGGTGGGCGGTCGTCATCGACCCCGACACCCGCACCGGCGACCGGGACAACCCGCGACCCCTGGTGCTGACCGAGGACCGGCATGTGCGCCGGCTGTCCCTGGTCGACTTCCCGACCCCGCCCGTGGTGGCGGGGCGGATGCGGGTGCCGAAGCAATTCAACCCGAAGGAGCCGGCCTCCCGGCGCAACCTCGGAGCCGCCTTCCGCTCCAAGCTGGCCGAGATCGACCTCAACCCGCAGCGACACCGCTCCGGCCGGGTCAGCGAGGAGATGGCCGAGCAGATCGACGACCTCCGGGACCGGTTGCGTCGACACCCCAGCCACACCTGCCCGGATCGGGAGGCCCACGCCCGCTACGCCGAGCGAGCGCTGCGCCTGGAGCGTGAGAACGAGCGCGCCCAGCAGAAGGTGTCGTCCAGGACGAACACCATCGCGACGCACTTCGACAAGATCTGCACCGTGCTCGGATCGCTGGGCTATCTCGGCGGCGAGACCGGTGACGAGGTCACGCCGGAGGGCCGCATGCTGGCCCGGATCTACGCCGAGCTGGATCTGGTGGCGGCCGAGTGCATCCGCTCGGGGGTGTTCGACGAGCTGACCCCGCCGCAGCTGGCCGCGGTGCTGGCGTCGCTGGTCTATGAGTCGCGGCGCAATGACGAGCACTGGCGCAAGCCGCGGATGCCGGACGCCACCAGCGAGCACGCGATGACGCAGGTGCGCCGGATCTGGCGGGAGGTGTCGCTGGTCGAGCGCGACAACCGTCTGCCGCGGGGCACTGAGCCGGACATCGGCTTCAGCCAGTCGGCGCACGGTTGGGCGTCGGGCCGGCCGCTGGCGGCGGTGCTCGCCGACGGACACCTGACGGCCGGCGACTTCGTCCGCTGGGTGCGCCAGGTGCTGGACTTCGCCGGTCAGGTCGCCGATGCCACCGGGCCCGGGCAAGTCCGCGAGACCGCACGCGCCGCGGTGCGGGCGATGCGACGCGGGGTGGTGGCGTACTCGCCGGACGACGCGGACGCCGACGAGGACGAGGACGAGGTCGCCGAGGCCTGAGCCCACCGAGGCGGTCTGCGGGAGCGGCGGGCGGGTGATAACGATTCACTCACGGCTCGACATCGATTGCGCAACTGGTGTTGTCGCCGGAGACAAAGCGGTTCACGATCGTGATCATCGCCGCCGATCTCGTTGGAGTCCGTCATGCCCTCATCCCGCCCGCCGCAGCTGCGGCGTCCGGTGATCGTGGCGTGGTCGGTGCTGGTGGGGCTGCTGGTGCTGCTGTGCGGGCCGATCGGTGAGGCCGGTGCCTATCCGTACGCCTCCGGCACCGGGCCGATCCTCACCCTGCCGGCGGATCCGACGTTCGTGCTCGGCCAGCAGGGCACCACGTACCTGATCGAGGCGGAGGGGGAGACGCTTCCCGCCATCGGGGTGAACGCACTGCCGCCCGGCCTGCGCCTCACGGTGCACGGAGACGGCAGCGCGACCATCGAGGGCACGGCGTCCGGTCCGGCCGGGGACCTGACCGTCGAGGTGACTGCGCAGAACGCCTCGGGGTCGACCACCGAACCGTTGGTCCTCTCGGTCCAGCAGGGCCCGGCCTTCCGCACCGGAGGACCGGTGGTCTTCGCGGCGGGCGAGTTCACGACCAGAGTGATCCGGACGGTCGGCTTCCCGGCCGCCGGCATCGGGCTGGAAGGTGAGCTCCCGGCGGGGCTCGCCTTCGCCGACCACGGTGACGGGACCGCGACGATCGCGGGTACGCCGCTCGACGGACCGACAGCCTCTCCCGTCACACTGACGGCGATGAACGTGGTCTCAGACGTCGCCCTCACCACGGTCGTCCAGGTGGTCGCCCGGCCCGATGCCGCCGGCGGACCGGTCGTGGCGGTGCACGCCGCCGGTCCGCGTCGCGAACCCTGAGCTGGAGCACCGTCGGTCTCCGGAGCCCAGACCGCCTGATCCGCGTCTCAACGGCGAGGCGCGGATCAGGGCTCGGCGCGTAGGGTCGCGAGCATGCCCCGATCCATCGCCACCAACACCGCTGTCGAGCTGGCCGAACTGTTGGAGTTCGTCCGCCCGCGCCATCATTTCCTGCTCGGCACCACCCGACGTGACGGCCGGCCGCAGCTGTCGCCGGTATCGGGCGGCGTCGATCCCGACGGTCGGCTGGTGGTGTCCAGCTATCCGGGACGGGCCAAGGCCGTGAACGCCGAGCGGGATCGGCGGGTGTCGGTCTGCGTGCTCTCCGACGACTGGAACGGCCCGTGGGTGCAGGTCGACGGCGACGCGGAGGTGCTGCACATGCCGGAGGCCGAGGACGCCCTGGTCGAGTACTTCCGCTGCATCGGCGGTGAGCACTCCGACTGGGACGAGTACCGCGCCGCTATGCGCCTGCAGAACAAGTCCCTGATCCGGATCACCCCGACCCGGTGGAGCCCGATCGCGACCGGTGGTTTCCCTGCCGACGTCGCCGCCCGCCTCGACGAGAGCTGAACCAGCCCCGAGTCAGCTGGCCTGCGAGACGGTCGACATGTTGAAGTCCGGCACCCGGATCGGCGGCATCGCGGTCCGGTTGAAGAAGTCGTTCCACTCGCGGCAGAGCACCTTCTCGGTGCGGCCGACCTCGCTGATCCGACCCAGCAGCTCCAGCGGGGACTCGTTGAAGCGGAAGTTGTTCACCGCACCGCCGACCTGGCCGTTCTCGATCAGGTAGACGCCGTCCCTGGTCAGCCCGGTGAGCAGCAGCCGCTCAGGGTCGACCTCCCGGATGTACCACAGGCAGGTCAGCAGCAGACCGCGTTCGGTGCGCGCGATCATCTCCTCGAGCGTGGCGTCGCCGCCGCCGTCCAGGATCAGGTTGTCCGCCGGTGGGCTGGCCGGTCGACCGGTTCTCGCGCCCCAGGCGCGGTTGCGGATCAGCTCGTTCCAGACCCCGTCGCGCATCCAGTCCACGGGAACGATCGGGAGACCGGCGTCCACGGTGAAGGACGTCCCGTCGCCCGCCGACCCGAAGTCGACGAACGGCAGGCACTCCAGTCCGGGCCGGTCCGGGTCGGAGAACAGGCGCAGAGGCAGATCGGACAACCGTGCTCCGATCTTGGTGCCGCCGCCGGGTGTGGCGTACGCGTTCTGTCCCTCTTCGGCGTCGCGGGCGCTGGCCGTCCAGTACGCGTAGATCATCAGGTCAGCCACCGGACCCGGCGGCAGGATCGTCTCGTACCGGCCCGGTGGCAGGTCGATCCGACGCTCGGCCCAGCGCAACCGTGTCGCCAGCTGAGCCGTCAGGTCGCTCACATCGACGTCGGTGAAGTCACGGCTGGCCGCGCCGACCCAGGCCGAGCGGGCGCCGTCGGCGGACTTGCCGTTGAGCTCCAACCGGCCGGTCGGTTGGACACCGCGCAGCCGCAGCCCAGTGGTGCTGCCCAGGTAGGTGGTGGTGACGATGTGCTCCGCGAACCCGTACAACAGCTGATCCCGGCCGGCAGCAGCGGCGAACGCCTGGCCGAGATCGTGGGCGACGTCGTTCAGCACGTCGATCGTTGTGGTCGCCGGATCGAAGCCGAAGTCCTCGCCGGCGCCCCACGGCTCCACCAGCGGGGCAGCATCGGGGGACGGCTGAGCAGTCCGTGCGGCGGCTTCGGCGGCCGCGACCAACGCGGTGACCTGGCTCGCGTCGGTGACCTGCTGGCTGACGGTGCCGACCCCGGTCCCGCCGTCGACCTCCGCCGTCGCCACGACGGTCAGCTCGGTGCTGGTCATCTCCCCGTTGGTGGTCAGCGCGCTGCCGGCCCAGCGGAGGTTGGCCTCGGCCCGCTCGGTCACGTACGCGATGGTGGGTCGCTGCGCGGCAGCCAGCGCCCGTTCCACCAGCTCCGATGAACCGACCAACACGCTCACGACTGACCTCCCTCGGTCCGGGTGTTGAGGATGTTGACACCACGAAACAGTGCCGCCGGGCAGCCGTGGGAGACCGGGGCGACCTGCCCCGGCTGGCCCTTGCCGCAGTTCAGGGCACCGCCGAGGTGGTAGGTCTGTGGGCCGCCGACCGCCTCCATCGACCCCCAGAAGTCGGTGGTGGTCGCCTGGTACGCCACGTCCTTGAGCTGGCCGGCGAGCTTCCCGTTCTCGATCCGGAAGAACCGCTGCCCGGTGAACTGGAAGTTGTAGCGCTGCATGTCGATCGACCATGATTTGTCGCCCACGACGTAGATCCCCCGCTCGACACCGCCGATCAGCTCCGCGGTGGAGGGCCCGTGCGGGTCCGGCTGCAAGGAGACGTTCGGCATCCGCTGCATCGGGATGTGCCCGGCGGAGTCGGCGTACGCGCAGCCGTTCGAGCGATCGAGACCGCGCAGGGCGGCCATCTGCCGATCCAGCTGGTAGCCGACCAGCACCCCGTCGCGGATGATGTCGAACCGCTGCGCGGCCACACCCTCGTCGTCGTACCCGATCGAGGCCAAACCGTGGTCGACGACCCGGTCACCCGTCACGTTCATCACCGGGCTGCCGTACTGCAGCGTGGCGAGCTGGTCGACGGTGGCGAACGAGGTGCCCGCGTACGCCGCCTCGTAGCCCAGGGCCCGGTCCAGCTCCGTGGCGTGGCCGATCGACTCGTGGATGGTCAGCCACAGGTTGGTCGGGTCGATGACCAGGTCGTAGGCGCCGGCTTCGACCGACGGCGCGGCCACGTGCTCGGCCAGCAGCGACGGCAGCTCGGCGATCTCGGCGTCGAAGTCCCAGCCGGTGCCGCTCAGGTACTCCCAGCCGCGGCCGGCCGGCGGGGCGATGGTCGACATCGTGGCGAAGCCGGCGTCCGAGACGTTGATCGCCGTCAGACTCGGCATCAGCCGGATCCGCTGCTGCTGGGTGCTGGTGCCGGCGAGGCTGGCAAAGAACGTGTTCTCCTGGACCAGCGTCAGGCTCGCGCTGGTGTGGCTGACCCCGTCGGCGTCCAACAGCCGTCCGGCCAGCTGCAGCATCCGGGCGCTGCGGTCGGCGTCGGGAACCTCGAACGGGTTCTGGTCGTAGCCCGACACCCACTCGACGTCGGCATACACCGGTTCGTCGGCCAGCTCGACCCGGTCCGGGGTCAGCGGTCGGGACACTCTCGCGGTGGCCACCGCCCGGTCGGCCAGGGCGGCGGCGGACTCCGGGGTGAGGGTGATGCCGGCCGCGAAGCCCCACACCCCGTCGTGCACCACCCGCACCGACAGGCCGAGGGTCTGGTTGTCGCTGCTGGACTCCAGGTCCCGGTCGCGGAAGCTGCGGTGCGACACCTGCGCCCGGACGATCCGGACGTCGGCGTGGCTGCAGCCGAGGGCGCTCGCCTGGGCCAGCGCGGCGTCGGCCAGCGTGCGTCGCGGCAGCGCTGCGAAGGTCTCGTCGATCCTGCTCACCCGACGGACCCTAGCGGTCCCGGCCGACAGGTGAGGGTGGGCCGGGCCGCTGGGTGCGAGCAGTCCTGTGGGGTGGTCGCGCCGTTAGGGTGAACGGCATGAGTCTTGCCGTCCGCGTCATCCCCTGCTTGGACGTGCACGACGGGCGGGTGGTCAAAGGCGTCAACTTCGTCGACCTGCGCGACGCCGGCGACCCGGTGGAGCTCGGTGCCGTCTATGACGCGGAGGGCGCCGACGAGCTGACCTTCCTCGACATCTCGGCCTCGGTCGAGGGACGGGAGACCACCCTGGAGGTGGTCCGCCGCACCGCCGAGACGGTGTTCATCCCGCTGACGGTGGGGGGCGGGGTCGGGAGCGTCTCCGACGTCGACCAGCTGCTCCGCGCCGGAGCCGACAAGGTCGCCATCAACACGGGCGCGATCCGCCGCCCGGAGGTGATCGCCGAGATCACCCGGCGCTTCGGCAACCAGGTCCTCGTGCTGTCCGTGGACGCCCGGCGCAGTCCGGACCAGCCGTCCGGGTTCGAGGTGACCACCCACGGCGGTCGGAAGAGCGCCGGGGCGGACGCGATCGAGTGGGCCCGCCGCGGCGTCGACCTCGGGGTGGGGGAGATCCTGCTCAACTCGATGGACGCCGACGGCACCACCGCCGGTTTCGATCTCGAGATGATCGCCGCCGTACGGGCCGTGGTGGACGTGCCGCTGATCGCCTCCGGCGGGGCCGGCCGGGCGGAGGACTTCCCGCCCGCAGTGGCCGCCGGAGCAGACGCGGTGCTGGCCGCGAGCGTGTTCCACTTCGGCACGCTCCGCGTCTGCGACGTCAAGCAGGCGCTGGCCGACGCCGGCCATCCGGTCCGGCTGCCGGTGGGCGTTTCCACAGGAGTGGAGCAGCGCGCGTGACGGACATCGTGGCCTGGTTGCCGTACGCCTCGCCGGAGGAGGCCGCGGCCCGGTTGGGCGGCGTTCCCGACGGCGTACGGGTGGAGTGCTACCGCGCCGACGGCGACGACTACCCCGCCTCGGTGGCCGAGGCGCAGTTCTATGTCATCCCCTACATGCGGGGAGAGGAGACGTTGTCCTGCGCTAGTGAGATGACCAGCCTGCGGGTGGTGCAGACGCTGACTGCCGGCTACGAGAACTTCCTGCCCCACGTGCCCGAGACCGCCACGCTCTGCAACGCGGCCGGCGTGCACGACGCCAGCACCGCCGAGCTCGCGCTCGCACTCACCCTGGCCAGCGGCCGGCACCTGGACACCTTCGCCCGGCAGCAGCCCGAGGGTCGCTGGGCGCCGGTGTTCGGCAGTGCGCTGGCCGACAAGCGCGTGCTGATCATCGGCTACGGCCGGATCGGCGAGGCCATCGAGGCCCGCCTGGCCGGGTTCGAGGTCGCCTCGATCACCCGTGTCGCCCGCCGCGCCCGCGACGGCGAGCCGGGCGTGCACGCCACCACCGAGCTGCCCGCGTTGATGGCCGAGGCCGACGTGGCCATCGTGATCGCTCCGCTGACGCCCGAGACGGAGGGTCTGATCGACGCCGACCTGCTGGCCCGGATGCCTGACGACGCCCTGCTGGTCAACGTCGCCCGAGGAAAGCTGGTGGTCACCGACGCGCTGGTCGCGGAGACCGGCACCGGCCGGATCAGGGCCGCGCTGGATGTCACCGACCCCGAGCCGCTGCCACCGGAGCACCCGCTGTGGCAGATCCCGAACGTCCTGATCTCCCCCCACGTCGGCGGGGCCAGCTCGGCGTTCTGGCCGCGGGCCGACCGCCTGGTCGCCACGCAGCTGCGCCGGTTCGTCGCCGGGGAACCGCTCGACAACGTCATCCGAGGAGCCCGATGAGCCCCGTCAGCCCGTCGAGCCCCGAGAGCACCGATCCAGACTGCCTCTTCTGCCGGATCGTGGCCGGCAGCATCCCCTCCCGGCTGGTGTACGCCGACGATGTCGCGGTCGCCTTCCTCGACGTCGCGCCGTGGCAGCGGGGGCACACCCTGGTCGTCCCGCGCCGCCACGTCCCCGACCTGCTCACCGACCCGCCGCAGCTGGCCGAGCTCGGACCCGCGATCGACGCGACGGCACGGCTGCTGGTCGAGGCGCTGCACGCCGACGGGCTCAACCTGCTCTCCTCGGCCAAGGCGGTCGCCGGTCAGGAGGTCTTCCACCTCCACGTCCACCTGGTGCCGCGCTACGCCGACCGCCCCGGTCTGTCCGGGCTGATCGGTCCCGACCGCGGCGACGACAGCGACCTGGACGCGGTGCACGCCGAGATCACCGCGTGAGCGTGTCCGTCTCCGCCACCGGCCGGCGGTTCGTCGATCCCGGGCCGCGGCAGCCGGTGCTGCGCTGGGTCGTCGAGCTCGCCCCGGCGTACGTGGTGGCGCTGCTGATCCTGCCGTGGGTGATCGCCCACGGCGTCGCCTGGCCCTGGCAGCCGTCGACCATCGACCTGCAGGTCTACGTCTACGCGGTCCACGACCTGCTGGCCGGCAAGGACATCTACGCCACCTCCACGCCCGGCTGGAACCTGCCGTTCATCTACCCGCCGATCGCCGCGGTGCTGATGCTGCCCTTGGCCGTCGGGCCGTACTGGCTGTGGCAGCTGCTCTGGACGTTCGTGCTCGTCTGGGCCCAGCAGTCGGTGCTGAAGCGCTGCGGGGTGCCGCGCGGCTGGGTGCTCGGAGTGGTCGGTGTCGTGGTGGTGCTGGCGGTCGAGCCGCTCCGCACGACGCTGGGCTACGGGCAGGTCAACACGCTGCTGATGGCGCTGGTCGTCGCCGACCTGCTGCCCGACCGGCCGGGCGAGCGCCGGCGCATCCCGCGCGGCACCCTGATCGGTCTGGCGGCGGCGATCAAGCTGACCCCGGCCCTGTTCGTGGTCTTCGCCTACCTGTCCGGGCAGCGGCGTACGGCGATCACCGGGGTGGTCAGCTTCCTGGCCTTCACCCTGGTCGGCTTCGTGCTCCAGTGGTCGCCGTCGATCCTGTTCTGGTCCAGCATCGCCGTCGGGGACACCCGTGCCCCCAACTCCCCGTTCTACGTCGGCAACCAGTCGCTGCTCGGCACCGTCACCCGGTTCTCCGGCGCCAACGACGTGGGCACCACGCTGCTCGGGCTCGGCCTGTCCGCCCTGGTGGCCCTGACCGGGGCCCTGGTCGCCGCGGACTGGTGGCGGCGGGACGAGAAGGTGTTCGCGGTGGCGCTCGTCGGGCTCTCCACCTGCCTCGCCTCGCCGGTCACCTGGACCCACCACTACGTCTGGATCCTGCCGCTGGGTGCGGCGGTCCTGCTGCGCCGGACGCTGCCTCGGTGGGTGCGGCTGCTCGGTGGCTGCTGGGTGGTCTGGGTCGCCCTGGGCCTCCCGCTCACCGTGCTCCCGTACGGCTACGACGCCGAGCTGAGCTACACCCCGCTGCAGCAGCTCGTCGGCAACCTCGGTCCGCTGCTCGGTCTCACGTTGGTGGTGGGGCTGCTCGGGCAGATGGTGAACGCCCATCGGAAGCGGGCGGTCGCGGCGGTACATTGACGCCCATGGCCCCCCAGATGACCGAGGACACCACTGCGCCCAGCCCGTCCGGCATCGACATCAAGCCCCGCTCCCGGGTCGTGACCGACGGCTTGGAGGCCACAGCGGCCCGCGGCATGCTCCGCGCGGTCGGCATGGGGGATGACGACTTCGCCAAGCCACAGGTCGGTGTCGCCTCGTCCTGGAACGAGATCACCCCGTGCAACCTGTCGCTGGACCGGTTGGCCAAGGCGGTCAAGGACGGCGTGCACGCGGCGGGCGGCTATCCGCTGGAGTTCGGCACCATCTCCGTCTCCGACGGCATCTCGATGGGCCATGAGGGCATGCACTTCTCGCTGGTCAGCCGCGAGATCATCGCCGACTCGGTGGAGACGGTGATGTCGGCGGAGCGCCTGGACGGCTCGGTGCTGCTGGCCGGGTGCGACAAGTCGCTACCCGGCATGCTGATGGCCGCCGCCCGACTCGACCTGTCGTCGGTGTTCCTCTACGCCGGCTCGATCATGCCCGGACGGGTGGGGGACAAGGACGTCACCATCATCGACGCCTTCGAGGCGGTCGGCGCGTGCATGCGCGGACTGATCACCCGCGAGCAGGTCACCGAGATCGAGAAGGCGATCTGTCCGGGTGAGGGGGCTTGTGGCGGCATGTACACCGCCAACACCATGGCGTCGGCCGCCGAGGCTCTGGGCATGTCGCTGCCCGGCTCGGCCGCGCCGCCCGCGGTGGACCGGCGCCGCGACGGGTTCGCCCGGCGTTCGGGGATGGCGGTCGTCGAGCTGCTGCGACAGGGCATCACCGCGCGCCAGATCCTGACCAAGGAGGCGTTCGAGAACGCCATCGCCGTGGTGATGGCGTTCGGCGGGTCGACCAACGCGGTGCTGCACCTGCTGGCCATCGCCAACGAGGCCGAGGTGGACCTGACCCTGGACGACTTCGTCCGGGTCGGTCGCGCCGTCCCGCACCTCGGTGACCTCAAGCCCTTCGGTCGCTACGTGATGAACGACGTGGACCGGGTCGGCGGCGTGCCGGTGGTGATGAAGGCCCTGCTGGATGCCGGTCTGCTGCACGGCGACTGCCTGACCGTGACCGGCAAGACGATGGCGGAGAACCTGGCCGACATCGCTCCCCCCGACGTGGACGGCACCATCGTCCGGGCGCTGTCCAACCCGATCCACCCGACCGGCGGCATCACGATCCTGCACGGCTCACTCGCCCCGGAGGGTGCGGTGGTGAAGAGCGCCGGCTTCGACACCTCCGTGTGGCAGGGGACCGCTCGCGTCTTCGACGGTGAGCGGGCCGCCATGGACGCGCTGGAGGACGGCGTCGTGGTCGCGGGCGACGTGGTGGTCATCCGCTACGAGGGACCGAAGGGGGGGCCCGGGATGCGGGAGATGCTGGCCATCACCGGAGCGATCAAGGGCGCCGGTCTCGGCAAGGACGTCATGCTGATCACCGACGGCCGCTTCTCCGGCGGCACCACCGGTCTGTGCGTCGGCCACATCGCTCCCGAGGCGACCGAGGGTGGCCCCATCGCCCTGGTCCAGGATGGCGACCCGATCACCCTCGACGTCGCCAACGGGACGTTGGAGCTGGGTGTCGAGCCTGCGGAGCTGGAGCGTCGCCGGGCGATCTGGACCCCCACCGAGCGGCCGGCTCGCCGCGGCGTGCTGGCCAAGTACGCCAAGCTGGTCCAGTCCGCCAACGTGGGCGCCGTCTGCAGCTGAGCGAGCTGATCTGACCGGCCGTACGCGGGCGGATGTGAAGATTCCGTCAGTCGACGGAGTTTCGTGGGCTCTGGGCTGGCGGGAGGCAGAAGATGCCGTCGAGTGACGGAATGTTCGAGCTCCTGGGTCCCGGCGCGCAGAAGATGCCGTCGAGTGACGGAATGTTCGATGTCCCGGGTCCCGGCGCGCAGGAAAGGACGTCGAATGACGGAATGTTCGAGCTCCGGGGGCGTGGTAGGGCCGCGGTGGTCCAGCGCGTAGCGGTCAGGACCGGCGGGTGGGCGCCGCGAGTCGGACCGGGTTCTGTACGGGCCCCCGTTAGGGTGAGTTTCATCACCCGGGCACGCTGCGGGCGGGTTTCTCCATCGGCTCACAGCGGGTCCATCCGATATCATCGATGACGTGAGGTAGCGACCACCGTCGCAAGACCACGCACCCCAAGACCGCCGCCGGACCCACACCCCGCCTGGCACGGCCCGACGCTGAGGAGAGTTCCGATCACCGATTCTGTTGTCGCGTCGGGCTTTCTGACCAGCGCCGAGAAGCCGCCGGCCACGCGTGCGGCGTACCAGACCCAGCGGGTGCTCGAGTCGCTGCCCGCGGTCATGCTGGTGCTGCCGGTGCTGGTCCCGATCCTGCTGCTGGTCCTCTCGCCGACGGCGGCCTACCTGGCCTTCAGCGGCTATCTGCTGTTCTGGCTCGGCGTCTCGCTCAGCCTCGCCCTCCGGCAGGCGAAGGAGTACCGGACGATCAAGCGCTACCGCGCGATCGACTGGCACCAGCGGCTGCGCCATCTGACCGACCCGTACGCCCGCATCCACGAGCTCGTCGACCGACCCGACCTGACCCGGTCCGAGGTCGAGGAGCTGCATGCGCTGAACGCCTGGGTGCACAGCGGTGCCGAGGTCCCGGCGCCGGACGACGTCCACCACCTGGTCGTCATCCCGGTCTACAGCGAGTCCTCCGACATCATCGAGCAGTCGCTCGACGCCATCCTGGCCGCGGACTTCCCGGCCGAGCGCCTGATGATCTGCCTGACCTTCGAGGGCCGGTCCCCGGTCTGGGGTCAGGCCGAGATCGCCGGCATCGAGGCGGCGTACGCGCACAGGTTCGGCCACTTCCTCGCCACCCAGCACCCCGATGGCCTGCCCGGCGAGGGCCGGGTCAAGGGCGCCAACATCAGCTGGGGGGCCCAGCTGGCCCGGCAGGAGCTGCACCGCGACGGCATCGCCGACGAGCAGGTCATCGTGTCGGCCTTCGACTCCGACACCCGGCCGAGCCCGCACTACTTCACCGTGCTCAGCTACACGTACCTGACCAACCCGGACCGCGACGTCGACAGCTACCAGCCGGTGCTGCTCTTCCACAACAACGCCTGGGAGGTGCCGACGGCCTCGCGGCTGGTGGGCTACGTGGCGAGCATGTGGACCCTGGTCGACTCGACCAGGCCGGAGCGGCTGCGCATCTTCTCCTCCCATGCCCTGGGGATGAAGGCGCTGGTCGGGGTCAACTACTGGTCGACCAACGTGATCCCCGACGACTCCCGGCAGTACTGGCGGATGTACTACGGCAGCGACGGTCGGGCGAAGACGGTGCCGCTGCACCTCCCCGTGTACCTGGATGCCGTGCACTCGCACAGCTGGTGGGCCACCATGCAGGAGCAGTACAAGCAGATCCGGCGCTGGTCGTACGGGGTCATCGACTTCCCGTACCTGATGGAGCAGAACGTCCTCAACGAGCGGATCCCGTGGCGGGACAAGGCGCTGCAGACGTTCCGGCAGGTCACGCAGTTCCACCTGTGGGCGACCGTCCCGCTGCTCATCCTGGGTCTGCGTCCGCTGTCGAACTACCTGCAGCCGATCGTCACGCACTCCAGCCTGATGCTGTCCGAGCTGGCCGGCCTGGCCAACCTGCTCGCGCTGGTCGTGGCACCGCTCAGCCTGGTCATCTCGGCCTTCGTGGCCCTGAGCCTGCTGCCCAAGAGGCCGCCGGAGCGTCCGAAGAGCGCCTGGGTGAAGATGGTCGGCGAGTTCGCCGGCCTGCCGCTGGTCGGCCCGATCTTCTTCTGTCTGCCGGCCATCGACGCGCAGATCCGGCTGCTCACCCGCCGCTACCTGGGCTTCCGGGTGACGGTCAAGGAGCGGACCAAGGCGGCCCACCGGGTCCACTGACCCCTGGACTGATCACGTGTGCGGCACTGTCGGCGCCCTCGACTAGCGTCGAGCGCGTGACCGTGACTCCGCAACGTGGGCTGGTGCGCCGGGCGGCCACCGCTGACGCCTTCGCCACGCGTCGACACCCGGCCGGGGAGGCGCTGGCGCCCTGGATCGCCTACTTCTGGACCGTCACCTGGGACCGGGCCGACGCGGCTCCGCTGGAGTCGACGGTGATCTCCTTTCCCGCCATCCACCTCACGGTCGAGTGGGGTGAGCCCGGCACGATGCGGCACGGTCATCCGCTGCCGGCGACACTGGTGCACGGACTGATCAGCCGCGTCTTCCGGGTCACGCTCACCGGTCGAGGCGGAGTGGCCGGGGCGCGGTTCCGGGCCGATGGATTCCATGCCTGGACCGGTCTGACAGCGGCGGACTTCACCGATCGGGTGGTTCCGGCCGGTGACCTGCTCGGCCCGGCGGTCGGCTCGCTGCACGCCGGACTCGGTCCGGACGCCGACCCGGCCGGTGCGCTGGAGCGACTACGAACCGAGCTCGAGCGTGATCGCCCGGCGAGGGAACCCGCCGGGATAGGTCCGGTGGTGGACCTGATGGCCCAGGACCCGGGACTCGTCCGGGTCGACCAGGTGGCCCGCTCGGTGGCCCTGTCGGAGCGAACCCTGCAGCGACGGTTCCGGCGGGAGGTCGGGATCGGTCCGAAGTGGGTGCTCTCCCGGTTCCGGTTGCAGGAGGCAGCGCTGGCCCTGGAACGCGATCCGGAGGTCGACCTCGGTGCTCTGGCCCCCCAGCTCGGCTTCTACGACCAGGCGCACCTGACCAACGCCTTCCAGGACATGCTGGGCGAGACGCCGTCCGTGTACGCGGCTCGGGCCGCGGCAGGAGCCGGGCGATGACCGTACGGCTGCAGCCCCTGACCCGGGCCCGGGTGGCCTCCTTGGGGGAGCGGGGCGAGGCCTGGGCCGCGTTGCTGCCTCGCCGCCTGGCGGAGCTCGCCCGGGACTGGGGGCTCGATCTCGGTCGGTCGCTGCCGGGTGGCAGCAACTCCTACGTGGTGCGCGCCCGCACCGCCGACGGATCATCGGCCGTGCTCAAGATCGTGCTGGACGGCGGCGAGCTGGAGGGACAGATCCGGGTGCTCGCCGCGGCCGACGGACGCGGTTATGCGCGGCTCCTGCGGGCCGACGTCGAACGGCAGGCGATGCTGCTGGAGGCACTGGGTGCTCCGCTGCAGTCGAGCGGCCGGACGGCGCCGGACCAGCTCGCCGTGCTGGCCGACACACTGGCCCTCGCCTGGCAGCCGTCGCCCGTGGACCGGGTGCCGGACACCGAGGACAAGGCGATCGGGCTGGCCGGGCTGATCACCGATCACTGGAACCGTCTCGAGCGACCGTGCCCGGTGGCCGTCCGCGACCAGGCCCTTCGCTATGCCGAGCTGCTCGCCGTGGCTCCGCCGCAGTCGCTGGTGATCGTGCACGGCGATCCCCATCCCGGGAACGCGCTGACGGTTCCGCGTCCCCGGACGGGCGCGGAGACCGGCTTCTGCTTCGTCGACCCGGACGGCTTCGTGGCCGATCGGGCGTACGACCTCGGTGTCACGATGCGGGACTTCTCGTCGGGGGTGCTGCGGGAGGGCCGACCGCTCGTCGAGTCGTACGCGCAGCTGCTGGCGGCGCACACGGGCGTCGACGCCACCCGGATCTGGCGGTGGGCGTTCCTGGAACGGGTGTCGACCGGTTTGTACGTCCTGGGCTTCGGCTCGGAGCCCGTCGGACGTCCCTTCCTGACCTCGGCCGAGCGGCTGCTGGACCCGTGAACAGGTTCTCGCGGTCGCGCGGTCGAGGACCGGTCCACCCCCTCACCAGCCGGGCCCGTGCCGAGCCGGACCACTAGGATCGGCGCCACGCTGCCCCACCCCCCAACCGAAACCGGGTCCCGCGATGCCGCCTGCCAGTCGCACTCCTCATCGCCTGCGCGTGTCCGCGCTGGCCGCGATGATCAACCCCTCCTCGCAGCGGTTGGACGTGTGGCACCTGCTCGACGACGCCACCCAACAGCTTGCCGCGGTCCACCGGGCCGGCCTGGACACCCGGCTGGAGGAGGGCCGGGTGCGTCGGCAGCTGGACCGACTCGACGCGTACGAGCGGTACTGGCTGTATCCGGGGCAAGAACGGCTCGACCAGCTGCGGGAGCATTTCGACGCGCTGGACACCGTCGAGCTGGCCGCGGCGGTCAACCTCGCGGCGCGACTGCTGGAGGAGTACGGCGACCGGGCGGCCCTGTTCGACGACGCGTCGCCGCTGGAGGAGCAGGAGCTGGTGGCCCGAGCGTCGCAGCAGCAGTTCTACACGGTGCTGCTGGCCGACGACTCGCCCCTCACCTCGCCCGACGGCCTGGCCGGCAGCCTGCGTCGGCTGCGGCGCGCCAGCGACGAGGTGCAGTACGAGATCCTGCGGGTGACCAGCGTGGAGGACGCGATCACCGCGGTCGCCCTGAACGGGGAGATCCAGACGGCGATCGTGCGGCACGACCTGGCCCTGCGGTCCAAGGACCGGCTGCCGATCATGACCGGTCTGCTCGGGGTCGAGACCCTCGAGGTGGCCACCGACCGGACGTACGACTGGGTCGAGTGCGGGCACTGGATCCGCGAGCTGCGCCCGCGGATCGACCTGTTCCTGCTCACCGACGAGTCGATCGTGGCCGGGGCCGAGGAGGCGCCCGGGGTCTTCGATCGGACCTTCTACCGGTTGAACGACGTCACCGATCTGCACTCCACGGTGCTGGCCGGCATCCGGGCCCGCTACACCACGCCGTTCTTCGATGCGTTGCGCGCGTACGCCGCCTCGTCAGTCGGTCAGTTCCACGCGCTGCCCGTGGCCCGTGGGGCCAGCATCTTCAACTCCCGCTCGCTGAAGGACATGGGGGAGTTCTACGGTCGCAACATCTTCATGGCCGAGACCTCGTCGACCTCGGGCGGACTGGACTCGCTGCTCGACCCGCACGGAGCGTTGCGGGACGCGATGGACAAGGCCGCGCTCACCTGGAACAGCCGCTCGAGCTACTTCGTCACCAACGGCACCTCGACGGCCAACAAGATCGTCGTGCAGTCGCTGACCCGGCCGGGCGACATCGTGCTGATCGACCGCAACTGCCACAAGTCGCACCACTACGGGCTGGTGCTGGCCGGGGCCAACCCGGTCTACCTGGACGCGTACCCGTTGGAGGAGTACTCGATCTACGGCGCCGTCCCGCTCGAGTCGATCAAGCAGACGCTGCTCGACCTGGAGGCCGACGGTCGGCTCGACCAGGTGCGGATGGTGCTGCTGACCAACTGCACCTTCGACGGGGTGGTCTACAACCCCGAGCGGGTGATGGAGGAGGTGCTGGCCATCAAGCCGGACATCTGCTTCCTGTGGGACGAGGCCTGGTTCGCCTTCGCGGTGGCGGTCCCGTGGGTGCGGCAGCGGACGGCGATGGTGGCCGCCGAGCGGTTGGAGAACCGGCTGGCCAGCACCGCGTACGCCGCCGAGTACGCCCGCTGGCGGGCGGAGATGGCCGACGTGCCGCGGAGCGAGTGGGCCTCCCACCGGCTGCTCCCCGACCCGAGAGCCCGGGTCCGCGTCTACTCCACCCACTCGACTCACAAGTCGCTGTCCGCGCTGCGGCAGGCGTCGATGATCCACGTCCGCGACGCCGACTTCAACAAGCAGACCAGGGAGGCGTTCGGGGAGGCGTTCCTCACGCACACGTCCACCTCGCCCAACCAGCAGCTGATGGCCTCGCTCGACCTCGCCCGCCGCCAGGTCGACATCGAGGGCTTCGCGATGGTCCGCTCGGCGTACAAGATGGCGCTCGCCTTCCGCCAGCGCGTCCGCGCGGACCGGCTGCTCAAGCGGTGGTTCACGATCCTCGACGAGGCCGCCCTGGTGCCGGACGAATACCGTCCCTCGGCCGACCCCGCCGCCGGCGGCACCCAGGTCGAGCGCTGGAACTCGTCGTGGCAGAACGACGAGTTCGTCCTCGACCCGACCCGGGTGACGCTCTACATCGGCCACACGGGACTGAATGGCTACGAGTTCCGCGAGGACGTGCTGAGCAGCCGGTTCGGCATCCAGATCAACAAGACCTCGATCAACAGCGTGCTGCTGATCTTCACCATCGGGGTCACCTGGTCCTCGGTGCACTTCCTGCTGGAGGCGCTGCGCCGGGTGGCGGAGGACTTGGAGCGGGAACGGGCCGCCGCCAGCCGGGCCGAGCTGCGGCTGCAGGACGACAAGATCGCGGCCCTCACCACCAACCTGCCGGCCCTGCCCGACTTCAGCGACTTCGATCCTGCGTTCCGCGCCACGCCGACCTCACCCGACGGCGACATCCGCCGCGCGTTCTACGCCGGCTACGCCGAGGATGACAAGGAGTACGTGCCGCTGCACCGGGCCGTTGGTCTGCTGGAGGAGGGCCGACGGCTGGTCTCGACCACCTTCGTCGTCCCGTACCCGCCCGGGTTCCCCGTGCTGGTGCCCGGGCAGAGCGTCTCGCGAGCCATCATCGAGTTCCTGATCCGGCTCGACGTCAAGGAGATCCACGGCTACCGGCCCGAGCTCGGCCTGTCCGTGTTCACCGAGGAGGCGCTGGAGCGCAGCGCCGCCGCGCGCTAGATCGTCACCGCGTCGCACACCGGTCGATCACCACGCCCCTGGCGACTCCGCGCGGGTTCGAACCCGAGCGAAGTCGTTCGGCACCGACTCCGCGCGGGTTCGAACCCGAGCGAAGTCGTTCGTGGGGGGTGGTTGGCGAGCGGACCTACCCTGACTCGATGAGACGTCGGGTGGTAGCCGGGGCGGTGACGCTGACCGCGCTCACCGCGTGCACTGCCACCCAGATGGCACCGCAGCCCACGACCTCGCCCGGGGCGTCCGCATCGGCAGGCCCTTCGGCCCCGCTCGCACCGTCGACCCCGCCCGGATCGTTGGACCCGACCGGATCACCGGGCCCGACCGTGCCCGCCACCCCGTCGGTCACCCAGCCGTTGGTGTTCGCGGTGCACGCCACCCGTACGGTCTCCGACGTCCCCACGGCGGTGGCCCGCGCCCTGGTGGCTCGCTCGGCTCGCGACGCCGACCTGTCGGTGAGCTGGGCCAGCCTCGACCAGGCGGGCGATGGCCGCGCCGACGTCCGCACGGCTGCAGCCGGCAAGGCGGCCGAGACGCTCCTCGACGACGTCCGCGACGACGACGGTCTGGTGGCGATCGTGCCGGCGTCGGCGGTGGACCCCACGGTGCGGGTGCTGCCCGTCGGTGGCCGGCACCCGCTGCGGGACCCTGCCCGCTACCCCCTCGAGACACGCGCCACCGAGCGGCCGGGTGAGGTGACGACGCTGAGCATCGTCGGCGACGTGATGCTCGGTCGCCGGGTCGCGCGGGCATCCGGCGGCGACCCCATCCGCACCCTGCGACCGACGGCGAAGCGCCTGGCCGCCGCCGAGATCACGGTCGGCAACCTCGAGTCCACGCTGTCCGACGACGGCTCGCCCACCCAGGGCGGCGACTCGTTCCACGCCGATCCGGACGTCGTCGACGGTCTGCAGCTGGCCGGCTTCGACCTGGTCTCGCTGGCCAACAACCACGTCGGCGACTACGGGCAGCGCGCGCTGCGGCAGACGCTGGCCGAGCTCCGGGACGCCGACCTGCCGTACGTGGGCGCCGGCCGCGACCTGGACGAGGCTCGCAAGCCCGTGGTGATCACCCGCGACGCCGTTCGGATCGGGTTCCTCGGCACCGAGTCGATCGGCGAGACCCCGGCGGCCACGGCCGACCGGGGCGGCACCAACCGGTTGAACATGCCGCCACGGACCGGACCGTTGAACCAGCGCCAGCTCGACCGGATCACCGGCGACGTCGAGAAGCTCGCCGACCAGGTGGACGTGGTCGTGGTGATCCCGCACTGGGGTACGCAGTACACCCACGTGCCCGAGGCCAGCCAGCGCCGGGTAGCGCGCGCCCTGGCCGACGCCGGCGCCGATCTGGTGATCGGAGGCCATCCCCACTGGGTGCAGGGCTGGGAGACCAGAGGTGACGCCGTGATCGTGCACTCATTGGGCAACTTCGTCTTCGACATGGACTTCCAGACCAAGACGATGGAGGGGATCTTCGTCGAGATCGTGCTGTGGGGCGGCCGGGTGAAGGCGGTCGAGCCGGTGCCGTACACGCTCGACTCCCGGTTCGTGCCGCGAGTGGTGCGGGGTGAGCGGGCTCAGGAGATCCTCGATGACGTGTGGTCGACCAGCCGTGGTCCGTACGCGCGCCCCTGACGCTCGTGGCCGCGGCCGGGGGTTCGTCGGGGTGTCGACCTTCCGGTCGCCACCACTGAGCCTCAGTCGCCCTTCACGTTGACGATCTGCCGAAGGCTGTGCCGAGTCTCGACCAAGTCGGTCGCGTCCGCCATCACCTGGTCGATGTCCTTGTACGCACCCGGGATCTCGTCCAGGAACGCGTCGGTGTCGCGGCACTCGATCCCCGTCATCGCGGTCTGCAGCTCCGCGTGCGTGAACCGCTTCCGAGCCGCCGTCCGGGAGAACTGCCGCCCCGCTCCGTGCGGTGACGACTGCAACGCCACCGGGTTGCCGAGCCCGGCCACCACGTACGACGCCGTGCCCATCGACCCCGGGATCAGACCGAGCTCGCCCTCCCGGGCCGAGATCGCGCCTTTCCGGGACACCCAGACGGTCTTGCCCCAGTGCACCTCCTGGACGGTGAAGTTGTGGTGGCAGTTGATCCGCTCCTGCTCGACCACCGGCTCACCCAACCACTCCGCCAGCTGGCGTACGGTCCGGTCCATCATCTCCTCCCGGTTGAGCAGGGCGAAGTGCTGCGCCCACCGCAGCTCGCGGAGGTAGGCGGTGAACTCGGGCGTCCCCTCGACCAGGTAGGCGAGGTCGGGATCGGGCAGCTCGATCCACCACTGTTTCATCAGGCTCTGGGCGATCTTGATGTGCCGACCGGCGATCTTGTTCCCCACGCCGCGACTGCCCGAGTGCAGGAACAGCCACACCGCGTCGGTCTCGTCCAGGCTGACCTCGATGAAGTGGTTGCCGCTGCCGAGCGACCCCAGCTGCTGCCGCCAGTTCTTGGCGTAGCTCGCCGGGTCGAACTGTGCCTTCTCCGCCCGTGCCTCCAGGTCGGCGACCCGGGGCTCCGCGGTGGCCACGATCTTGGCGTTGTACGCCCCGGCCGAGGTCGGGACGGCCCGCTCGATGGACTGCCGCAGGGTCTGCAACGACGCACCGGTGGCGACCCGATCGTCGATGTGAGACAGGGAGAACTGGGTCCGGACCGCGATCATGCCGCAGCCGATATCCACCCCGACGGCCGCCGGCATCACCGCTCTCAGGGTCGGGATGACCGAGCCGACCGTCGCGCCGCGGCCGAGGTGGGCGTCCGGCATCAGGGCCAGGTGCGGGTAGACGAACGGCATGGTGGACGCCGTCCGGGCCTGCGCCTCGGTGTTGTCCTCGAGGATGCTGGCCCAGCTGATGAGCTTGTCGGTGATCTTCTTCATGTGCGTGTCCTCGTCGTGGTGGGGCCTGCCGGTGGGGGATGCGTCGCTGGCCGGCCGACCCTCGGAGAGGACGTCGACCGGCTACCTGGGTTCGCGGCGTGTCTGCGAGCGGAAGGCGGGCGAGACCGACGGGTCGAGCGTGCGACCGGTGCTGTGCTGCTGCGAGCGGCTCATCGACACCGACTCCTCTCCGGACCTGGCGGCCGTCGTGCTGGTGTGGACGGCACGAGGGTAGCCCGCACGGCACGCCGAGGCACGGGATTTGGTGGAGCGGGTGACGGAAAGGAGCCGCTGACGACCTGGATCCGGCCCGACACGCCGAGCTGGTCGGCGTGAGCGGTAGATTCCCGTCACGAAGGAATGCGGCAGGGTGGTGTCGCCGGGTGCGGCGAGCCAGCACCGAGGGTCAGCAGGCACGAGGGGTGGCGGCTCTCCGGTGAGTGGTCGCGGGCCGGCGGGCCGTCACACCCGCGGGCGCGGTCGGCTCCGGCCTGCTAGCCAGCGATCCTGTGCGACCGGTCCCGACCGCGCGGCCGACAGCGGTCAGAGTGACTGCAGCCAGGCCCACATGACGCTGCCGACTCGGTCCAGCTGGCGGCGGTCGATCACGTCGGGGGTGTCGCCGGGGGAGTGGTATCCCGCGTACGGGACGCTGCCGAGCCGGATCCCCGGCACGCCCGCCTTCACGTACGACCAGTGGTCACTGGTGGTGTTCCCGCCGCACGCGCGGGTCGCAACCTCGACCTTCCGGGCGGCGGCGCGGACGTCGGCCCGCAGGTCGTTGCCGCTGGCCCGTGCGGAGCAGACCGGCACGTACGAGGCCCGAACGCCCACCCGGTCCAAGGCCACCACTCCCATGATCGCCCGACGCTCGGCCCGGGAGAGGTCGTCGACGTGCTGCTGGGAGCCGAAGTGGTGCAGGGCATCGCCCGCGCCGCGTGGTTCCTCGGCCCCGAAGGCGATGAACCGTACGGGGAGGTCCGGCGGAGCGGTCGCCACCAACCGGGCCAGCTCGAGCAGCACCGCGACGCCCGAGGCGTTGTCCTCCGCACCCGGCGCCACCGGCACCGTGTCCAGGTGTGCGACGACCACCACGTGCGGCTCCTCGTCGTCGAACCCGACCGGGTCGGCGATCACGTTGCGGGAGCTGCCGGCGCGGACCGGCGTTCCCCACGAGTTGCCGGCCGGTACTCTCACCTTCTCGGTCGACACGTCGTAGCCGAGCTTCTCGAGCCGCTGCTCGACCAGGTCCGCGGCCTCGTCGAAGCTCTTCGAGGTCGCCTCCCGCGGTCCGATGTCGTCGGCCAGGGCCTCGATGTCGTCCAGCGCGTCCCGGACGTCGAACTCCGGCACGGGTGTGCGGGTCGGGATGGGCGTCGAGGCGGTGGCGGAGGGCCTGGGCGAGCTCGCCGCCGGTGCGGGCGAGGCCGGCGACGGCGCCTCGGTGGCGGTGATGGTCTCCTCCGTCGTGGGCGGCGCGGCAGCGGGCGGGGTGGCCGTGCAGGCTCCGAGAAGCAGACCGAGGGCCAGACCGCCGGCCAGGAGAGCACGTGGCGCCGTCATCTGTCGAGGTTAGCCAGTGGTGACGGGACGAACGCGGAGCTCGATGGCCGAGCGAGCCCCGACACGCCGCAGGCCGACCCGTGAGGCCGCGTTCGTCGCAGTCACCACCAACAACTAGGGCCCCCGAGGGTCCTTCCGGATGGCAAGACACCCGGCCCATCTGATTGACGAGCCCATCGTGATGAACGACAGTGAGCGGGTGCGTGCCTCGTACCTCCTCGTAGTTCGTCAGCGTGTCGGCTGAGTCCAGCTCAGCACCGACACGCTCCCTCGTCTGCCATCCGGCGGCGGGGGTTTTTTCTTGGCCGAGGAGGCTCGGCGTAGCACGGGCGTAACATTTGGCAGGTTCGGCAATGACAGGAGTACGGCAGATGGCCGACGTGGACATCACGGGTGAGCTCACCGGTGCCCAGTCCCTGGTGAAGTCTCTGGAGCAGGTGGGAGCGGAGACCGTGTTCGGGATCCCCGGCGGAGCGATCCTCCCCGCCTACGACCCGCTCTACGACTCCGAGCACGTACGCCACATCCTCGTCCGGCACGAGCAGGGCGCGGGGCACGCGGCGCAGGGGTACGCGATGGTGACCGGCAAGGTCGGTGTCTGCATGGCGACCTCGGGTCCGGGGGCCACCAACCTGGTCACCCCGATCGCCGACGCGTACATGGACTCGGTGCCGATGGTGGCCATCACCGGTCAGGTCGCCTCGGCGGCCATCGGCACTGACGCCTTCCAGGAAGCCGACATCCGCGGCATCACCATGCCGATCACCAAGCACAACTTCCTGGTGACCAAGGCCGCCGACGTCCCGGCCGCGATCGCGTCGGCGTTCCACATCGCCGGCACCGGACGACCCGGTCCGGTGCTGGTCGACGTCACCAAGGACGCGCTGCAGGGCCGGTCCGCCTTCACCTGGCCGACGCACCTGGACCTGCCGGGCTACCGGCCGGTGACCAAGCCGCACGGCAAGCAGGTGCGCGAGGCGGCCCGGCTGATCGTGGCCGCCAAGCGCCCGGTCCTCTACGTCGGCGGCGGCGTGCTCAAGGCGCAGGCGTCCCGGGAGCTGCGCGAGCTCGCCGACCTGACCGGCATCCCGGTGGTGACGACCCTGATGGCGCTCGGCTGCCTCCCCGACAGCCACCCGCAGAACATGGGCATGCCCGGCATGCACGGCGACGTGGCCGCCGTCGGTGCGCTGCAGCGCAGCGATCTGCTGATCGCGCTCGGCGCCCGGTTCGACGACCGGGTGACCGGCGACCTCACCACCTTCGCCCAAGGTGCCAAGGTCATCCACGCCGACATCGACCCGGCCGAGATCTCCAAGAACCGCTACGCCGACGTGCCGATCGTGGGCGACGCCAAGGAGATCATCGGCGAGCTGACCAGCCTGCTGAAGGCCGGCGGCCAGCTGCCGGACGTGGCCGAGTGGGCCCGTTTCCTGACCGACGTCAAGCGTCGCTACCCGACCGGCTACGACCTGCCCGACGACGGCAGTCTGTCCCCGCAGCACGTCATCCAGCGGATCGGTGAGCTGACCGGCCCGGACGCCTACTACGCCTCCGGCGTGGGTCAGCACCAGATGTGGGCCGCGCACTTCCTGCCCTGGGAGTTCCCGGGCCGCTGGCTCAACTCGGGCGGTCTCGGCACCATGGGCTACTGCGTGCCCGCCGCCATGGGTGCCAAGGTCGGTCGGCCGGAGGCGACGGTCTGGGGCATCGACGGTGACGGCTGCTTCCAGATGACCAACCAGGAGCTCGTCACCTGTGCCCTGGAAGGGATCCCGATCAAGATCGCGATCATCAACAACCAGAGCCTGGGCATGGTCCGGCAGTGGCAGACGCTGTTCTACCAGGGCCGCTACTCCAACACCGATCTGAAGACCAACCGGATCCCCGACTTCCCGAAGCTGGCCGAGGCGATGGGCTGTGTCGGTCTGCGGGCCGAGGAGCCCGACGACGTGGACTCGGTCATCGAGAAGGCGCTGTCGATCAACGACGTGCCGGTGGTGGTGGAGTTCGTGGTGCACAAGGACGCCATGGTGTGGCCGATGATCGCCGGCGGGGCCAGCAACGACGAGATCAAGGTGGCCAGGGACATGGCCCCGCGCTGGGACGGAGAGACCCTGTGAGCACAGTGAACGAGCTGAGGAGATCCCTGTGAGCACAGCGGCAGCGGGCACTGTGGGGACCCACACGCTGAGCGTGCTGGTGGAGAACAAGCCGGGTGTGCTGGCCCGGGTCTCCTCGCTGATCTCGCGGCGGGGGTTCAACATCGAGTCGCTCGCGGTCGGGCCCACCGAGTATCCGCACATGTCCCGGATGACTCTCGTGGTCACTCTCGAGGACCACGTGCTGGAGCAGCTCACCAAGCAGCTCAACAAGCTGATCGAGGTGCTCAAGATCGTCGAGCTCGAGCGCGACGCGGTCCGCCGCGAGCTGATCCTGGTCAAGGTCCGGGTCGAGCCCGACCAGCGCGGCCAGGTGCTGGAGATCATCCAGCTGTTCGGCGCCAAGGCGGTCGACGTGACCGCCGACTCGATCACGGTCGAGGCCACCGGCAGCCCGGAGAAGCTGGACGCGCTGCTCAAGCTGCTGGAGCCGTTCGGGCTCCGGGAGCTGGTCCAGTCCGGTCTGGTCGCCGTCGGTCGTGGCAGTCGCTCGATCACCGATCGCACCCAGCGCGGCGAGCGTTACAAGCACGTACGAGTCGTCTGAGAGCTTCCCTCTGGTGCGGCTGAGACGTCGAGGCCGCCCGACCCCAGCTGTGGAACATTCGTCCCACGCCCGCTGACCATTTCGGTCCGACCCCATCCCTTTCCGACAAGGAGAACCACCAAGTGCCAGCAGAGATGTTCTACGACTCCGATGCCGATCTGTCGGTGATCCAGGGCCGCACCGTCGCCGTCATCGGCTACGGCTCCCAGGGGCACGCGCACGCGCTGTCGCTCCGCGACTCCGGCGTCGACGTCCGCGTCGGTCTGCGGCCGGGCTCTGCTTCGGTGGCCAAGGCCGAGGCGGAGGGTCTGCGGGTGGTCAGCGTCGCCGACGCTGCCGCCGAGGCGGATCTGATCATGATCCTGGCTCCCGACCAGTACCAGCGCACCATCTATGCCGAGGAGATCGCGCCGAACCTGCAGGAGGGCGACGCGCTCTTCTTCGCGCACGGCTTCAACATCCGGTTCGGCTACATCCAGCCACCGGCCGGGGTCGACGTCTGCATGGTCGCCCCGAAGGGCCCGGGTCACCTGGTGCGCCGTGAGTACGCCGAGGGCCGTGGGGTGCCGGTGATCGTCGCCGTCGAGAAGGACGAGTCCGGCGACGCCTGGCCGCTGGCGCTGAGCTACGCCAAGGCGATCGGCGGTCTGCGGGCCGGCGGCATCAAGACCACCTTCACCGAGGAGACCGAGACCGACCTGTTCGGCGAGCAGGCCGTGCTCTGCGGCGGCGCCAGTGCGCTGGTCCAGGCGGGCTTCGAAGTCTTGACCGAGGCGGGCTACCAGCCCGAGGTCGCCTACTTCGAGTGCCTGCACGAGCTGAAGCTGATCGTCGACCTGATGTACGAGGGCGGCATCGCCAAGCAGCGCTGGAGCGTCTCCGACACCGCCGAGTACGGCGACTACG
>DATDBH010000132.1:0-16430 GCA_036524985.1 Microlunatus sp. | reverse complement strand
CCCTTCTGGATCCCGGCGGCCTTCTTGATCAGCTCCGCGGCCGGCGGGGTCTTGGTGATGAAGGTGAACGACCGGTCCTCGTAGATGGTGATCTCGACGGGGATGACGTTGCCGCGCATGGGTTCGGTGGCCGCGTTGTAGGCCTTGCAGAACTCCATGATGTTCACGCCGTGCGGGCCGAGCGCCGTACCGACCGGCGGTGCCGGGGTGGCGGCGCCGGCGTTCAGCGCCACCTTGACGAGGGCTGCGACCTTCTTCTTGGGAGGCATTGCGTGTGGGTCCTTCTGTGGTTTGCGCCGGGCATCCGGCGGGTGTGCGGTGGTCGGGCTGGGCTGCCCAACCGGTCAATGGTACGTGAAACCGACCGGTGCTCGCTTCGGCTCGGTTCAGACCTTCTGGATCTGGGCGAAGGTCAGGTCGACCGGGGTCTCGCGACCGAGGATCTCGACCAGCGCCTTCAGCCGCTGGGCGTTGGCGTTGATCTCGGTGATCGTGGCGTGCACGCCGGCGAACGGGCCGTCGACGACCATCACGGAGTCCCCCGCGACGAAGTCGGCGACCTCGACCTTCTTCTTGCGACGGGTCGGGCTGTCCGACGCGGCGTTGGCGGCGGCGGCCACGGACGGCGCCAGCATCTTCTCGACCTCGTCCAGGCTGAGCGGCACCGGCTGGTTGGAGTGCCCGACGAAGCCGGTCACCGACGGCGTGTGCCGGACGGTCGACCAGGACTCGTCGGTGAGCTCCATCCGGACCAGCACGTAGCCGGGTAGGACGGTGCGCTTGATCTGCTTGCGCTGACCGTTGCGGATCTCGGTGACTTCCTCGGTGGGGACCACGATCTCGAAGATGAAGTCCTCCATGTTGAGGGAGGACACCCGGTTCTCGAGGTTCTGCAGCACCCGGTTCTCCATCCCGGAGTAGGTGTGCACCACGTACCAGTCGCCGAACTTGCCGTGCAGCTCCTCGTGGAACTTGGCCAGCGCCTCGTCGGCCGGGTCGACCTCGTCACTGTCCTCCGACTCGTCGTCCTCGTCCTCCTCGGGCTCGGGAGCGCCGAGGTCGATGTCGAAGTCGTCCTCGGCGGCTTCCGGCTCCGTGTCGGCGCCGGCGAAGTCGAGGTTGATGTCCAGGTCGTCGGAGCGCTCGGAGGTGAAGTCGGATCCGAGGTCGATGTCGAAGTCGTCGCCGCTGCCGGCGTCGGTCGAGCTCAGCTCCTCCACCGGGGTCACGGAGCCCTCCGACTCATCAGCCGCGGGGCGCGGCGGTTCGGCCGAAAAGGTCTCAGACACGTGTGTTCTCCAGTACTTGCTAGGGATGTGGCAGGTGGTCAGGCGAAGATCCGGAAGACCGCAGCACCGATGCCCAGGTCGAGCAGGCTGACGTACGCGATGATGAACAGGACGAAGATCAGCACGACCACGAAGTAGTTGGCCAGCTGCGGACCGGTGGGATAGACCACCTTGCGCAGCTCGGCCACCGACTGGCGGACGAGGGTGACCGGCCCGGTCCGCTTGTGCTCGACGGCGTCCCGCTTCTGCTTGGGGGTGGCCTTGTCCTTCTTGGCGGGGCCACTTCCGGTGGTCGCGTCGGACTCGCCAGCCTTCGCGCGGGAGGCGAGGCCGGCGGTGACCAGCTCGCGATCATCGTCCTGCGACGTCGGCTCACGGTCGGGCTCGACACCCTCGCCGTCGTCGACGCCCAGGGCGGGATCCTCGGGCTCGCCGGGGGTGGCAGAGGTGTCCGGCTCGTCGGCCGGGTCCACCTTGTCGCCGTCTGCCACGTCGTCGCCCTTCTTCGGTCGTTGTCTTCGTCCGCCCGCCGGGGCGTCGAGGACGCCCCCGACCGGCGGATCTGCAGGGCAAGAGGGACTTGAACCCCCAACCTTCGGTTTTGGAGACCGATGCTCTGCCAGTTGAGCTATTGCCCTTCGACGCCGGAGCCCGGCTCCGTGCGACGCGTCCAACCTAGCGGCTGATCGAGGGCGCAACAGAGTCTGGGTGACCAGCACCAAGAGCCAGAGTGTAGTCGGCTCCGGCGCGACCGTCGAACCGCAACGGTCCGCGCGGGCTCCGACCCGACTCCGGCAGGAGTCAGCTCCCGGCGAGCTGCTGCTCCGTGGCTGCCAGCAGCACGCAGGTGCAGAGTCCCTCGATCGCCGTCGCCACGGCGTCGGGCGTGGGGAAGGTCGGAGCGATCCGGATGTTGCGATCCCGCGGGTCCTTGCCGTACGGGAACGCCGCGCCGGCACCGGTCATCGCGATCCCGGCTTCCTTGGCCAGGGCGACCACCCGGGTCGCGCAGCCGTCCGGGACGTCGAGGCTGATGAAGTATCCGCCCTCCGGCCGGGTCCAGGTCGCCACCCCGTGGTCGGCTAGCCGTTCCTCGAGGATCGTCTCCACCTGCTGGAACTTCGGCTCGATGATCGCCCGGTGCTTCCGCATCAGCGCGCGCACCCCGTCCGCGCTGCCCAGGTAGCGCGCGTGTCGGAGGTGGTTGACCTTGTCCGGGCCGATGGTCCGCTTGCCCAGATGCTTCAGGTACCACGAGACGTTGGCCGGGGAGCTCGCGAAGAACGAGACCCCAGCCCCGGCGAAGGTGATCTTCGACGTGGAGGCGAACACGAACACCCGGTTCGGGTTGCCGGCTTCGGCGGCCAGGCCCAGCACGTCCAGGGCGGGGTGCTCGGCATCGGTGAGGTGGTGGACGGCGTACGCGTTGTCCCAGAAGATCCGGAAGTCGGGGGCGGCGGCCGGCATCGTCACGAGCTCGCGGGTCACCTCCCCGGTGTAGACCGCACCGGTCGGGTTGGCGTACGTCGGGACGATCCAGATGCCCCGGACGCTCGGGTCGTTCGCCACCCGCTCCCGGATGGCTTCGAGGTCGGGACCGTCCTGGGCCAGCGCGACCGGCTCCATGGTGATGCCGTACTGCTCACACAGCGCGAAGTGCCGGTCGTAGCCCGGCACCGGGCAGAGGAACGTGATCGGCTCCTTGGCCCACGGCTGGGTGGAGTCCACCGTGCCCTTGAGCAGCGAGAAGACCAGCGTGTCGTGCATGACGCCGAGACTCGCGTTGTCCCCGGCGACCAGCTGGGCGACGGGCACGTTCAGCAGCTCGGCGAAGATCTCCCGGATCTCCGGCAGCCCCTGACCCCCGCCGTAGTTGCGGCAGTCGGTGCCGTCGGCGGCCTTGTACTCCCCTTCACCCGGCAGCGTGAGCAGCGCGTTGGAGAGATCGAGCTGGGCCGGGGCGGGCTTGCCGCGGGTCAGGTCGAGCTTCAGTCCCTGGGCCGTCAGCGCGGCGTACGCGGTGGTCTGCTCGCCGTGCAGGGCAGCGAGAGCGTCGGGACTGAGATCGGACAGGCTCATGGAGGCTTCCTCGGTCGATGGGGATCTGGCCGCCTCGGAGTCTAGGGGCCTCGGAGCCCGAGCCCGCCGGGGCCCGGGGCGTCCCCGTCCGTGCTGCCTGCGAGGAGCGGAAGCGAGTGATCCCGTCGCGAGCGGCCGCGCAGCGGAGGGCCCGGTTCTGTCTGGACCGAGGAGCGCGCAAACACGCTCTTCCGTTTGCGCGCGACGAGGGAAGACAGAACCATCCGGCCCGCAGCGGAGCAGCGAGTGACGACCACACAGCGATGGCGCGGCCAGGCGCGACCCCCCGCACTCCGACCGCGCCCCACTCGCTGAACGCGACACCTCCCCAGACCCGGGAGGATCAAGTCACCGTGTCGGATCCGGCTTCGCAGTCGATCGACAGTTTCGATGAACGAGTAAGGCGAGCCTAACCTACTTCGCGCGACACCGTCAACCGGCGCCGGGTTCTTCTTCTCGGGCTTCGAAGCGGTGCGGAATGTGGCGTACGCCACTACCGTCGGGTGACATGACCTCCAACTCCAACATCGCCTGTTGGCTGTCCGATCGCGCCGCATCGGACCCGTCACTGCCCGCCATCAAGCAGGGCGAGAACGTGCTCAGTTACGGCGCCCTCGACGGGGCCGCCGCGCGCTGCGCCACGTTGCTGGCCGACCGGGGGGTGACCGCGGGCGATCGGGTCGCGCTGATCATGCCGAACGTGGCCTACTTCCCGATCGCCTACTACGCCATCCTGCGGCTCGGCGCGGTCGTCGTCCCGATGAATCCCCTGCTCAAGGCCGGCGAGGTCTCCTACGCGTGGGGCGATGCGGGGGTGAAGGTGGCGGTCGTGTTCGCCCTGTTCGCCGAGGAGGCCGGCAAGGCCGCCGAGGTCACCGGCACGGATGTCCTCATCGTCGCCCCGGGGGAGTTCGAGGAGGCGCTGGCCGGCGCGGTCCCCCACGAGGGCGGTCCGGTGGTGCGCACCGGCGAGGACACGGCCGTCATCCTCTACACCTCCGGCACCACAGGATCACCGAAGGGCGCCGAGCTGACCCACGACAACCTGGGCAGCAACGTCCGCACCGACCTGGCCACCTTGATGCCGATGGCGCCGGGCGACGTGGTGTTCGGCGGGCTGCCGCTGTTCCACTCGTTCGGCCAGACCTGCGGGCTGAACGCGGCGATCGCCGGCGGTGCCTGTCTGACCCTGCTGCCGAAGTTCGACGGCGAGGAGGCGCTGCGCATCGTGGCCGAGGACCGGGTGACGGTGTTCCTGGGTGTCCCGACCATGTACATGGCGCTGCTCGCCGTGCCCGACCCGGGCCGGTTCGACACCAGCCGGCTGAAGCTGGCCGCCTCCGGCGGCGCGTCGCTGCCGGTCGAGGTGCTCTACGAGGTGCAGCGACGGTTCGGGTTCCAGCTGCTCGAGGGGTACGGGCTGTCGGAGACCTCGCCCATCGCGTCGTTCAACCACCCGGACCGGCCGGTCAAGCCCGGCTCGGTCGGGATCCCGATCCAAGGCGTCGAGTTCCAGCTCTGGGGGCCCGACGACACCGAGGTGGCCGAGGGCGAGGTGGGCGAGATCGTCATCCGGGGCGAGAACGTGATGAAGGGCTACTGGAACAAGCCCGAGGCCACCGCCGAAGCGATGCGGGCGGGCTGGTTCCACAGCGGGGATCTGGCCACCCGCGACGCCGACGGCTTCTACTTCATCGTCGACCGGAAGAAGGACATGATCATCCGCAACGGGATGAACGTGTACCCGCGCGAGGTCGAGGAGGTTCTCTACACCCACCCGGCGGTCGCCGAGGCGGCCGTGTTCGGTGTGCCGGACCCGTTGCACGGGGAGGAGATCGCCTGTCTGCTCGCCCTCAAGGAGGGTGCCGAGACCACCGAGGACGAGATCCGCGACTTCGTGGCGAGCAGGATCGCGGTCTACAAGTACCCCCGGATCGTCCGGTTCGGCACCCTGCCCAAGGGTCCGACCGGCAAGATCTTGAAGCGGGAGATCAAGATCGACGCCTGATCTCACCTGACACCCCGCTGGTGGCTCGTCCTCGTCGAGGAGGACGGGCCAGCGCTCAGCGGGACACGCGCTCAGCGGCGCAGCACCGCCACCGCGCTGTGCGGAGCGAGCCGTACCGACCCCTCCCGGAGCGAGGACTCCCCCACCGTCAGCAGCGCCTCGCAGACCCCGTCGACCGGGACCTCCACGTCGCCACCGCGGAAGTTGATCACCAGCGCCACGCTGCCGCGCTCTACGAGCAGCCAGCCACCGTCGTCGTTCGACGTCGCCGTCCCGATGTCGAACTGGGGATCGCAGAGGTCCGGGTACGCGCGCCGCAACCGGATCAACCGCTTGGTCAGGTCCAGCAGCGCGGCGTGCTCGGGTTCCTCCATCTCGTCCCAGGTGAGCTTGGATCGCTGGAAGGTGGCGGGGTCCTGCGGATCGGGAACCTGCGAGAGATCCCAGTCCATTTGGGCGAACTCCTCGCGGCGACCCGTGGCGACCTTCTCGGCCAGCTCCGGCTCGGGATGGTCGGTGAAGAACTGCCAGGGAGTCGACGCACCCCACTCCTCACCCATGAAGATCATCGGAGTGAACGGGCTGAGCAGGGTTACGAAGGCGGCCAGCCCGAGCTGCTGCGCGCTGATCTTGCCGGACAGCCGCTGACCGTCGGCACGGTTGCCGATCTGATCGTGGTTGTCCGAGCAGACCACCAGCCGCCAGGTCGGCGTCCGCAACGTGTCGATCTTGTAGCCGTGGCTGCGGCCGCGGAAGCTGGAATGCGTACCGTCGTGGAAGAAGCCGTTCTCGAACACCTTCGCCAGGGCCGCGAGCGAGTCGAAGTCGGCGTAGTAGCCGGTCGTGTCACCGGTCAGGCTGACGTAGAGCGCATGGTGGAAGTCGTCGCTCCACTGTCCGGTCAGACCGTAGCCGCCGCCGTCGCGGGTGGTGATCAACCGAGGGTTGTTCAGGTCCGACTCGGCGATCAGCGACAGCGGCCGGTTGCAGAAGGCGGACAGGGCCGCCACCTCGATGGTCAGCTCCTCCAGCAGGTGGGTCGCGCGGGTGTCGACGAGGGCGTGCACGGCGTCCAGCCGCAGACCGTCCACGTGATACTCCCGCAGCCACATCAGCGCGTTGTCGATGATGTAGCGGCGCACCTCGTCGGAGTTCTCCCCGTCCAGGTTGAGGGTCTCACCCCACGTGTTCGCCGGCCCGTCGGCCATGTAGGGGCCGAACTGCGGCAGATAGTTCCCACTCGGGCCCAGGTGGTTGTAGACCACGTCCTGGATGACACCCAGGCCGCGCTGGTGACACGCGTCGACGAAGGCCTGGTAGGCGGCCGGACCGCCGTACTCCTCCTGGACGGCGCACCAGAGCACCCCGTCGTAGCCCCATCCGTGGCGGCCGTTGAACGCGTTGACCGGCATCAGCTCGACCAGGGTCACGCCCAGCTGCACGAGGTGGTCGAGTCGCTCGATCGCGGAGTGCAGGGTCCCCTCGGGGGTGAAGGTGCCCACGTGCAGCTCGTAGACGATGCCGCCCGGCAGCTGCCGACCGGTCCACAGGTGATCCGACCAGCGGTGGGCATCCGGGTCGAAGGTGCGCGACAGGCCGTGCACCCCGTGCGGGGCGCGGCGGGCCCGTGGGTCGGGCAGCACCTCGTCACCGCCGTCGACCAGGTAGCCGTAGTCGAGGGGTCGGTCCCCCGGTGGCTCTGCCAGACCGCCGACCGGACGCCAGAAACCTCCTCCGTCGGGCTCCATCGCCACGGTGCGGCGGTCCGCGCTGACGGGGTCGACGAGCACGAGCTCGACCTGTGCGGCGCTCGGAGCCCAGACGGCGAACGGGTCGTTCTTCACAGCACGCACTCCACGAGGACGGGTTCTGCCACGAGGGTGACACCGAACGATCGCCGGACCCCGGCACGCACCTCACGCGCGAGGATCAGCAGGTCGTCCGCGGTCGCCCCACCGCGGTTGGTCAGGGCCAGGGTGTGCTTCTGGGAGAGGGTGGCCCGGCCGGCACCGAGCTCGGCGCCGAAGCCCCTGCCGTACCCGGCGTGCTCGATCAGCCAGGCCGCGCTGGTCTTCACCCGGCCGTCGGATTGGGGGTATCGGGGAGCCTCGGCCGGCAGGCCTGCGGCTGCTGCCGGGTCCAGGATCGGGTTGGTGAAGAACGAACCGGCGCTCCAGGTGTCACGGTCCGCCTGATCCAGCACCATCCCCTTGCCCGCCCGCAACTCGAGCACGGCCAGACGCACCTCGGCCGCCGGGACCCGCCGCCCCACCGGCACGCCGAGAGCGCGCGCCAGCTCGGCATAACGGATCGGGGCGGACAGCGAGCCCAAGGTGAACTGGAAGGTCACCTCCAGGACGAGGTAACGGTCGCGCTCGGCCTTGAACCGCGAGGTGCGGTAGCCGAAGCCGCAGTCCGCCACCGAGAAGCTCGCCTGGCGACCCGTCTTCCGGTCGAACGTCCGCACCCGCGCGATGGTCTGCGAAACCTCGCTGCCGTACGCCCCGACGTTCTGGATCGGGGTGCCACCGACCAGGCCGGGGATGCCGGACAGGGCCTCGATGCCGCTCCACTCCTGCTCGACCGCGGTCGCCACCAGGGCGTCCCAGTCCTCGCCGGCGGCCACGGTGACGGTGGCCCCGCTGCAGTCCGAGACGTCGGCGGTGATGCCGCGGGCCGCGACCTTGACCACGGTCCCGGGGAAGCCTTCGTCGGCGATCAGCACGTTCGAGCCACCGCCGAGCACCAGCACCGGCTCACCGACCGCGTCGGCCGCCCGCACCGCCTCGACCAGCTCGGTCTCCGTCTCGGCGACCACGATCCTCCGGGCCGGACCGCCCACCCGCAGGGTGGTGAGGTCGGCGAGGCGGTCACCGGTCGGCTCGGTCACGGGTTCCAGGGCGGTCGTCAGCGTCAGTGACGTGGTGTCACACGACTCGCCCGGGGTAACCGAGAGGTCGGTGATCACGGCTGGGGAAAGTGGCCGGCTCACCGAGATCACTCCGCGAGATCGACGACGGCCCGAGCCGCCCCGAGCACCTTGACCTCACCGCTGACTGCCTCGATGACGATCGTGACCAGCGCGTCCTCGACGGCCTCCACCACGCCACCGAAGACGACCTCGGTGCCGTCGGCGTCGTCGGGCACCACCACCGGCTTGGTGAAGCGGACGAAGTAGGACCGCACCCGGGCCGGATCGCCGACCCAGTCGGTCACCACCCGCAGGGCAGTGCCCATGGTCAGCATCCCGTGACCGATCACTCCGGGCAGGCCGACCTGGGCGGCGTAGAAGTTCGAGTAGTGGATCGGGTTGAAGTCCGTCGACGCGCCCGCGTAGCGCACCAGGGTCTCGCGGGTGAACCGGACGGTCAGGCTCGGCAAGCGCGTACCGACCGTGATGCGGGACAGATCCAGGCCGCTCATGCGTCCGCCTCGTGGGAGTGGAAGAAGGTCGCCTCGGCGGTGCAGATCAGCTCACCGGTCAGTGTCTCCACCTCGACCGAGGACGAGATGATGTCGGCCGTGCCGCGGTTGCGCACCTTGTCGATGGTCAGCGTCGCCTGCACCCGGTCCCCGGCCCGCAGCGGGCGTCGGTAGGTGAAGCGCTGGTCGCCGTGCACGATCCGGCGGAGCGCGAGCCCGAGCTCGGGATCGTCGAACATCGACTCCCAGGCCGTCGAGGAGATCACGGCGACGAAGGTCGGCGGGGCGATCGGCTGGTCGCCGGCGTAGGCGGGGTTGTCGTCACCGAGGGCGCGAGCGAACTCCGCGATCTTGGCCGCCGACACCTCGTACGCGGGGGTCGGCGGATAGCGACGACCCGCGTGGTCGGCGGTGATGCTCATGAGCGGAGCCTCTCGGGAGTCCAGGAGCACGGGTCTGATGAGAACTGGCGGGCGACCCGCTCTACGTCGTACGGAATCGCGACGAACGAGTGAGACGGCGCGGAGCTCAGGACCGCGGAGCTCAGGACCGCGGAGCGCGGAGCGCGACCATCAGGCAAAGGCATGGCCTAACGCTATCCCCCTCGGCCGCAGGCGGGGCCCAGCCGCCGCCCCGACGATCGGCGCTTCAGCAGGTCGCGCTGCGGAAGCGGGCCGACACCAGCGGCGCCAACAGGGTGCCCAGCGGATCCGCCAGCCGCCATCCGGCCTCGCCAACGGCGGGAGCGATGGCGTCCAGCAGCAGACCGGGGGCGACGAACAACGGGACGACGGTGCCGGCCCGTCCGTCGCCGGTGCGCGTCAGGTCGGCCAGGACGTCCGCGGCGCGGGGCTCGGTGGTGCCGAAGCCGACCCGGACCGGCGTCCCGCGGCGGGCGGCGAGGCGGTCGGCCAGATCGGCGACCGCCGCGTTGGCCTCGGGGCGGGATGACCCCACCGCGTACAGCAGGATCGGCTCGGTCGCGGCGGTGCCGGCAGCACTCAGCCGATCGACGATCACCGCGGCGACGTCGTCGCCGGTGCCGAGGATCGGCGCCAGGACGAGCTCGACGCCGGAGCTCTCGGCGGCCTGCCGGACGGCGGCGGGAACATCGATCCGGGCGTGGAACGCGTCCGTGAAGAGCAGCGGCACCACCACCGCGCGACGCTCGCCGGCCACGGCCAGGTCGGCGGTCACGGACTCGAGGTCGGGACGGGTGAGATCCAGAAAGGCCGTCCGGGTCGGGACTCCGCTGAGGTCGGAGGTCGCGCCCAGCACCGCCTCGATGCCCTCCGCCACTCGGGCGTGCCGGCTGCCATGGGCGAGCCCGATCAGCACGGCACGGTGCTCCGACGGCTCAGCATGGCGCTCAGACACCTCAGCACGGTGCCCGGACAGCACAGAACGAGCCGCCGAGGGATTCGGCGGCTCGTCAGCGTGCGGATCGCGCTCGGCGGTCAGCGGGTCTCGCGGTGGGTGGTGTGCGTGTGGCAACGCGGGCAGAACTTCTTGAGCTCGAGCCGGTCGGGGTCGTTCCGCCGGTTCTTCTTGGTGATGTAGTTCCGCTCCTTGCACACGGTGCAGGCCATGGTGGTCTTGGGGCGCACATCCGTGGACTTGGCCATCGTCGTTTCCTTCGGTTCTGTGAGTGAATCGTGGTAGCGGGAGCGGGACTTGAACCCGCGACACAGCGATTATGAGCCGCTTGCTCTACCGCCTGAGCTATCCCGCCGCAGAACCCTGTTGACATGACGCTCCCGCCACGCCCAGTGTGCCCGCTCGATCAAGGCCCGCAGGACCCGTCACGAACGCGCATGCCGCCGGCGCGCGGTGGCGCCGGAACCTGACTCCGAGCCCCCATGCGGAATCGAACCGCAGACCTTCTCCTTACCATGGAGACGCTCTGCCTACTGAGCTATAGGGGCACTCGCACGCACCGATCCCCAGCGCGCCGACGCAGAAGAATACAGGCCGTGGCTCCCGCACGCGAATCGGCCTTCGCCGAGCTTCACCTGCTTCAGGTGACGTGGTCCGGCTCGCCCGGTGGGAGGGTGTGACCATGGCGACCGAGTCACCGCAACAGCTGCGCGCCCGTGTGGCCGCCCTGGAAGCCGAGAACGCCGCGCTGCGGTCGTCGCCGGCCACCCCCGAGGCGTCCCACCATCGGTCCCGGACGGTGCTGGCGGTCGTGCTCATCCTGGTGGGGGTCCTGCTCGCACCGGTCGCCGTCGTCACGGGCTGGGCCAAGTGGACCCTCTCCGACACCGAGCGGTTCGTCGCGACCTACGCACCGCTGTCCAGCAGCCCGGAGGTGCAGGCGTACGTCGTCGACGAGGCCATGGCCGCCGTCGACGCCCGGGTCGACCTCGATGACCTCACCCAGCAGCTGGTCGACGGGCTGATCGCCCTCGGCACCGGTCCGCGCGCCACCGCCGCCCTGCAGACGTTGCAGAGCACGGCGGTCAACGGGCTGCGGTCCCTGATCCGGGACGGGGTGAGCGAGTTCGTCGCGTCCGATGAGTTCGACGCCGCCTGGGCCGACGCGCTGCGGATCGGTCACACCCAGCTGATGGCCACGCTGTCCAACGACCCGGCGGCCGTGGCCACGATCAGCGAGGACGGTTCCCTCGGGATCCCGCTCGGACCGATCGTCGAACGGGTCAAGGCGGGCCTGGTCGAGCGGGGCATCACCGTCGCCGCTCGGATCCCCCCGGTGGACCGGAACATCGTGCTGGTCCAGTCCGACCAGCTGCCGATGGTGCAGGTCGCGTACGGGATCACCCTGGCGGTCGGCACCTGGCTGCCCTGGGTGGTGCTGGCGCTGCTGGTCGGCGGGGTGCTCGTCGCCAATCGGCGATCCCGCGCCCTGCTGTGGGCAGCCGGCGGTTTCGCGTTCGCCATGGCGATGCTGGCGATCATGTTCGCCGTCGGTCGGATCGCGCTGGTCGCCGCTGTGCCAGCCAGTCTGCTGCCCGGATCAGTCAGTGGACTGTTCTACGACACGGCGACCGAGGGGATGCGCTCGACTGCGGTCGCGGCCGCCGTGCTCGGGCTGGCGGTCGTCCTGGTGGGCTGGCTGTCGGGGCCGTACCGGACCCCGTCCCGGCTCCGGGACGCCTACGCGGCCGGCGTCGACGGGGTGCGCAAGAGCGCGGACGCGCGCGGTCTGGGCACCGGGCGCGTCGGGCTCTGGGTGCATCGCCGCCGGGCACTCGTCTTCGGGCTGATCGCGGTCGCGGCGGGGCTCGTGGTGATGCTGACCAAGCCGCTGACCCTCTCGGTGATCGGTTGGACGGCGTTCTGGGCGGCGGTCGCCGTGGTGATCGTCACGCTGGTGGAGCGACCCGACAGCGTGGCTCCCTCCGCTGGTCCGGTCGACGCCACGGCTGTCACGGCACCCACGGAATCGGGATCCGTCGACAGGGAGCACGTCCAGCACAACTAACGTCTCCCCATGCAGACGCGCATCGCCGGCACCACCATGCCCATCCTCGAGATCACCCTGAGCTCGGGCGAGCACCTGATCGCCGAGGGCGGGGACGTCTCCTGGCTGACGCCGGGCTTCGCGATGGACACCTCCACCCGATTCGGCTCCGGCGGCAAGGGCGGGTTCATGTCCGGCCTCAAGCGGGCGCTGGGCGGCGGCCAGCTGTTCCTCACCGAGTACGTGGCCCCGGCCCAGGGTGGCTTCGTCGCCTTCTCCGCGCAGCTGCCCGGGTCCATCCGCGAGATCCAGATCGACCGGGCCGACAACTTCATGGTGCAGTCCGGGGCCTACATCTGCAGCACGCCGGAGGTGGAGATCTCGGTGGGACTGCAGAAGAAGCTGGGGGCCGGCATCTTCGGCGGGGCCGGACTCGTCTTCCAACGGCTCTCCGGCGACGGCACCGCCTGGGTCCAGCTGGCCGGAGAGATCGTGGAGTACGAGCTGGCGCCGGGACAGTCGATGCTGATCCACCCCGGTCATCTGGCCCTGTTCCGGGCCGAGATGGGCCTGGAGTTCGCCTCCATCAAGGGCATCAAGAACAAGTTCTTCGGCGACTCTCTCCTGCTGGCCGAGATCACCGGTCCGGGGCACGTGTGGCTGCAGTCGATGACGCCGGCCAAGCTGGCCAAGGCCATCGAGCCCTACCTCCCGGACAAGTCCTCGGGATCCTCGTTCGGCGACGACAACTGACGTCAGGAGCTCGGCGGCGGTGGGCCGGTGTCCGCGGGACCGTACGCGATGGTGGTCCAGGTCGGCGGTTTCTGCAGCCGCTGATCGGCCGCGCGCGAGCGATGGATCACCACCAGCAGACCCAGGAAGCTGACGATGCCCACCGCCGCGCGGACCGGCCAGAGGTCCGTGCCGTCCCAGAGAGCGTGCAGCGCCACGCTCGCGGCGAAGGCGGCCACGAACAGCCCCACCGCCCGTCCCCTGCGCTGGGCCGTGGGGATCCGCCACAGCGCGGCAGTGGTGACGCCGGTCCAGGCCACGTGCCCCGCCGGGGACAGCAGACCACGAAGCAGCAAGGTCTGGTCGAGATCGGCGATGGACCGGGTCTCCAGCAGCGCGGAGAACCCGTACCCCATGGTCTCCAACGTCGCGAAGCCCATCCCGGAGGCGATCCCGATGATCACCCCGGCGGCCGGGTCCCGACGGCGGGCGAAGATCAGGATGATCACCGGGACGACCAGCTTGGCGGACTCCTCGATCAGCCCGACCATGATCATCGGCACGGTCCCGAGGCGCTGCAGCGTGTCGTACTCCAGGGTGCCGGCGGCAACCGTGCCGATCACCCCGCCGATCGCCGCCACGGCCGCGATCAGACCGGTGCCGACCGGGGCGCGGCGCGGCCCGGACGCGGCGTAGACCAGCACCGAGGCCGGCACGATCGCCGAGCCCAGCAGAAGCAGCGACGGCACGTAGAGCGGGTTCTGGGTGGCGATCAGGGTGCGGAGCACGATCAGGTAGGCCGCCACCCCACCGACCAGGACCAGCAGCCAGGCCCAACGGACCGCGCGCGGCTGCCCCGCCACACCGGGGTCGTTCACCGTCATCGACTCAGCCGCTGCCCCACGGATCAGGAGAAGACGATCATGCCGTGGTCGGCACCGGTGCCGGACTCGGGTGCACCGCCACCTCGGTCCCACCGACTCGCGAGCTGCGTCGCGACGCGGCGAGCAGCGAGGCACCGAGCGCCAGCACCGTCCAGAGCGACAGCACCAGGCACGCGTTCACCAGGCTGCCCTGACCGCCGAGCAGCAGCTCGGCGGCCCCTCGGACGAACTGCGGCAGGGGCAGCACCCCGTTCAGCGTCTGGATCGCGGCCGGCGCGGTCTCGATCGGCATCAGGCCGCCGAGGGCGGCCGCCTCGACGAGCGCGAACGCGAGGCTGACCAGGCGACCTATCCCGCCGAATACGCTGACCAGCGCCTGGTTGGTGGCGGCGAAGGCGAGGGTCCCCAGGCCGGCGAACAGCACCAGCCCCAGCGGCGAGGCGATCGGCACCTTCGCGACCGCCACCAGTCCGAGCAACAGGGCGGCCTGGACCAGACCCACGAGCACCACCGGTGCCAGACCGAACAGGACCCGGCGCGCCGGCGAGGCCTGTGCCCAGGAGAGCCCGACCGGCACCGGCGGCCGGGTCAGCAACATCATCAGGGTGCCGATCCAGAGCGCGATCCCGAGCACGACCGGCACCAGTCCGGCCGCCACCGTGCTCGGGTTGTCGGCGCTGGCCTGGACCGTCACCGGAGTCGTCACCACGGTGTCGAGCTGCTTGCGCTCGTCGTCGGTGTAGCTCGGCACCTTCGTGGCCCCGCTGGTCAGACCCGAGGCCAGCTGGTCGGCGCCGTCGGCCAGCTGGTCGGCACCGTCGGCCAGCTGGTGTGCCCCCGAGTCGAGCTTCGTGGTGCCGCTGGACAGCTGATCGGCGGCGACCGACATCTCCTGCACACCGGACTCGGTCTGCACGGCTCCGTTCGCCACGCTGCGGGTGCCCGTGGCGACCTCGACCGCGCCGGAGGACAGCGATCCCGCGGCCCGGTCGAGCTGGGTGGCGCCGTCGCTCACGTCGTCCGCTCCGGTGGCGACCTCCTTCGCCGCCGGAGTGAGCTTGCTCAGCCCTTCGTCGAGGCGGTTCGTGGCCTTGTCGAGGGCGTTCGCTCCCTTGTCGATGGCGTCCCCGCGATCCACCTGGACTCCGACGAGCGTGTCCAGGGCGGAGGCCGCACGGGCCTCGATCAGGACCCGCCGGGCGAGATCGGCAACCCTCTGGCAGTACTCCCGCGGGGTGGTGGCTGGGCAGTCCCTGGCGATCCGGTCGGCGCGGTCAGCGACCGCGGAGGTCCCCCGGGCGTGCAGGCCGGCCGCCTGGTCGGTGCGGTCCAGTCCGGTGACCTGCCGCCCGGTCACCGTGGTCAGGTCCCCCGCGCCCTTCGCCGTCCCGTCGGCCAGCCGGGCCAGGTCGGAGATCCCCTTCGCCACCTGGTCGGCGCCGTCGGCGGACTTCGCCGCTCCGGAGGCGAGCGTGTCGGCCGCCGACGCCAGCTCCCGGCTGCCGGACGCCACCTGAGCGGCGCCGGTGGCCGCGTCCTGCGCACCCGAGGCCAGCTTCTGCGTACCGGACAGCAGCGACGTCGTGCCGCTGTCCAAGCTGGCCGCGCCGTCGGCGACCTGGTCGGCGGAGTCCGCCAGGGAGTGGCTGGAGCTGGCCAGGTCGTGGGCGGAGCTGGCCAAGGAGTCCGCACTCTGGGCCGAGCTGGTCAGGTTCTTGTTGATGGTGGTCAGGTTCTGCAACATGGCGTCGACGTAGTTGTTGGTGACCTGGTCCCCCAACGACCGCGCGGCCTGGTTCACCGACACCTGGGCCAGCGCGGCCACCACCGCACTGGCGGCGTCGTCGCTCACCAGCGTCAGCTCGGCCTGCTTCGGGTCGCTGCCCGACGTCGAGGTGACGTTGGCGGAGAAGTCCTTCGGGATGGTCAGCACCCCGTAGTAGGTGCCGTCCCGCAGGCCCGTCGCCGCATCGTCCTGATCGACCAGCTGCCAGGACAACGGCGTCTCGTCGGCGCTGTCGGGAGAGCTGAGACTGGCGGCCAGCTGGCGGCCGGCAGCGATCGTCGTGGCGTCGGAGCCGGAGCCCTGGGTCACCGGGTCGTCCAGGTTCACGATCGCCAGCGGTACGGCCGGGCCGCTGTTCTGGTGTCCTTGCACCGTCCACAAGACGATGCCGGCGGCGATGGCGGTCAGGATGACGGCGACCATCGGCACCAGCCACCGTGAGGCGGGCTCGGGTCCCTTCGGCCTACTGTCCGGTGAGCTCATGGGTCTGCTTCCTGGCTTCGGTGGCGTCGTCATGTCCGGGCTCGTGATCGTCCGGGCCGCGCCGGTCGGGGTCGGCAGGGTCACCCTCGCCGGCCGGGCCGGCCTCGGTGGTGCCGGCGGGGTCGGTGGGGACGGGGTCGGCGGGGACGGGGTCGGCGGGGACGGGGTCGGTGGCGGTCGAGTCGGCATCCCGGTCCTCGGCGACCACGGCCTCGGCCTGCTCATCGTCAGTCTGCTCGTCCTCGGCCCGCTCGGCCGAGTCAGCGGGATCCGAGGGCGACCCCGCCGCCAATGCCGTCACCGTCGACCCGACCAGCAGCAC
>DATDBH010000131.1:0-5084 GCA_036524985.1 Microlunatus sp. | reverse complement strand
AGCTGTCGACCAGGAAGGGATGCGAGCCACCGTGCCCGCCACCCGGGACGAACCGGCGCAGCGATGGGGGCAGCTCGTCAATGTCGTCGGGAGGTCGGACCGCCGTGCTCCGCACCTGGTTGCCCCTGCTTCCGGCAGCCGGACCCCTCATCGCGTACACGGTCAGCGGCCCGTCGTTGTCGGACGGCCACTCGACTCCGCCACGATCCCCGTACACCGAGAAGCCCTCATAGTAGCTGCGGCCCGTCTGGAAGAACGCCATGGTCACCTGCGCGACGACCGCGCTGTCGCGCAGCGTGAACAGTCCGACCTCCGCGGGGAACGGGTTGTCGAACCCGCCCCTGCGACGGTCGTCGGTGAGCACCCCGGACCCCCGGGCCGTCACGGTGGCCACCTCGGTGTCGAGCAGGGCGAGGCCCGGACTGAGGGCGTGGGTCAGGTAGTGCATCGGTGGATAGCCCTGCCAGTACAGCGGAAAGCCGTCGAGGTTCTGCACGTGAGCTCCGTTGAAGAGCGTGATCGTGCCGAGGTCTCCTCGCCGGTGAAGGTCCTGCACGTACCGGAACTCGCGGCTGAACACCGAGGTCTCCATCATCTGGTAGACCAAACCTGCCGCCTCGGACGCTTCGATGATCAGCTGGAGATCCTCGAGTGTGGTGGCCATCGGGACGGCACACGCGACATGCAGACCCTCCTGCAGACAGCGGAGGGTGAGGGCGGCGTGGGTCGGAACCGGCGCCAGCAGGTGCACGGCATCGATGCCGCCGGCCGCGAGCGCGCCGTCCAGACTGGCGTGACCCTCGTCCAGGGCGTACGTCGAGGCGACGGCGCGGCGACGCACCGGATCCGGGTCGATCAGAACAAGATCGCCGACATCGGGATGCGCCAGATACAGCGGCACGAAGTCGGCCCCGAAGCCGAGCCCCAGCACGGCTACGCGCAGTCCCCCGCGTCCGCGCCCGAACGTCGTCATCTGCTCAGTGTCACCCACGGCGACGGGTCAGGCGATACTGCTGGGTGTGACCTCCGCCGACGACGACCAGCTGCCTCCGCCCCCGTACAGCGAGGCGAGCGCGGCGCAGCTCGTCCGGATCGGTGGCAAGCTGATCGCGGCCCTCCAGGACTATCTCGTCGCGGCCGCCGCGGTGCGGAGCCGGGAGGATGACGAAACGACCGACGACGCGTACGCCCGAGTCGTCCAGGCCATGGCGGTCTTCGACGCGGCCCATCTCGACCACCTGGACTACTCGGCTCCGGCGGGCGACGTCGACGACCTGGAGTTCGACGAAGCGGTCGAGGACGCCGAGCGCTAGCCGACCCGACCGACGCGACCCGGCGTGCGGACTCGGTTCCACCACTGCGAGAGGGCCAGGGCCGCCGTGACGAGCAGTCCACCGACGACGGCGAACCACGACGCGATGTCCACGTGCTCGGTCACCACCGTGACGTGGCTGGGCAGATCGCCCAACGCCTCCTGCAGCTGGCCGGCATTCTCCGCCCGGTAGTACTGACCCCCGGTGGTCTCGGCGACGCCTCGCAAGGCGTCCTCGTCGATGACCAACGGGTTGCGCCCATCGCGGCCGGCACTCCAGCCGCCGCCCCCCTGGCCGCCGCCACCCCGACCGCCGGCGCCCCAGCCGCCGGCCTGCTGACCCGTGCAGGCCATCCGGGTGGGGGTGGTGGTGCCGAAGCCGATGGTGAACACGCGAACGCCACGCACGGCCGCCGCTTCGGCCGCCTCCGCCGGCTCGACGCCCTGGGTGTTCGCGCCGTCGGTGAGCACCACGATCACGTCGGAGGCGAAGCCCGACCTCTGGGCCGATTCCGCGTCGACACCGCTGGGCGCCACCGTCGGGTCGATCGCCGCGATGCCGTCGATGGAGGTGAGGATCGCCGAACCGATCGCGGTGCCGCGCGAGGTGGAGAAGTTGTTGATCGCCTCGATCAGCTGGTCCGGGTCCGTGGTCGGCGGAACCTGCATGGCGGCGAACCCGGAGAACGCGACCAACCCGATCCTGGGTCCGCCGTCCTGAGCCTGGATGAACGCGATCGCCGCCTGCTGGGCGACCGTGAGTCGATTGGGTTCCACATCGGTGGAGCACATGGATCCCGAGACGTCCATCGCCAGCATGATCGTCGTCGAGTCCGAAGCCACCGGCACGCTCGCCTGTGGTCTGGCCGCCCCGATGCCCAGCGCGGCGAATCCCAGCATCAGCAGCACAGCCGGGATCAGGCGGCTCCACCGTGTCCGGGCGGGCAGCGCGGCCCGAACCAGCGCGATCGACGTCACCCGCACCGCGGCCCGCCGTCGCCGGCGGCGCAGCAACCAGGTGGTCAGGACCACGATCGGGATGATCAACAGCGACAAGAGTGCCCAGGGCCAGACGAACGTCATCACACGAACCTTCCCGTGCCTACGCCGGTGAGCAGGGCGCCGATGCCCAGCAGGGCCAGGGCCAACGCGATGAAGGCGCCCGCCAGAGGCACCTCCTGGTCAGCCACGGTGAGCCGGAGGTCGATGTCGGACGCCACGCCGTCGAGCTGGCCGGCGTCGGATGCCGGGTGGAAGCTGCCGCCGGTGGTCTGGGCGATGGCGGTCAGCTGCTCGGTGTCCAGGGCGGTGTGGATCCGGTAGCCGTCGACCTCGACGGTGGTTCCCTCGGCCGTGCCGACACCGACGGCATCGATGTGGATGCCGGCGTTCTGCGCCACGGTCGCGGCGGCGACCACCGCGTCATCGGGACCCCCGCCGGCTCCGCCGCTGTCCTCGCCGTCGGAGAACAGCACGATCGTCGCCGACCCCCAGGAGCCCAGGTCCGGCAGCTCGCCGTCCCGGCCGATCGTCACGGTCTTGCCGGTGATCGCGCTCAGCGAGCCGAGGATGGCCGAGCCGAGCGACGTCCCACCGGAGGTCCGCAGGTTCTCCACGGCAGCCTTCGCCACGGCCCGATCCGCGCCGGGTAGCGCGCTGGTCAGCGCGCCCTGATCGAATCCGACCACCCCGATGTCGACGGTGTCGGGTTGGGCGTCGATGAAGGCCAGCGCGGCTTCCTGGGCGGCCGCCAGCCGGGTGGGCGCGACGTCGGAGGCACTCATGCTGTGGGACACGTCCATGGCCAGGATCACCGTGCCGGCACTGCGGGCGACCGGCAACGAAGCGACCGGACCAGCCATGGCGAACGCGAGCACCACGACCCCGACCAGCGAGAACCACAGCCCGAGCGGGCGACTGCGTCGACCTCCGGCAGCGACGCCCGCCGCCAGCAGCGCGGCCGATCGCCGGCGGTTCAGCACGACGACGCCGACGCTCAGTCCGGCGGCCAGGACCAGACCGACGACGAGCAACAACGGCTGAGACAGACTCATGCGCGCCTCCGCCGCGTCTGCTCGACGATCGCCAGCAACGCCTCGACCAGATCGCTGCCCGTGTCGACTCGGTGCAGCGGCACCCCTGCTCGACGCATCCCGGACCGCAGCCCGGCTTCCCGCTGGTCGACCTCGGCGGAGAATCTCGCCCGGAACCAGGGATCGGCGGAGTCGACCAGCTGCTGCTCGCCGGTCTCGGCGTCCTCGACCACGATCACGCCGACCTCCGGGATGGTGTCGTCCGCGGCGTCGACCACCCGGACCGCGACCACCTCGTTGCGGTGCGCGAGCCGGAGCAACGGGCGCTGCCACTCGCCCGTACCGATGAAGTCCGAGATCGCGATCACGAGCGAGCGACGAGCCAGCGACGCGACGGTGTCGAGCATCGCGGCCAGGTCCGTGGTGGACGAAGTCCCCAGCTGAACCGGGCGGTCGAGTTCCCGTCCGATCCGCAGCGCCTGGTGACGTCCGGTGCCGGGCCTGACCAGCCGGGGAGCTCCGGAACCGTACAGGACCGCGCCCACCCGGTTGCCGCTGCGACCGAAGAGCCTGGCCAGGACCAGAGCGAGCTCGACCAGCACGTCCTGCTTCCCCCGCCCCGGACCGCCGACCGCCATCGAGGCCGATCGGTCGAGCACGAGCCAGGCAGTCAGCTCCCGGTCCTCGTTGAACTCGCGCACCTGGGGCTCATCGAGCCGGGCGGTCACGTTCCAGTCGATGTGTCGGGCGTCATCTCCGTCCACGTACGGTCGCAGCCCGGCGAAGTCCAGGCCACTGCCCCGCCGGGTGGTGCGATAGCCACCCTGCAGCCGTCCGTCCAACCTGCGCAGCACCCGCCACTCCAGCTGGTGCAGCAGCCGATCGGGCGCGGTGATCATGCTCTGTTGATCATGATGGGCTGATCATGGTTGGAGCACGACCGCCGGCGACGGTACGGCGCGGAGCACCCGGACCAGGATGCTGTCCGCGTCCAGGTCGTCGGCCAGGGCTTCGTACGACAGCACCAGCCGGTGCCGCAGCACGTCGAGGGCCAGCTCGTCGATGTCGTACGGGAGCACGTAGTCGCGCCCCCGCAGGAAAGCGAGCGCTCGACCGCCGAGGACGAGCGCGATCGTGGCCCGCGGGCTCGCCCCGTAGGTGACGTACCGCTCCAGGTCGGCCAACCCCACCGCACCCGGTGATCGGGTGGCGGCGACGAGCCGTACGGCGTAGTCGACGATCGACGGGTCGACGTAGACCTGCTCGACGCTCAGGCGCATCCTGATCAGGTCGTCCGGGGTCAGCATCACCTGGGGCCGATCGACCGGCACCAGGGCCCGCTCGACGATCGCGTGCTCCTCGGGTGAGCTCGGGTAGCCGACCACGACCTTCATCATGAAGCGGTCGACCTGGGCCTCGGGCAGCGGATACGTGCCGTCGGACTCGATCGGGTTCTGGGTCGCCATCACCAGGAACGGCTCGGGCACGACGAAGGTCTCCCGACCGATCGTGACCTGACGTTCCTGCATCACCTCCAGCAGGGCGCTCTGCACCTTCGCCGGAGCACGGTTGATCTCGTCGGCCAGCAGCAGGTTGGAGAACACCGGACCGAGCGACACCTCGAACTCGCCGGTCCGCTGGTGGTAGACCCGGGTGCCGATCAGATCGGCCGGCACCAGGTCGGGGGTGAACTGGATCCGCTGGAACTGGCCACCGATCGCGCCGGCCAGTGACTTCAC